>BNUX01000104.1 GCA_025997675.1 Spirochaetia bacterium | reverse complement strand
AGTATCTTTAGTTGGATGCGAAAGCAAAACAGAAGCAGAAGTCGGTGCGCCTGGCGCGACTGGTGCGCATGGAGACAGAGGACAGAAAGGGAATGGTGGCGGTACGGGGACGGAGGGCTACACCCCCGCAGACGACTTTGCCGCCGTCAAGGGCTTGTTTGATATGGGCATAAACAAGGTGTACCTGACGGGATCCGACTCCGGCGGCACCGGTCTCACCATTGCGTCGGGGAAGACGCTTGTGGTACCGGTAGATGCGACACTGGGAACAAGCGGTCTTGTGAAGGTCGAAAGCGGCGGAACGCTCCTCATTATCAGCGGCAAGGCGACAGTCGGCGGAGGCAGCCTGGAAGTGAGCGGCACGCTCACCGTGTATGACAAAGCAACCCTGCACATCCCCACCGGCGCAACCCTTACGGTAAACCCCGGCTCCACTGTCACCGTCAGGAACGGCGCTACCCTGTCTACCTTTGACTCCATCGCCGACGCAGACACTGACGGCGCTATTATCGCGAAGACGATCGGCAAATTAGTCAAGACCACTGCCACAACCCTGTCTAAAGATGCCGGCACGGTTACCTTGCAGGGCAACGCTTGGCTGGGCGTCCCGGTAGGGGACATCGCGGCCGGCCAACCGGGCTGGGAAGCACACAACCAACTGACAAACATAGCGGCAATTACCAGCGGTGCGGCATTCCCCTCAACCGGTACCGGCTATAAGCTGAAAATTGGCGTCGCAAGCTCCTCTATGACGAGCCCTGCCACGGTTATCGTGGGCGATGAACTTATTATCGATTCGATATCCGGAGTAGGCGCTGGAAATATTACCGTTAACGGCGATATGATCATTGCACCAAGCGGGTCATTCGCCAACGCCAATTCGAATTCGTTTGTTATCGTCGGAAGGCTAACCGCAGGCGATCTCGTCATTACGGGCGCGGGCGTGGGCGTTACCACTGGAACCGCCGCAGTAACCGTGGCCAACAGCGCCACCGGACGTGGTTCCATTTCCTTTGTCGCGACGGGAATCCTTACCATTCCCGCGGACGCGAGCGTTGTAGTGGGCGGCACGGACGGCATTAGCCTGGCCGCAGGTGACTACGCCAGCACAGCCGGTGCCACCGCCATCACCGGCCTGGCCGGTGGCGGCGCAACCTTAGCTATAGGGAACGCCGCGGTTTTTAAGGTTGGTGCAGGGACCCCTGCGTCAACAGTAGGCTTCCTGACCATCGGCGAAAAGAGCGGGGTTACGTTCGGCACATCATCCGCCGGCCTATTCACCGCTTCCACCGCCACAGCGAATGCGAAAGTAGAGTTCAAGCCGTTAGCTAAGTTAGGCACCGGCAATGTTAATGGCATCGGGACTGCGGATGGCGTATGGGGT
The DNA here is from genome assembly GCA_025997675.1 of Spirochaetia bacterium. GTDB lineage: Bacteria > Spirochaetota > Spirochaetia > Treponematales > Breznakiellaceae > Termitinema. Next base: position 6,860 of record BNUX01000104.1, on the reverse strand, counting down.
ACTCTTGGTTCTACACTTCCAACTGCCAACACAGCTTATGCTGGCAACAACGGCATCTTAACCGCAGGCCTCAAGCTGCAAAGCAAAACCGGCCCCGCTTGGGAAGCGGGTGCTTGGTAATCGACACCTCTGTACGCGAGAGTAGTCGCGTAATGTGAACGAAACCCGCCTCCTGTATAGGCGGCGGGTTTCTACCTTGATTAAAAAACGAACGGGCGCCTGAGGATCCCAGACCTTGGTCTGATTGGTCCACACCGCCCCTTCGCGCAGGCGGTGATGCCGGGACCCATAAAGTCCCCTGGTGGACCGGCCCCCTATCCCGACACGAAGTCCGGGGTACCCGTACCTTACGTGAAGGTCCTTGGAACCCTCCTTTCGTAATTTACCCCTTATCAGATTGGTGGAGAAAAGTCGTCCTAAGGTTAGGATGTGGCGTCCTAAGGTTAAAATGCGGCGTCCTAAGGTTAGGACGTGGCATCCTAAGGTTAAAATGCGGCGTCCTAAGGTTAGGACGTGGCATCCTAAGGTTAAAATGCGGCATCCTAAGGTTAGGACGTGGCATCCTAAGGTTAAAATGCGGCATCCTAAGGTTAGGACACGGCGTCTTGAGGTGAAAACAGGCCGTCTACCGGTGTAGACAGGCCGCATATTGAGTGAAAGGAGAACAGGTATGTTGTATTCGTTTTATTTGGGTTTATCAGATGGCATGTTACTGCTGTTTGTGGAAGGGATGATAGTGTATTGTATGGTGCATGGGCCCCGGCTCGCCATCCCGACACTGGCGATAGATGCTCTACAGGCGGTTTTTGCTCCCTACAAGGTTGCCTTCCTAAAGGTGGCCGAGGATGGTAACTTCGGCAGTGGCGATGTAGCCGTGAAGGACGCGGCAAAGGCCGCCCTCATAAGCGCCCTTGATGACTTTATAGGCAGCTGGGTCCGCCCGAACAAGAACTGGTCGGCAGGGAACCTGATCGATGCAGGGTTTCCCAAACCGAGCGCCGCCGGCGGAGGGAAGATTGAAGTAAGCCCCATCGTAAGCCTTACCGGAAAGCCCGGCGGATTTATCAAGGTCCACACCCGGTGTCAAGGCGTGGCCGGAACCGGTTTGGTGGCCTTTGCCAATATCCTTGAAGCCCTTTGGGACTATAAAAACGCGGACGGCACCTTTCCGGCGGCTAGAGAAATCCTCCACATCCATAGCATTGCCTCCTTTAGCGCCACCGCTTCCATCGAAGTCCCCCCCACGGAAAAGACCCGGGAGATAGTCGTCTACGCCCGCTATATCAACCACACCGGCCCGGGCCCCTGGAGCGACCCGGTAACCATCGTGATTACCTAAAGAAAACCTAATCGAAAGGCAGCCGGGCGCCATTTTTGCCCGGCCGCCTCCCTTTTTGCAGAATGGTTTTTTCAAAACTATTTTTTATCATTAAATTTTATTATTTCGATTATTGGTTTTATATTTCTAATTGTTTCAACAGCATTGATAGAAAAATCTATATCATTTTCAATTACTTCATATTTATGCGGATAACGTATATCATTAGCAAACCTATTGAGAAAATCACATAAGGTATTTATTTTTTGAAATTCATTATCCTTTTCTATGCACAATTTATTCAAAAATAACAAATTATGAGTTTTTTCCGGCACCGTATCTTTCCAAGTCAAATAAGCCTTCAAATATTTTTCTGTTGACTGAGCACAATGATAGCATATAATTTCATTATGTTTTCGCAATGCTTCGTTCAATATTTTTGCGGAATCAAGATCATCATCCGCAAGCTGTATCCATTCCATTACATCTTCAATTTCCATAAATAATTTTTCCTTTTTGCAGAATGGTCTTTTCAAAAATATTTTTTCCCTTTCTCGCATTAAAAACACTTTCCCTGCCAAATAATAAATCAATAAAAAATATTTCCTTCTCTCTTAAATCCCCAACGATTTTTGCGTATAGTTCCGAAAAATTGTTTATATTATCCGGCGTTACTACATAAATATCTATATCACTTTTTTCCGTTGGGTTGCCGTAGGCATAGGAGCCAAAAAGATAAATATACCTAGCCGGTACAAATTTAAGGATGGATTCCCTTATAGTGCTTACTTTCCCTTCCAAATCATCCATATCGTTAGTATATATTCCCAAGATTTTTCAGTCAAGTGTGCCATTAAGATCACGCAGCAAGGCCGATGGCAGAGCCGTCTCTAAATCAGTAGTGTTTTTATCTTTTAATTCAATGAGATAATTCTTTATAATAATCATCGGTATATACCTCATTTAATTTTTTGGTAATATTTTTGCGATTATTTTTCTGCAAATATTCCACCAATGCATTTACATATAAGGTATTTCTTGGGATACCCAGAGTTCGCGCTGTTTCCTCTGCTTCAAAATACACCGTATCCGGTAAAGATATTGCTGTTTTCATATGATGAGTATAACATTAGTATAACGGCTTGTCAATAGTTTTTTTTAGGGGGGAAGCGATATGCGACCCTCGTGGCGCCCTTGACAGGATATCAGGATAGCCGCTACCATAGAGCCATTATGGATATAAACACCTTTAAGGGCCGTTCCCTGCTTACCTGGCTTGATTATACGGGCGAAGAAATTCGCACCCTCCTTGATTTCTCCAAACAGGTCAAGGACGAAAAGAAACGGGGCGAAACCCACCAGCGTTTTACGGGGAAAACCGTGGCCCTGATTTTTGAGAAGCATTCTACCCGGACCCGAAGCTCCTTTGAGGCCGCCGTGGGCGAGGAGGGGGGCCATCCGGTGTTCCTTTCGCCGGCGGATATCCACCTGGGGGAAAAGGAATCCATCGAAGATACCGCCCGGGTCCTGGGCCGCATGTACAGCGCCATCCAGTTCCGGGGTTTCAAGCAGTCCACCGTGGAAGCCCTGGCAAAGTATTCCGGGGTGCCGGTGTACAACGGCCTTACCGATGATTTTCATCCCACCCAGGTTCTTGCGGATGTGCAGACTATAGAAGAAAACTTCGGCCCCGCCAAGGGGAAGAAGCTCTGCTTTGTGGGTGATGGCAGGAACAATGTTGCCCGTTCCCTGATGGTGATAAGCGCCAAGCTGGGCATTCATTTTACCATTGTTACTCCCCCCAGCCTCAACCCCGATCCGGTTTTGGTAGGCACATGCGAAGGCCTGGCCGCAGCAACCGGCTCTAAGATACGGATTAGCGCCGATATAGCGGAAGTCGAAGGGGCCGCGGCGATTTATACCGATGTCTGGGCGAGTATGGGAGAGGAGGCGATAAAAGCGGAACGGGTAAAGCTTTTAAGCCCCTACCAGGTCAATCAATCCCTCATGGACAAGACAGGCCGCAGGGATACTATTTTTCTCCACTGCCTCCCGGCAATCCGTGGTGAAGAGGTGACCGCCGAAGTGATTGACGGTCCGCAAAGCCGCGTCTGGGACGAAGCGGAAAACCGGAAACACACGATCAAGGCGATAATGCTCGTCACTATTTAAATATAGCACCGGTGCACGTAGCTCCCGGTAAAGGCCCGGAGCAGTGCGCCGTATTTTAGGGTGAAGCGGATCGTGTCCCCTATCTTATAATCCCCCTCAGAGGCGCTAAGGTCCAGGATGAGGTGATCGGAACTGGAACCGAGGATGTCAATTTTGGATCCACAGGAATGATGTTATCCGTATCCACATCCTGCCTGCCTATGGCGAGGATCCCCCGCTTGATCATTCCCCGGTCCTGGATAACCTTTTTTTCCCCAAAGGCATCGACGCCCCGTTCTCCCACCGGCAGGGATCGCTTGGTCCGGAGTTCGATAATCTGCGCCTCCAGTATCACTGCGTCGGCACAGGTGTTTTCGATGTGCCCGCCATATGCGGTTTCATTTCCCAGGACAAAGGACTCACCCAGGCGAAGGTTGTTGATGCCGGCCGGAAGCCCGCCCCGCTCGATCAGGTAGTAGGAACTGGAATTACCGCCGGAAACCATAGCAGGACGGACGCCGAATTTTTCATAGATCCGGTCCGCCCAGCCGGTCAGTATGGACAGGTTTTCTTTTTTTGGAATAACCCCCCCGTAACAGGTCAAATTGGTTCCCAGCCCATAAAACTCCACATGCTTCATCCCCAGGACCTGTTCCACCGTATTGAAAATCTTCTCTTCATCTTCAAAGTAAAGCCCCTCCCGAAGGTCCCCCAAATCGATCATCAGCACCACCCGGTGAACCTTGCCCTGCCGGGTCGCTTCCTCGTTTATCAGGCGAAGGGTTGCTGTTTCGGAGTTCAAACTGATGTCCGCATATCGAACCAGTTCCGGTATTTCACATTCCTGGGGCAGCCGGAGCAGGACGGTCTTTTTCCCCTTCCCCGCATAGCTTTGTATATTTTGTATACGGGAATCGGCCAGATAATCCACAGAATCATTCGAAAGCAGCATCTCTACAATTCGTTTGTCGGCGCAGAACGATTTGGTTACGATCATTACCGAGCAGCCTGCCCCGTGTACCGCAGTGGTGAGGGTTGCAAGGTTTCTCTGCAGTTTTCCGATGTTTATAGTAAGTAATGGATACATTACAAATTCTCCCTAATAAAATATAGTACAAACAGACATTTTAGTCCATACGAAAGTAATTATTCACCTTTCCCGACACATTTTGTATCTTTATGCGGAAAAGTCCGGTGCCGTTCCCTGTTTAATCGCATAAAGATACTGTAACCAGCAAATGCAGTATTATTGCGGTAAAGACGATTTCTGACAAATGTATTTGACAGGAAAGAAAAATTGTACGAAACTTAGTATATATTGTAACAGAGGAGCAGGTGTTTCGATGGAAAAGGTAAAAGTAATCATTTGGGGATTGGGAGCAATGGGGTCCGGTATGGCGGAAATGCTTTTGGAGAAGAAGGGTGTTGACATCGTCGGGGTTGTTGGCCGGCCGGGAAAAATCGGGAAAAGCATGTACGATTTCCTTTCTCCCGGATTCAACAACCGGGGGGAAAGGCCGGATGTCATCATCGGTGCGCCGGAAACGGTGATTACCGAAAAGGCCGCCGACGTGGTGCTGCTCTGCACCGATTCCTTCACCCGCAAGGCCTTTGATAGGATCAAGTTTATTTTGGAACGAAAAATCAACTGCATCACCAGCGCTGAGGAAATGGCCTACCCTAAGGCTAAGGAACCGGAACTGGCAAAACAGATTGACGCCATAGCAAAGGCGAATGGCGTGTCTGTTTTAGGCACCGGAATCAACCCCGGCCTTATCATGGACCTCCTGGTGATACTGTGGACCGGCTGCTGCAGGGATGTTGAACACATTACTTCCCGGCGGGTCAACAGTCTTTCTCCCTTTGGCCCCGCAGTTATGGAAGAGCAGGGGATAGGAATCACCGCAGATGAATTCCGCGACGGGGTAAAAACAGGAAAGCTGGCGGGACACGTGGGCTTCAACGAATCCATCCACATGATTGCGGATGCCATCGGCTGGAAGGTGGATGAGGTGAAGCAGTCCATGGAACCCATCGTTACGGATGTGGACCGGAAATCGCCCTACGGGTTTGCCCGGGCGGGGAACGTTGCGGGCTGCGCCATGAAGGGGTATGGGTATGTTGACGGGAAGGTGAAGATAGAGATGGATCATCCCCAGCAGATTGAGCCGGAACAGGTGGGGGTCAAGACCGGGGACTATGTGATTATCAAGGGGACCCCCAATATCAACATGGTCAATTCCCCGGAGGTACCCGGCGGTATCGGCACTATCGCTATGTGCGTCAACATGATTCCCCACATCATTAATGCGCGGCCGGGACTGCAGACCATGTTAAGCCTTCCGGTACCGCGGGTTATCATGGGGGATATGCGGGATTTGATTTGCGAAGAAGCAAAGATTGTAAAGTGAGGATTAAAATGAAAAGACAGGACGATTTTGCCGAACGGCGGAAACACATTGCGAAACTGAGCGATGAGGAATTGTACCGGCGTTTCTGGGAGCTTACCGCCAAGGTGGTGGACCCCCTGCTGGAACTGGGGCTTAAAAACACCTCGCCATCCATTGAGCGGTCGGTTCTGCTGCGTATGGGTATTGCGTCCACCGACACGAAACCTATCGTGGACGGCTGCATTGACCGGGGACTCATGGGCAAGGGCGCGGGGCAGGTGGTTTATAAGCTGGCCAAATCAAAAAACATTTCCATTAAGGAAGCCGGGGCATTGTTGGTTTCCGGCCAGGGTTGGAACGAAGTTGTTGCCTTATTTAAGGAGCGAGTAAAATGAGTGATACCCCTTTGAAACATAACGAAAAGTTGGACATAGAAAATCTGCTTAAAGACCTGGATACCTACCGGCCCAAACGCCGGGGCTGGACATGGCGGACACCCGCGCCGGGCCTTGAAATGGGGCCCTTTACATACCGGGACGCCGCAGCTCCCCTAAAGAACTCGGTTCCCCTGCCATCGGCAAAATACTTTAACAACATCGATCCCCAGCCTGCGCCGGTGATCACCACGGAGATTGCCTCCGGGCGCTTTGAGGATGATATACGCCGGATGCGAATGGCAGCCTGGCACGGCGCGGATCATATCATGGTTATCCGTACCGCCGGGCAGTCCCACATTGACGGCCTCATGGAAGGTACGCCCCAGGGCGTGGGCGGGGTGCCCATTACCAGGAAACAGGTACGGGCACAGCGGAAGGCGCTGGACTATATTGAGGAGGAAGTGGGCCGGCCCATCAACTATCACTCCTATGTTTCCGGGGTTGCCGGGCCTTGAAATGGGGCCCTTTACATACCGGGACGCCGCAGCTCCCCTAAAGAACTCGGTTCCCCTGCCATCGGCAAAATACTTTAACAACATCGATCCCCAGCCTGCGCCGGTGATC
>BNUX01000103.1 GCA_025997675.1 Spirochaetia bacterium | reverse complement strand
GGATGAGGGGGCGGAGTTTGTCCGAGCCCAACATGGTCTGCTGACAGCCGGTCATGGCCACGATGGAGTTGTCCAGGATAACCAGGGTCATGGGAGCGTTGGCAGCGATGGCGTCTATCAGCGCGGTGATCCCCGAATGGAGGAAGGTGGAGTCCCCGATGATGCCGATGGCGTATTTGAGCCCCGCTTCCGCCGCGCCACGGGCCATGCCCACCGACGCCCCCATGCAGACGATGGATTCCGGCACGGAGTAGGGGGGCAGTGCCCCCAGGGCGTAGCAGCCGATGTCGGCGTTAAGGGCCGTGTTGGGATGCCCCTCGGCGCCGTCTAATTCCTGGACCGCCTTCTTGATGGTCTCGTAGCTGTCCGCGTGGGGGCAGCCTTGGCAGAGCTGGGGAGGGCGGCTCGGCAGTTTCGGCAAGGAGACCCCGACGTCGCTAAGAACATTCGCCCGTGGGGGTAGCCCCAGGCCCCGGCGAACCACATCCGGGTCCAGTTCCCCGGTCCGGTTTACCGTAGCATTGCCGCCCAATCTTCCTTCTATAGTAATGCGCTGGGGTAGGATTCCCCGGAGCCGTTCTTCGATAACCGGCTGGCCTTCTTCTATAACGATAACCCGTTCCGCCTTTTCACAGAGTTTGCGGATGGATTCCTCCGGAAGCGGGTAAGCCCCGATGTGGAGCCGGGCAGGAATCTTCCCCCCACGGGATTTGACAAAGTCCTCCAGGTTTTCTTCGTAGTAGTTCCCCCCCAGGCCGGAGGTGACCACCGCCAGACCGGTATCCCGGCCCTCCAGTTCCAGCTTATTGGCGGGGTGGGCCGCCGACCATTCCCCCAGGCCGGTCTGTTTTTCGATGAGCGAAATATAGTTCCGCTTGGCGTATGCCGGGAGGAGCATCCACTGGGTTTTGTCCTCCGTTTTAGACAGAGGGTTTTGATTCCGCTTCGGTTCGGTTCGTATCTGAGCGCGGGCATGGGAAAGCCGGGTACACATGCGCAGGAGTACCGGGACTCCGAAGCGCTCGGAAAGGTCAAAGGCCTCCCGGGTCATGGTATAGGCCTCCTGCTGGTTCCGGGGTTCCAGGCAGGGGATAAAGGCGAAGGCGGCGTAGAACCGGGAGTCCTGCTCGTTCTGGGAACTGTGCATCCCCGGATCGTCCGCCACGGCGATAACGAGGCCCCCCTTGATCCCCAGCAATGAGCCGTTCATCAGGGGGTCTGCGGCCACGTTCAGCCCCACATGTTTCATGGTTACCATGGCTCGCTTCCCCGCGAAGGAGGTCCCCAGGGCCGCTTCCAGGGCGGTCTTTTCGTTGGTACACCAGGAAGCGTGAAAGGCTTCCGCGTTGTCAATCAGATATTCCATTATTTCGGTGGAGGGGGTGCCGGGATACCCGTAGGCTGCGGAAAGCCCCGCGTGGATGGCCCCAAGGGCAGCCGCCTCATCCCCTAAAAGTGCTTGTTCATTCATGCCATCATTCTACCATAGGTCACGGGGGAAAATCCACACCTCACACTCCCTCAAAGGCCTTATCTAGAATCGCCTTATCCGGCGGCGCGGTAAACAGCGATACTGCCGGCACCACCATAAAGGGAACCACGATGGCAATTGACGCCGCCAGGGGGGACCGGGACGCCCCCAGGATGAAGAATAGCGCAATCTCCACACCCAGCCCCGTAAGGAGCCCCGCGTAGGCCGCAGCTTTGGTAACCTTCCTGGAGTAGAGGCCCAGGATGTAGGGCGCCGCAAAGGAACCGGATACCGCCCCCCAGCTCAGGGACATGAGGTACACAATAATACTAATCTGGAACCGGGATATAAAATAGGAAATGATGATGAAGACCCCCGAAAGAAGCCGCATCATGGCGACAGAATGGTCCTTGCCGGTTTTGGTGTCCGCCCGGTTGGGGTTCATGTCGATGGCCACCGAGGAGGAGGACACCAGTACCAGGGAGGACAGGGTGGACATGGAGGCCGATAAAACCAGGAGCATGATCAGCGCCAGAAGCACCTCCGGGAGGTGTTCCGTCAGCAGGGTGGGGACGATGAGGTCGTAGAGGATACGCCCCGTTCCGGTTTTCGGCACCGTGTCGATGGTGAAGAAGAAGTGGGCAAAGGCGCCGGTGGAGTAGGCCGCGAAGCCTATCATCAGGGCAAAGACCGTGGTGACGATGGCCGCCTTGGGGATTACCTGCTCGTTCCTGATGGCGTAGAACTTCTGCGTCATTTGAGGGAGGCCCCAGGTGCCGAAGCTGGTCATGAATACCAGGGAAATTACCGTTAGTACCGATGGCTGGTTTATGCCAAGCACCGGCGGCGCTCCTGCCGGGGGTACGTGGGCGGGGTAGAGCTCGGTGACCTTCTTCACCATCTCGAAGTAGCCGCCCCCCTGTTTTGAAAGGACGTAAATCATTACGCCGGCGCCGGCGAACATGATGATCCCCTGGATAAAGTCGGTAACGGCGATGGCGAAGTAGCCCCCCAGGATCAGGTAGACCCCGGTAAAGGCAATCATGACAAGCAGGGCATATTCATAGGGGATGTGGAAGACCGCTTCAAAGAGATGTCCCAGGCCCTTGAAGACCGAGGCGGAGTAGGGTAATAGAAAGAAGAAGATAATTGAGGCAGCCACGGGCTTGAGGTGTTTTGCCCCGTAGCGTTCTTGCAGGTATTCCGGCATGGTCATAGCGTCCAGGTTCTGGGTCATGCGCCGGGTTCTTCGGGCCAGGACCAGCCAGGCGGCGAGTGCGCCGATAACCGCGTTCCCAATGGCTATCCACAGGGCGCTCATACCGAACTGCCAGCCCTGGGTGCCCGCAAAGCCGATAAAGATAACCGCCGAAAAGTAGGATGTCCCGTAGGCCACCGCCGATACCCAGGGGCCCAGGGTGCGCCCCCCCAGGAAGAAGTCCCCCAGGGTCTTTGTCTTCCGCATCCCCCAAATGCCGATTCCCGTCATCAGGGCAAGAAAAATCACCAGAAAGATAATGCCAATCATCGATGCAACTCCTTTATTGCGAGATAGCATAGCAAAAGGGCCTGAGAAATACTATACTCCGGGTATGAATATTGGCATCTTTAGCGATACCTATACCCCCCAGGTAAACGGGATAGTGACGGTGGTGCGGGCACTGAAGACGGGGCTGGAGGCGCGGGGTCACCGGGTCTTTATCTTTACGGTCCAGCATCCCAACGCCGTGCCGGAAGCGGGGGTTTTCCGGGTTGCCTCCTTCCGGTTTCCCAAGGAACCCCAGCACCGGGTGGGGGTTTTTATCAACAAACAGATTATTGATATCGCCCGGCCCCTGAACCTGGATATCATCCATACCCATTCGGAGTTCAGCCTCTACCTGGCTTCCCGCCGGATAAGCCGGAAGCTGAACATTCCTTCTATACACACCCTCCACACCTATTATCCGGACTATCTTTATTACGCACCCCTCCTGGTGGAGCTGCTTGCAAAGAGGAACCTTTCCGGCTATCTCCGGCAGGTCCTGCGAAACCAGCGCTGTGTGGTGGCCCCTTCCAACAAGATAAAGAACTATCTGGAAAGGATTAAATACCCCCGGCCGGTACGCCTTGCGCCGAACGGCATAGACCTTACCCTGTTTTTGGAACGCTCGGCCCGCATAGAAAGGGATACTGCGGCTCTGCGGCAGCGGTTCAACATTGCCCCGGATGACGAGCTCATCGTCTTTGTGGGCCGCCTGGGGCTTGAGAAGAATGTCTATTCCCTGCTGGAAAACTTTAAGGAGATCCTCTCCCGCCGTCCCCGTGCGAAGCTGGTCCTGGTGGGTGACGGCCCGGATCGCCGGGAACTGGAAGCCCAGGGGTATGAGCTGGGTATCAGCCGGGCCGTGGTTTTCACGGGCTATCTCCATTGGCCGGATGAAATCAACCTTGTCTACGCCGCCGCGGACCTCTTTATGAGCGCCTCCCACAGCGAGGTGCATCCCATCACCTTTATTGAAGCTATGGCCGCCGGGCTCCCGGTGGTGGCCGCTGCGGATGTCAGTATTGAGGACATGATCATTAACGGTGATAACGGCTGGGCGGTGGAGGACGACCGGCTGCTCTGGGAAAAGGCGGTAGAGGTTCTCTCGGATAAAGAAACACGGGAACGGATGGGCAAGCGGTCGGAGGAGCTGTCCCGCAATTATTCTGTGGACCGGTTCATCGATTCCATGGTTGCACTGTACGAGGAATATAGGAAGAAGTAGGGAAGCATGAATAGAGATAGCGGGTTTGCGGGGCTCGGAGTGAGCCCCTTTTTTATAGAGCGGCTTGCGGAACGGGGTATTACGGCTCCTGTGGAGATACAGCGGCGGGTGATACCCCGGCTGTTCGCAGGGGAGCATGTGCTGTTCAGTTCCCCTACCGGAACCGGGAAGACCTTCGCCTATCTGATTCCGGTGTTCCAGAAACTGATGGAAAGCACGGTGGACGCCGGGCCTAAGGCCTTGATCCTGGCGCCCACCTACGAGCTTTGTTCCCAGATTAAAGGGGAGGCGGAATTCCTGCTTTCCGGCTTTGCTGCTTTTAAGACAGGACTTCTCATCGGGTCTGCGGCGATGGGCCGGCAGATAGAAACGCTAAAAAAGGACAGGCCCCGCCTCTTAGTGGGGAACCCCGGACGGGTGTTGCAGTTGGTCAGGATGGGGAAGCTGCGCTTGACGGGGCTCGACTTCCTGGTCCTTGATGAGGCGGACCGGCTAACGGCGGATGAACTCTACGGTGATACCCGGGAACTGGTGTCCCTGATCCCCAGTACGCCCCAAGTTGCCGCCTGTTCCGCCACCCTGCCACCATCCTGCCGGGAACGGCTCCTTCCCCTCATGGGGGAAGGCAATAGTATTGCAGCGGAAGAAACCCATGAAAACGAGATACTCCGGGATAAGATAGAACACTGGGCGTTTTTCTGCGAGGAGCGTGACAAGATAGGGCTCCTCCGCTCATTCCTGGCGGCCCTTCATTCCCGGAAAGCGGCAGCCGGCAGGCTGCTGGTCTTTACCGGCCGTGGCGCCCAGGTGGGGAACATCGTTTCCAAGTTGCAATATCATGGTATTCCCGCCCTGGGGCTTTACGGAGATATGGATAAAAGGATGCGTAAACAGGCTATGGACGACTTCCGCCGGGGCCGTGCGGCGGTATTGGTTGCCAGCGACCTGGCCGCCCGGGGCCTGGACATTCCGGACATCAGCCACATCATCGCCCTGGACACCGCCGAGGATCCCGACGCCTACATCCACCGGGCCGGCCGCACCGCCCGGGCGGGGAAACGGGGGATCATGGCCACCTTTGGGGATGAGGGGGAGATGCGGCGCTTGGCCCGGCTGGAGAAGAAGCTGGGGATCGTGGTGTACCCGAAGGAATTGTATGAGGGGAAGGTTTGTGCGCCGGTAATATCGGGCATTTAGTCTATACTGACCCCTCCAGTTTTGTCCCCGTTCTACCGATCTTGTAAAAAAGCCGTTTTTCCATATACTATAAGAGATTGGCCTATAAGGAGTTAAAAATGGGCGGGCAGGTTGTTAGAAACTTCTCCATGGTTGGCATTTTCTTTGCTCTAGCCCTTCCCCTATGGGGGCGCGGCGCCGGAGACCGCTCCCCGTCCCCGGGAACGTGGCAGGACGTGGATGGGCAGGAACTGTGGCAGAAGGAATTCGACCTTACGGGCTTCAAAAAAGGGAAGTACCACTTTACCGTCCGCGCCCGGGATGCCGCAGGAAACGAAACCGAGGACGGCCCTTATACTATCATGGTGACCCCCGACGTGGGACTTCCGGTGGTCCGGCTTGCGTACCCCGGGGTAGGCGCGGTGATACGCCGGGATATGGATTTTCTGGGGACCACCGACGGTATTTTTGATATAGACCGGGTCACGGTCCGCTTGGACGATCAGGGTCCGGTTCCGGCGGAGGGCGGCGTATTCTGGAAATACCACCTCTACACCGGCAGTATCCAGGAGGGAAAACATACCCTGCATGTTAGTGCCTGGGATGTTAAAAGGGGTGAAGGGCCGGAACTTACCATACCCTTTTTATATGATAATACCCCGCCGCAGGTGGAGTTCCTCAATATGGAAACCGGCCGCTCCGTGTCGGGTAATCAAAAGTACCAGGGGTTTGCCTCGGATATGAGCGGCATAACCCGGGTGGAGTTCAGTGCCGATGAGGGCGCCACCTTTACGGATTTGAAGCTTGCCAGGGATAGGCGGGACCCTCACCGGGTCACCTTTACGGTCCCCATCAACACCACCAAATTAAATGACGGCCAGGTCTTCCTCCAACTGCGGGCCACGGATACCACCGGCCTCGTCACTACCCAGCCGTATCTGCTCTATGTGGACAATGAAAGGCCCGTTATCGAGATCCTTACCCCCACGGATGGGGAGGATTCCCTGGGGGTAATCCGGGTTACCGGAAGGGTCTACGATGCGGTGGGGCTCTCCTCATTCTCCTATGAATGGGCGGGGGAAACTAAGGATATCCCCATACGGCAGGGTGATCCCTACTGGGTTATTGATCTGTTTATTTCCTATCAGAACCGCCGGCCCGCACTCCGGCTAACGGCGGTGGATAAAAACAATAATAAAACGATCCTGGATAGGACTTTTACGGATAGGCGCAAGGTTAGGGATAGAACGCCGGTGGTGGAAATAGACCATCCCTCATCGGGGGGGACCATCAACCTCCAGCCGGACCAGTCCATCTTTGGGCACATTGCCCCGGGTTTTATCCCCGACTCGATCATCTTTTCAGACCGGGTTGAGCAATTACCCGCCAAGCCGGGCTTCCGGATTCCCCCGGATATGATTCTCCCGGGGACGAGTACCATACAGATTAGAGGAATGGCTGAGGACGGTACCCTGGGTGACTGGGTTAAGCTGCGGGTCAATAAAACCCGGCGTCGTGAGGATACTACCCCATACCCCCGGCCTTCTCCCATAATAATAACCAGCCATCAGGCTAACGGCTTTATCCGGGGTAACAAAATCAACATCCAGGGTCATATTGCCCAGCGGACCCCCCGCGGCTCCGGGGGCGGTCTGGATGCCTCCGCCCTGGAAGGTGTCGATATTGATATTATCAACGCCCTCGCTGCCGGCGCCGATTCCAATGGGGATACCCAGGAGTTTGAGGAAGTTTCCTATGCGACCCTGGTGGAACGTAACGGTCCCTTCAAAATAGAATACCGCCTTGGCCCACAGGAAAGATGGCAGCCCCTGTCCGTCCACCGGGACGGCAGCTTTGTATTCTCCCCCGCCCTGGACAGTTTTGACGAAGGGCTCATCCACGTTGAAGTGCGGACCATCCAGGGGGATTTGCCCGCTATCCCGGTGTATTTGCCCCTGAACCGGGCGGTAACGGCGCCGGACGTCCATTTCGTAACCCCTATAGAAAACGGCGATCCGGTTAACGGGTCCACAACGATCTCCGGCAGGGTATTCTCCTATGCACCGGTCACCGCCATTGAATATACCACCGACGGCGTCCGCTATACCCCCCTTGAGATACTGGCGAGTTTCCGGAAATACGAATTCACCCTGGTCTCTGATTTCACCGCCATGAGCAAGGCGGGGGTGACCCTTTCTATCCGGGTAACCGATATAAACGGTGATACCTTCGAGACGCCTCTGAATGTGACGGTGGATGCCGAAGCGGATAATCCCTTTGTTATTCTTGACCAGCCCCAGGAAGCGCAGGTAATCTCTGAAGATATGGTGATCACCGGTATGGCCCGGGATGATGACGGGATTTCTGCGGTGTATTGGCGGCTTGTCAAGAATGAAGAAAACCCTGGGAGCAGGATATTTGTGGATGAGGAGGAGTACTCCCTCCCCAAGGATTTTACCCCTGTCGAAACGGATGGGCCCTTCCGGATTGCTGTTCCCCTGAGCGACCTCTCCGATGGTGAATGGGCCATCGAGATTTTCGGTGAAGATATATACGGCCTCCAGGGATCCCCTACCACCAGAACCATCCGGGTAAGCATGGAAAATCCCCGAATCGCCCTGACGGACCCGGTAAATAACCGGGGGGTTGGATACCTCCAGGGTACTGCGGATGACAAAAATGGGATTGAAGAGGTCTGGGTGTCCTTGGATAACGGTAGTACCTTTCAGAAGGCGGAGGGCGCCGAAAAATGGCGGCTCCCCCTGAATGCTCATTTCTATACCGACGGCGAGTACCCCCTGCTCCTGCGGGTTTGGGATCGCTTTGGCCGGGAAACCATGGATAGTGCTATGATTACTATTGACAATACCCCGCCGG
>BNUX01000102.1 GCA_025997675.1 Spirochaetia bacterium | reverse complement strand
GGGGGTAAGTTGTTGCTATATAAGGAATTACGTGAACATGTCAACAGCTTCATACACTTTCCTCCCGTTTGGTATCGTTGTGGGGCTTCACCTGAAACCCGATTATTTAATACTATATCGTAAGCCGATAAAATAATCAAGTACTTTTTTCTTTTTTTTTAGAATTTGACAATACCCTACAAGTATGCTAGTATTAACCGAGTTTTCTTAGGAGGAAATGTATGAAAGTAGTAAAAAGCGCATTGTTTGTTGTCCTGATGACCGTCTTTGTTGCGGGTGGTTTATTGATCGGTTGCAGCAAAAAAGAGGCGACGGGCGGCGGGAAAGTCGTGGTGACTTTCGCGGGTACGGAAGCCGCCACCACCGGTCAGAGCCGTATGATGCAGGCGGTTGCGGACAAGCTCAACGCCTCGGGTAAGTTCCAGGCCAGCGTATTGGTCAACGGCGCCCTCTCCGGAGACACCGACGCCCTGGTGACCCAGGCAAAGATGGGGGTTCCCCTGGTTATCCCCTCCGACCCCGGCCGCCTCGCCAGCCAGTTCAACATCCCGGACCTCAACATCCTGATGGCCCCCTATGTTCTGACCGACTCAAAAGCCCTGGCTAAACTCCCGGATACCCCGCTCTTTAAGGACTGGACGGCCCAGCTGGAGAAGCAGGGCGTTTCCTTCGTGGCGGATATGTACAATGGGTACCGCAGTTTCTACACCGCAGTACCGGTGAAGACGGTTGCCGACCTCTCCGGTCTCCGCATCCGCGGCTTTGGGAACAACATCGGTAACGCCCTGGCCAAGTACTTTGGCTTTGCCAACATCGGGATCACCTGGGGGGAAGTATTCCCCGGTATCCAGCAAAAGACCCTGGATGGCTGCGAAGTCCAGGTTGCCACCGCCTACGGTTCGGCCATCTACGAAGTTGCCAAGAACCTGGCGCTGACCAAGCACTACATGCTTCAAAGCTCCTTTGTCTGTTCAACCGCGCTCCTCAACGGCATGTCCTCTGAGGACAAGGCGTTCTTCCTCAAGACCGTCCGTGAAACTGCGGTGGAATACGGCGCCATCGTCGAGAAGGAAGAGCAGGGTTTCTACGATCAGATGAAGGAAAAAGGGGTGACCATCACCGAAGTTACCATTGCGGATTGGCAGAAGGCTATCCAGCCCCTCTATGACAATAACGACCTCAAGCTGTCGGACGGGTTAAAGGACAAGCTGCTTAGCCAGTTGGGCCTGTAAGTTTCTCCGAAACTGGGGGAAGGCATGCGTAAGATTTATAGGGCGCTTTGCAAGGCGGAACAGTTCCTGTGCGGGGTGGGCTTTATGTTTCTCGTCCTGTTTGTTTTCGGTTCGGCCATCCTGCGTTTTTTCCGGATTTCCTTATCATGGAACATTGACATGGCCATGCTGCTTTTGGCGTGGACGGCATTTTTAGGCGCCGACATCGCCTGGCGGGACGGGCAGCTTGTGGGGATAGACCTGGTAACCCGCAACCTTCCCCGGACACTGCAAAAAGTCATTCAGCTCCTCGTATACCTGGTGGTACTGGCTGCAATGGCAGTCATTTTTGTCTTTGGCGCACGGCTTGCCTGGGTAGAACGGGTGCGAACCTATCAGTCCATGCCCATCCCCTATTCCCTGGTGACCCTCAGCCTGACCCTTGCGGCGTGTTCAATAGTGGTATCCACGATTCTCAAGATTAGGAAAGCTGTTCTTGAGTTTAACAGGCCGGATTAACCTAAAGGAGGGAGCCCATGTCATTATTAATAATACTATTTATTGCGTTACTGGTTATCGGGATGCCGATTGCCTTTGTCATCGGCATATCCGGTTTCGGCTTCTTCCTTTCCCAGGCTATGCTCCCCTTCGAAGCCGCCGTGCAGATGATTGTACTGCAGAGCCAGTCCTTTGCCTTCCTCGCCGTGCCCTTCTTCATCTTCGCCGGGAATTTAATGAACGTGTCCGGCATCACCGACCGCCTGCTCAGCCTGGCCCGGCTTCTGACCCGCCGTATGTACGGCGGCACCGCGCAGATTTCCGTTGTCATGTCCACCTTGATGGGCGGCGTCTCCGGTTCCGCTACCGCCGATGCGGCAATGGAAACCCGTATCCTCGGGCCGGAAATGATACGCATCGGTTACAAGAAGGGCTACATCTGCGCCGTTAACTGCATCACTGCGCTGATCACCGCAACGATCCCCCCGAGCCTCGGGCTTATCATTTTCGGTTTCGTTGGTGAAGTGTCCATCGGACGGCTCTTTGCCGCCGGCCTCATCCCCGGTGTCCTGATGATGTTCTTCCTTATGACGACCACATCCCTCACTTCGCGTTACCACAAGTACGACCCGCCGAAAAAAGACGTATCCCCCCTCACCCTGGCGGAACTCGGCGCCAACCTCAAGGAATCAATTTGGGCGCTGCTCTTCCCGGTCATCCTGATCGTCGGTATCCGCTTTGGGGTGTTTACCCCGTCGGAATCCGGCGCCTTTGCCGTTGTCTACGCGCTCATCATCGGGAAGTTTGTCTACAAGGAACTTACCTGGGAAAACTTTAAGGGGGCGCTCATTACGACCCTCAAGGATAACGGCGCCATCATGTTGATTATCGCCATGTCCGGGCCCTTTAGTTACGCCATCACCTGGGTGCAGGCGCCGGTGGTGGTGAGCAAGCTGATTTTCGGCATCACGGAAAACCCTCAAGCCCTGGTTCTTATCATGTTAGGGTTCCTTTTTATCACCGGTATGTTTGTTGACAGTAACGTTAACTTCCTGCTCCTTACGCCTATCTTCCTGCCCATGGTAAAGAGTGTCGGCATAGACCCGGTACACTTCGGCGTGTTAATGGCAACCGTTGTTACCCTGGGGGTAATGACCCCGCCGATTGGTTCCGCGCTGTACACGGTGTGCGGCATCATAAAATGCCCGCCGGAGGAGTATACGGCGGCTGCCCTGCCCTTCCTGTTTGCGGTGTTGCTGGAATTGACAATTCTGACATTCCTGCCCGGTGTAGTGCTCTGGATTCCCAATATGATATTCGGGCCGTAGTTTAGGGCAGCCTCGCCTACCCAAAATAGGCTTTCGCGTTGCCGAAGGAAATGTTCCTTACGATTTCAGAAAGTTTTGCCATGTCCGCCGGGTACTCCCCGTTTTCAACCCAGTTCCCGATCAGGTTACAGAGTATGCGCCGGAAGTATTCGTGCCGAGGATAGGAAAGGAAGCTGCGGGAGTCCGTGAGCATCCCCACGAAGGCGGGCAGGAGTCCCGTGTTGGCCAGGACCCGCAGTTGTTCTTCCATGCCGTCCCGGTGATCGCAGAACCACCACGCCGAGCCGAGCTGCATCCTGCCATAGATCCCCATACCCTGAAATCCGCCCATGATCGTGCTTAGGGGATAATAGTCCTTGGGGTTCAGGGTGTAGAGGACGGTTTTGGGGAGGGTTCCGGTGTTTTCGATGTGACTGAGCAGGGCGGCGAGATTTTCGCTAACCTGGTGGTCGTGCACCGCATCGTGGCCGGAGTCCGGGCCAATCCGTTGTACCGACCGGGGGCTGACATTCCGTATGGCCGCGAGGTGCAGCTGCATAACGATGTCCTTTTTCGCATAGTAATCCGCCAGGGCCGTCAGCACTTTAGTCCGGTACGCATCGGCGGCAGCTTTACTAAGGGGCTTTCCCGCCAGTGCGTCCTTGAATGCCCCCTCAATTTCCGCGTCCCCGGCGATGACGAAGGGCGGGTATTCCAGGGCGTGATCCGAAGCGCGGCAGCCCCTGGCGATAAAGTAATCAATACGGTTCTTCAGAGCGGCGATCACTTCATCAACCGAATGAATTGCCGTGCCGCTTGCCTTTGAAAGCCGGTCTATATATTCCGCAAAACCCGGCAGGTGTATGTTCAGGGCCTTATCGGGACGGAAAGAGGGGAGCACACGGGTAGCGATGCTTCCAATGGGGGCGGTCCCTGCGGCTATTGCCTGATGGTATTCCAGGGAATCAATGGGGTCGTCGGTGGTGCCCACGGTGTGGACCTTACCTTTTTTGAAGATATCCTTTACCGATAAATCCGGGAGTTTGGCATTCCCCTGTTTCCAGATTCCGGGGGCGGATTTTTCGGTGAGGGGCTCATGGATATCAAAGTAACGCTGCAATTCAAGGTGGGTCCAGTGATAGAGGGGGTTCCCGATAAGGTTTTCCACCGTCCGGGCCCAGGCAAGGAACTTTTCATAGGCCCCGGCGTTTCCGGTGATGTATGATTCGTCGATACCCATGGCGCGCATCATACGCCACTTGTAATGATCCCCCCCAAGCCAAACTTCAGAAAGATTTTCGAAGCGTTTGTTTTCCGCAATTTGGGACGGGATCAGATGACAGTGAAAGTCATAGATAGGTTCCGGTGAAGCCGCCCTATGAAATAAATCCCGGGCGGTCCCGGTCTCGAGCAAAAAGTCTTTATCCATAAAACTCATTTTGACAACACCCTGTGGAGCTTTTCGCCCAGGGCAACCGCTTCTTCATGGGTCGCCGTTGAAGTCTGGATAAAAAGCCCCTTCCGGCCAAAATAGTCCACCAGCTTCTTTGAGTACTCCGCCAAATCGACGTTTTCATCCCCCAGGTGATCCCAGTAAAAGTGGCGCAGGAAGAGTGCGGTTTTTCCCGCCGCCGCATCCCGGATTTTCGCCCAGTCTGCAACCTGGGGGATGGTAAAGTCAAGGCCCTTGAGCCCCGGTATCTCCATCATCGCCTCCGCCACATTCGTCGTATTCCCGCAGGAGTGTACCACGATGCCGCCGAATTCCTTGGCGATCATACCGTTGTACTTTACCCCGAACTCCCGGTATAAAGCAGGCGACAGTAATGCCGCGGTGTCATCGCTGACCCGGATGCCCGCTTCACGGGGGACATACCACATTTCGTGGCTTATGCTATAGAAGTTTTTAATCCGCTTGAACTGTTCCTTGACGTAGAGGATGGTCGCTTCGGTTACCTTCTCCAAAAGGGCGTGCACCTCATCGGGGTAGGTCAGGGTCGCTTCGATAAAGGAGGTGTAATCCCAGATAAGGGAAGCGGTTACCAGGGGGGAGGGGACATTGATCACCCGGAGGGGAATGGCGGAGCGGCTTTGCAGGGCTTCGATATGGTTCCACGCCTTTTGGAAAACCGGGTGGTTTACCGGGTCGGGCACTTTCAGTTTATACACATCCTCGGCGTTTTCCTCCCGGATAAGACACGTTACCCAGGGGTCCGCTTCGTCATTCACCTTACATTCACAGCCAAAGGCCGCCGCAATGATGTTGATACCCTGGTTGGGCTTGATATTGGGGAAGCCGTAATCGTAGACCCCCTCCTTTTTACGGGCGTGATCTTCGGCCCATTGTATTTCCGCGTCGGCCTTATCGTAAAACTCCCTGGTCGCCATGTGCATGGGTCCCACTTCGATGTGGAAGGGCACTTCGTCAAGGTCTTCAAGCCGCATGTTTGCTTCAATGCGTTTTTTCTTTGTTGCAATGTCCGGTATTTCGCTCATGGTAAGCCTCCGCTTGGTTCAAGGTAACTACCATACAAGTATACCTCGCCAAGCGGGGGCTGTCAAACTTTACCGCTGAATCCGCGCGGACCCGCCTGAGGCAAAGGCTTCCACCTGGTCCAGGCTCACCATAGAGGTGTCCCCGGGGGTGGTGGTGAGCAGTGCGCCGTGGGCCCAGCCCAGGCGGAGGCTATCCTCGGGGGACTTGCCCGTAAGGAGGCCGTAGAAGAGCCCCGCCGCAAAGCCGTCGCCGCCGCCGACCCGGTCGTATACGTCCAGCTCGCAGGTGGGGGCCCGGTAGCTCTTGCCGTCCAGAGCGAGCACCGCGCTCCAGGAATGCCGGTTGGTGGAATGAACCTCCCGCAAGGTGGTGGCCACCGCCTTGATGTTGGGGAAGTCCTTCGTCACGCTTTCGATCATGCCAAAGAAACTGGAGGGGTCCAGCTTGCCCTTGGACTCAACATCCTGACCCTTTAGGCCCAGGCCCTTTTGCAGATCCTCCTCGTTGCCCACCAGCACGTCCACGTAGCTGACGATTTTGCGGAGGGTCTTTGCCGCCCCCTCGCCGGCTTGGGCCGCGCTTAGCCCCTGCTCTGCGGCGGCAACCGCCCAGAGCTTGGCCCGGTAGTTCAGGTCAAAGGAGACGACCGCCCCGGCTTTCCTGGCGGCCTGCATGGCCTCAATTACCAGTTCGGATGTGGTGGGGGACAATGCCGAAAAGATACCGCCGGAATGGAACCAGCGGACTCCCTTTGAGAATATCGTCCCCCAGTCGAAGCTGCCCGGTTTAAGGAGCTGGGCCGCCTCGTTGGCCCGGTTGTAGAACACCACCGGCGCGCGCACCCCCTGCCCCCGGTCGCTCCACACGATAGCCATGTTGGGGCCCCGGACCCCGTCGGAGGTAAAGCGCCGGTAATAGGCTTTCACCCCCGCCTTCTGCACCGCGTATTCGATGCGCCGCCCGATAGGATAATCCACCATCGCGCTGGCAATGGCGGTCCGCTGCCCAAAACAGGTGGACAGGTTCGCCGCAACGTTGTACTCACCCCCGGAAACATGGAGGGCGTACTGGTTTGCCTCCGCAAAAGGGACGATCCCCGGATCAAGCCGGGTAACCAGCGCGCCCAACGCGAGTAAGTCCCGGGTCGCTCCCGCCGCAGGGGGGATTTGTAGATTAGCCATACTATTTCTCCTTATTGATCTTCATTAAACCGTATACGTCGTCGCGCTGGTATTCCCCCCATGCCCCGTCCAATCCGTATGGAAGAACTCGCCCCGGGGCTTGTCCACCCGCTCGTAGGTGTGGGCGCCGAAGTAGTCCCGCTGGGCCTGGAGCAGGTTCGCCGGGAGCCGCTCGCTGCGGTAGCCGTCGAAGTAGGCCAGGGAAGCGCTCAGGGCGGGGGCCGGGATGCCGTTCGATACCGCCGCCACCACCACCCGCCGCCAGGAACCCTCTGCGTCCTCGATAATGGAAGTGAAGAAGGGGTCCAGGAGCAGGTTCTCCAAGTCCGGCTTTTTGTCAAAGGCTTCCTTTATTTTCCCCAGGAAGGTGGAGCGGATGATACAGCCCCCCCGCCACATCAGGGCGATGCCGCCGTTGTTCAGGTTCCACTTGTATTCTTTGGCGGCTTCCCGCATTAAGAGGTAGCCCTGGGCGTAGGATACCACCTTGGCGGCGTAGAGGGCCTTCCGCAAATCTGCCAGAAACGCTTTTGTATCCGCAGGCTTGGTACGTGCAGGGCCGGAGAAAACTTTGGAAGCCCGGACCCGCTCGTCCTTTGCCGCAGAAAGACAGCGGCTGAACACCGCCTCGCCTATCAGGGTCAGGGGCACCCCGAACTCCAGGGCCGCAATGCCGGTCCACTTGCCGGTGCCCTTCTGCCCGGCGGTGTCGAGGATCTTTTCCGCCAGGGGCCGCCCGTCGGTATCCTTGTAGCGGAGGATGTCACGGGTAATTTCGATAAGATAGCTGCTCAATTCACCCTTGTTCCATTCCTCAAAGACATCCCCCATTGCTTCAGAGGAGAGGCCCAACACATTTTTCATAATGTCGTAGGTTTCGCATATAAGCTGCATATCCCCGTACTCAATGCCGTTATGGACCATCTTGACGAAGTGGCCCGCGCCGTTTTCCCCCACCCAGTCGCAGCAGGGCACGCCGAAGGACCCTTGGTCCGAGTCAACCTTGGCGGCAATAGCCTGGAAGACCGGCTTTACCAGGGGCCATGCGGCAAAGGAGCCCCCGGGCATAATCGAAGGGCCGGTCAAAGCCCCTTCCTCGCCCCCGGATACCCCGGTACCGATGTAGAAGAGTCCCTTGGACTCGACATAGGCGGTCCGGCGGATCGTATCATCATAGTTGGAATTCCCCCCGTCGATGATGATGTCCCCCTTCTCAAAGACCGGCAAAAGTTGCTCGATGGTATCATCCACCGCCTGCCCCGCCTTGACCATGATGAAGGCCTTCCGGGGCTTACTCAGGGAGCGCGCAAATTCCGCCGGACTGTGGCAGCCGGTGATGTTCTTCCCCGCGCCCCGGCCCCGGACAAAACGGTCCACCTTGGCGGCCGTCCGGTTATAGACCGCCACGTGAAACCCCTTGCTTTCCATATTGAGAACCAGGTTCTCACCCATGACCGCAAGCCCGATAAGTCCAATATCCGCGTCCATTTTATTCCTCCACGTATAGGTACGGTGAGAATCCAGTATAGCGTATTTTGGCGACAAAAGAAATATCCGTGGCAAAAATGAGCCTTATTTGCCGTCTGCAGCCAGTTTGTTTATCGTCTCTACCGGCAACCCGGTAATCCTCTGAATAAAATCCACGGATAAGCCCTCGTTCAAGGCATTCCGGGCCACTTCGGACTTGCCCTCGGACCTGCCCTCGAGCTTGCCCTCAAGCTTGCCCCTAGCCTCCCATTTCGCGGTGATGCCGAATTCCTCAAGCACCTGGTCAAAGGTCAGTTCTGCATTGCTCATCTTAAGTACCTCCCTAAATGTGGCGGGATTTGCCTTGAATAGTGTTTCAAAAGAGGACGTCCTTGTATTTCGCCAGCTCCAGCCGGATAGCCGCAACGAACGCGGGGTGCCAATGGATGGAGTTTTTGTCCTGCATGGGTAATAATAGAGGCGTTTGGAAAGAACCGCAAGGGACCTTGACTTTATGAGGAACCGGTACCCAACAGCCTGAGTTGCGGCGCCTGCCGCCAAACCGTCTATCGCACTAGGGATTAAGAAATCGGGCCATTGGCCCCTGGAGGCGATGGTTTCGTATTTTCCCCCAGGTCAGCAAAAACAGGCGTTTTGACAGCATAATTGGTATGGTTTTCCCCTTGCGTTTTAAAAGCAAGGGGAGTACGATCATGCCAAGACTATGAAAGCGCAAAA
>BNUX01000101.1 GCA_025997675.1 Spirochaetia bacterium | reverse complement strand
AACCGGCTGCCCCAAGACTACCGGCGATGACGACCCTGACACCTCCACTGTCCCTACCATCCCCACCATCCCCGTCTCCGACCCTGTCGACCTCACCGTCCCCGTCGTCGAAAAAACCGCCCTGCAAGCCGCCCTTACCGCCGCAGCCGCTGCCAAAGACGGCACGGCAGATAGCCTCTATTGGGTTATTACGGATGACCTGACCGCCTTTGAGACCGCAATCACCGCGGCCCAAACCGTCTACGACAACGCCGGCGCGGATCAGGCGGCGGTAGACAGCGCAGAGACCGCGCTGGAAGCGGCAACCACCGACTTTATCGCACAAAAATACGCTGCCGCAACCCCCGTTGTGGCCATAAGCGACATTAAGACCAACAAAACCGCCATTATGGCGACTACCTCCCAGTCCGCCACTATCATCGTTTCGGGAACCATCACCGACACAACCGGATTCGGTGCTAGTAGCTGGCTTTACATAGTCGGGGCAAATGCCTATCCCCCCATTGTATTACAGGGAGCGGCCGGCGGAGGAACCCTGAACGCCACAAGCTCAGGCAAGAGTGTTCTGTGGATTGAAAACACCGGCAACAAGGTAACCCTGGGCGCTAACCTAACCCTGACCGGCGGTACCGATGCCCAGTGGGGCGGCGGGGTGTTTGTAGCAAACAACGGCACCTTCATCATGGAAGGCGGGACCATCAGTGGCAATACCGTTAGTGGAGGTTACGGCGGCGGCGGGGTGTTTGTAGGGTCCGGGACCTTCACCATGAACGGCGGGACCATCAGCGGCAATACCTCTGCCAGCGCCGGCGGCGGGGTGTATGTATCGGGCTCCTGCACCTTCACCATGAACGACGGGACCATCAGCGGTAATACCGCTGCCACCACCGGCGGCGGGGTGTATGTATCCAACACCAGCACCTTCACCAAAACCGGCGGCACTATCTACGGCGGCCCCGGCACTGGTACCGCCAACAACGCCACCACCGGCGTCAACAGTCACAAGGGCCATGCGGTATACTGGGCCAAAACCAGCGCCCAAAAGAAAGTTGACGGCACGCTTGGCAATACGGATGCGGGAGACCTTTCCACCACCAATGCTTCGGATCCCCTCTGGGTGGCTGCCCCAACCACCCCATAAGCGGACCCCTGCGGGGGCAGCCGGCGGTCCCCTGACCGCGCCCCCGCTTTCCGGGTCAAATAGCGGGTACTATTTGGGGATACCAGCCGGGGGGAAGACATATTTTTCGTAAACTCGTACAAATAGCTTAATCTATTCTAGCAATGATTACAAAAACCATGTATACTATTGCCATGCGTATTAAAGGTTCATCAGTTATTGCGGTGATAAGTATTTTGTTGTACGTGGTGGCTATCGGTACCGGGATTGTACGGGTAATGGGGAGTGTCAATAGCCGCCGGGAGCTCGCCGGAAGGGAATTTAACGACCTCGTGTCCATTGCCTCCGATGCGGGAAATCGGGGGTTCATGGAGGAACCCTTTAAAGAAACGGTACGGAACACCCTGGGCAGCTCGAAAACCCTCCAGGCGGTTATTGTAACCGGGCCCTTTGGGGCGGAGTTCAGGGAAGAACGGGTAAGCGGCCTCATTATCCACGATGGAAACGGTTTCCGGTTCCAGCACCGGTTTGGGTACTCTTCTCCCCATTCTTCCCCCCTCCGGGTGATTGAACCGCGGAATGCAACCATCACGGCGGTGTCCAATGATTTTGACTTTTCATCCCTCCAGACCATATTGCTGCAATCCCTGCTCATCGCGGTAACCGCCGTCCTGCTGTCCGTAATTACCCTGCTATATACCCTATGGAGCAGAAAAACGGCCCTGGTTTCGGACAAAATGCAGAAAATCATTACCCAATCCCCGGAACAAGAGCCGGCGGATGAGGAATCGGATCTCCGGGAAATGCTGGACGCGGAGCTGCGCCGCTGTTCCGAGGCAGACCAGGACCTGGCCATCATTCTGATGGAGTTAAGCCCCGGCGCGGGGGCCGGCATTGGGGATAACGCCCTGGTCTACCGGACATTCGGCGGCAAGGTGCGGCAGTTTTTTACCATCCGGGACATCGTCGTTGAAAACGGGGACCGGGGCATGTCCATAATCCTTCCCGGCAGCAGCCTGGAAGAAGGCTTTACCAAAGCCCGGCAGTTCTACGACCAGATGCTGGAGGGCCTTCCGGAACTATTTTCCAACAAGGACGATCTCCGTATCGGCGTCAGCGCCCTTTCGGGGCGGATTCTTGCGACGGACCGGCTGCTCCTGGAGGCGTCCAAAGCCCTGGAACGGGCCGCCCTGGAGTCCCCCCCGATTGTGGCCTTTAAGAGCGACCCGGCGAAATACAAGGCCTTTGTACAAAAGCAGGGGAAAAAGGCCAAGTGATGGCTACTTCATAAAATACGCAGGCTCCCGGAACAGCCGGGTGATAGTCCAATCCGCCAGGGCGTACACGTAGGATGAGCCGCTTGCGGTTGCGCCCCGCTTGTTTTCTTCCAATGTCCCCACGTTGAGGGTCAGGGAAGCGCCGTTACCCAGTTCCAGCACAATCCGGCCTTCGTTAAAGACAGCGGAGGCGGCATTAAGCCCCGGTACAAAATCTTCGCCCTCGGCGTCCAGGATGCCCCGCACATAGGCATCCACCTTTTGGGAATCCACCGAGTCATCATCCGGACCCGCTATACTCCAGCCGCCGCCGTTCCGGGTAATGACCAAGGGAGCAGCGCCTTCTTCCAAGGGATACACGGTAAGCCGCTGAACTTCAAAGTCTCCCTGGCCGGGAAACAGCCGCAGGTTATACCAGGAGGTTTCGGCCCCGTTGATATAGGCCGAAAGTTTATCCTCCCCGGAACGGACCTCGTTCCGGCCGTTCTTTCGCATATAGACTTCCTGTCCCGCAGCATCCCTGCCGCCGATGAGGAGGTCCAACAAAGGCAATCCCGCGCCGCCTTTAACCACAATACGGGCGGCAGCGCCCTCGGC
Organism: Spirochaetia bacterium; assembly: GCA_025997675.1. GTDB lineage: Bacteria > Spirochaetota > Spirochaetia > Treponematales > Breznakiellaceae > Termitinema. Next base: position 6,045 of record BNUX01000101.1, on the reverse strand, counting down.
AAGGCCCAGCTTCTCGTGGGAAGACGCGGCGGAACCGCGCACGGGGTACGCGCCCCGGGCGCTGAGGATGCGGAGGAGATCCTCCACACGGGTACTTTTGGCGGGGTACTCACCCTCCCCTATTAAGGCGTACCAGTCATCCCCCCGGCGAAGGAGTTTGACCGGATTGTCCCATTCACCGGCCTTGGCAATTTCTATGCCGTCCGCCTGATCCCGGAGCTTTGGGTCAAGCCACAGGAATGCTGCGCTCCGGGCATTGACCCGCTCGGGATCAAAGAAGAGGGTGAGCAGGTATACTACCGCTAGAACACCAACTAAGGCGGATAGTACTATGAGTTTCTTTTTATACACCATCGGAAGATTCCTTTCCCTGTAATGCACGGCGCCGCTGCAATGCGCGGCCCACCCCAAGGGCAATCACCATCAGGGGAATAAGTATCACATTTAAGGACCGGGCAAAGGCCATGGCCCTAACCTTTTTATTAGCATCGGTAATCTTATCAAGCCGTCCTGAGGATGACTGCCGGCTGCGGATACCGATGATGTCGTCGTCGTTTCCAAGCCAGTCCGCGGCCTTGAGGAAGAAATCGAAGTTACGATCACTGCGGGTATACTGGACAAGGGTTGTGGCCAGATCCGTGTCACCGATAACGATGATCCGGGATTCCTTAGCCTCCGAAGGCATGTCCGGCAACTCTTCCGTTGAACCCTCCCGAACCGGCTTTTCCACCCCGGCAAACCAACGGGGAAACGTTCCCGAAAGGGCGGCGCCCAACAGTTTCTGTCCCTTTGTTTCGTTAAGCTCTCCCTGGAACAGATAGCTCTGCTCCGGGTTGGCGGCAAAGTCCTTGGTTTGGGACCATGCTTCCGGGGTGGTAGAGAACAGGGGTATTGATGTTACCCCCTCCGGGGGATTAAGTTCCAACGGGCTTGCCCAGTACACATCAATGCCGCCAAAGCTTGCGGTTACCGGATGGGCGGGATTGCCGTTCTGGGGCAGCACGCCTATCCACAGGGGATACCGGACAATGCGGTAGACCCGTGAACCGGAGGGGTCCATCGACTGGTAGGAAAGGCTCAGGGCGGAAACATCCAGGGCCAGTTCCGGTTTGACCGTGGCGCCGTAAAAGGACACCATGGCCTGGAGGCCCTTGTCTATCATCACCCGGCTTTGAAGCGCGTTAGTGTCATCCACAAGGACCCCTTCCAGGGCGAAGAGCACCTTGCCCCCCCCCTGGATGTACCGGTCGATGCGGTAGAGGGACCAGTCATCAAGGTCCTCCACCCCGCCCAACACAAATAGTGCGGGAAGGCTGTCGGGGATCTCTTCGCCGGGACTGAGGACCCGCACCCGGAAACCGGATTGGACAAAGACCTGGTTAAGGATACTGTAATCCCGGGACCATTGCTTCCGTGGGTCCCCCACCAGAAAAGCTGCTTCCCGCGCATTTCCCCGCACCAGGGTTCTGATACGGGAGGTTAAATCGTATTCCAGGGTTTCAAGATTAAAGGCAAAGGGTATCACATCGGTCTGGTCCAGGTATTCAATGACGATGCCGGAATACACCATGGCAATGTTCGTCTGATCCTGTTCCACCACTTCGATCTGTTGAGGGCTGATCCCTAAGGATTCCACCTCCCGGTTGAGCCCCGCCTTTACGGGGTCCCGAACCGTAAGCCGAATCCTCCCCCGTGAATAGGCGGCATATTCGCGCAGCAGATCCTCAAGCTCCCGGGGCGTCGGATGAATGGCGGCCAGTTTTTCCGAGATATAATAGGTAATCCGCACCTGGTCGGGTATTTCCGTATGGAGGTTCCGGGATACCGGGGAAATGGTATAGGCCTTGGTTTCCGTTAAATCAAGGCGGAACCACAAGCGTTGGCTTATCAGCACAATCAGTATCATTGCGGCGATGGACAGGATAGTAATAATGGTAACTTGTCGCTTTGTCATCGGCTACCTCCACTTCCGGTACAGAATTACCCGGGTATTGAGGAACAGAAACAATACCGTGGCAAGGATGAAGAACACTAAATCCCGGGAATCGATAAGCCCCTTGGCAAAGCTTTCAAAATGAAAGGCCAGGGAAATAAAGTTGAGAGCCTCCGCAAGGGCGGCGGGCAATTCAAGCGTGAAGGTAATCTGCTGCACCAGCATTACCGCCATGAGCACCACGGCGCTGCCCAGAAACGCCCCCGCCTGGTTCTTTGACAGACCGGAAAGGAGCAGCCCCAGGGATACGGCGGCGGACCCCAACAGTAACGCTCCCACATACTCGGCAATAATAACCCCGCCGTCAAAGTGTCCCAGGGGGAGGAGGCTCAGGGGAAGGGGGAGGGTTAAGAGGAGGATGAAAAGGAGTACCCCCATGGCAGACAGGTACTTCCCCAACACCAGTTCCCATTCCGAAAAGGGCATGGTCAGGAGGAGTTCCACGCTCCCCAGCTTCCGTTCCTCCGCCCAGGCTTTCATGGTAATCACCGGGATGACCAGGATGAAAACCAGGGGAAAGGCGGCAAAGTAAGGCCGCAGGGTTGCTGCGTCCTGGGTAAAGTAGCGCTGGATGTAGAACAGCCAGATTGAGGTAAACAGCAGAAAGAACACGGCAATTCCGTAAAAGGCCGGAGAGTTGCTGTGGGAGTAAAGCTCCTTCCGGGCCAGCGCGATGGCTCTATTGGAAATCAGCTTCATGATTCGCCCCCTTCGTTAGTCAGCTTCACAAATATATCCTCCAGGCTCAGCCGTTTCCGGTTCATCCTGAGGATTTTGTATCCCTCCGCTACCGCCCAGTCAAAGATGTGCTCGCCTTCGGCGGCATCATCGCCATTGGTAAGGAAGAAACTCAGATTGACAGCCCCGTTCTCCAGGGCTAAGAGGCTGCCCGGCTTAACCGTACTATCAAGCACGGCGAGCCGTTCAGGAATGCTGTTGATGTCTGCGCCCTTCAACGTCAGCTCCCACGTATCCCCGCCCTTCATGGTACCGGCGATTTCCTCCGGGGTCCCCTGGGCGGCTATGCGCCCTTCGTTGAGGATAAGCACCTGGGAACAGACCGCCTCCACTTCCTGGAGGATATGGGTGGAGAGGATTACTGTTTTCCGTCTCCCCAGTTCCTTTATCAGGCTGCGGATTTCGATAATCTGATTCGGGTCCAACCCGGAGGTTGGTTCATCCAGGATAAGGATAGGGGGATCGTGGATGATGGCCTGGGCTAAGCCCACCCGCTGTTTATAGCCCTTAGAAAGATTCTCGATCCGCTTGGACCGCACCTGCCGGAGCCCGCAGGCGTCAAGAGCCGCATTCAGCCGCTTCTGCCGAACTGCTTTTGGGATAAGCCGGGCCTCGGCAATGAAGCCCAGGTACTCCGTGGGGCTTAAATCCCCGTAAAGGGGTACGCTTTCCGGCAGGTAGCCGATGCGCTTCTTTACCTCCACCGGGTCGTCCTCCACGGAAATACCGTCCACCAGGGCTTTGCCCCCGGAGGGAAAGTGGTATCCCGTGAGAATCTTCATGATGGTTGTCTTCCCTGCGCCGTTAGGGCCGAGGAAGCCCAGAACCTGGTCTTTACCAACGGAAAAGGAAACATCCTTCACCGCTTCGACCGGGCCGTACCGCTTCGTCAATCCATGCACTTCAATCATTCAGACTCGTCTCCTCAATATAACATTTTAATCATCATACTCAATTGGATACACCATCCGGTCCCGGGACAGTATCGTTTCGGGGAATATGTTTTGAGCCTCCTTCAACAGCTGCTTCAAATCGTATTCCGTATACCGGGGGCTGTAATGGATCAGGGCCATCTTCTTCACCTCCGCCGCCGCCGCAATATACGCGGCCTGCTCGGCGGTCATGTGCTTCTTTTCCCGGGCGCTTTCTTCCAGGGCCCCTTCAAACATCCCCTCGCACACAAAGAAGTCGGAGTAATGCACCTCGTCGGCGATCTCCGAAAAAGCCAGGGTATCGGTGACAAAGGAAAACTTCCGCCCCTTCCGGGTTTCCCCCAACACCTGGCAGGGCCGCACCTCGCTGCCGTCCGCAGCGGTCACGGTCTCCCCGGCCTGGAGCTGCGCCCAGAGCGGCCCCCGGGGCACCCCCAGGGCGTCGGCCTTTTCCGGGTGGAACATCCCCGGCCGCATTTCCTCCTCCAGGGTATAGCCGTAACAGGGCTTGGTATGCCGAAGGGGAAAGGCCCGCACATGAAAGCCCTCACCCTGGTAGACAATCCCCGGCTCGGTCACTTCCTGAACGATAATCTCGTAGTTGATATACATATCCAGCACCCGGCGGCTGGTTTCGATATACTCCGCAATCCGCGGGGGGCCTATTATATAGAGGGGATCGTCCCGATCCACCTGGGAGGACAGCATTAAAAGCCCCGGTATGCCCGTAACGTGGTCCGCGTGGGTATGGCTGACAAAGATGACGGATATCTTCTTCCACCGGAGGTTGAGCTTCCGGAGTGATACCTGGGTACCCTCCCCCGCGTCAAACAGGAACAACTCCCCTTCCCGCCTGAGCAACACCGATGTAAGATGACGGTTCGGCAAGGGCATCATGCCGCCGGACCCGAGGATAAATGCTTCAAGGTTCATTAGGGTGAATATACCAAAAATGAGGGGGGAAATGCAATGCTTTTAAACAGTAAGTCTTTGTCATCCCCCTTGTTTTTTGGCTGATTTCATGCTATGCCTATTCCATGAGTGTTACACAAACCGTTGAAATTCCGGCAAACCACCGGCTGACGATTGAGGTACCCCCCGAAGTCCCGGCTGGGTCGGCTATCCTGACCTTTACGCCCGCAACGGTTAGAGAAAAAGCCGCAGTTCCGTTGGAGGCCAGAGGGCAGAGCAATAGCGATGATTTTCGGCACGCCCTTCGCCGCGCCTATGGCGCGTGGGTGGCTAACCCCTGGGAGAACTGTATAGAAGATATACGGGCAATACGGGGGGAATGGAGCCACCGCGACCCCTGGAATCCCGATCCTGCCAAACGCCACCGTGATTAGTATGGAAAAACCACGCTTTATGGTGGACAGTAATGTCCTCATTGATACGTTGAACCACAAGCTGGATTTTGCGGCGTTTATCGATACTTTGCCGGATTGCGAACTCTATATTAATTCGGTGATCTGGGTTGAAACGCTCGCCAAGCCGGATATGTCCAGCGCAGAGGAAACCGAAGCCCGCGCTCTGCTTTCGTGGTTTCTGTGGGCAGATATAGATGAATACGCCCTGGAGAAAGCCGTTTTAATCCGCCGCGCCAAACCCAAGGCAATGCTTTTACCTGACGCGCTTATTGCCGCTTCCGCGATTAACTTAAATGCCACCGTGCTATCCAATGACCCGCATTTGCGGAATTTTCAATGGGATGGCTACAAAGCCCGGCCCATTGTTCCATGATTAATCATCCTTACATGCCATTCCCTTGCCTTTTTCACTCAAAGGCAGTACGCTTATCTATGAGGTTTTACGATGAATAAAAAACCGTATGTAAATGAACGAATATTTTGGGATATTAACATAGCAAAACTTGATTATGATCGGGATAAGCTGCTAATTGCGGAGCGGGCGCTGGTTAAAGGAACGGAAGAAGATGAATTTGCGTTGTATGAATATTATGGAAAAGAAAATATGAAAAAAATAGTAATGGAAGTGGAGCACTTGGATTCCATAACCATAGAATATGTGTCCCAAATATTCGACATTCCGAAGGAAAAAATGAAATGCTGCATAAAGAAATAATAAACCAGGAATTGATTGAATTACTGATGAAATAAAAAAAACTATTTGTTATCACATACAAGAATATAATAAAAGTCGAGAAAGAACATAACATCAATCGACCGGAGAGCTACCATTCACGCCTTTGGGGCGGGGCTGCTATCTCTATCGTCTGACCGGGGTGTTCGACAACATACAGACCCTGCTCCAGGGCATATTCACGGGCGCCGTCTTCAATGAGCGCCCCCGCCACGCTGCTTACATATTTCCGTTTGTCCCCATGTTTATCCGCATGACGCCGCAGGGTTTCCATCCGTTGCA
>BNUX01000100.1 GCA_025997675.1 Spirochaetia bacterium | reverse complement strand
AATCATTAACATGAGCTCCTGTCCTCAAAGATAGTCAACTACCATACCTCCTCCACCGAAAAGCCGAATCCCTCCTTGACTACGGCCCTGAACTCAAGGTGCTGGCCCCCGAACCATCTGCGGAAATCCTGTCCCTTTCCCATACGCACTGCGGCACGCACCGCGACCGCATCACCCTGCTGGAACGCCCCTACGGCGGCCCCCCGGACATAGCCGGCGCCGCCCTGGCCCTCGCCGCCACGGATAACCGGGAATTGAACGCCCAGGTAGCGGAGGATGCCCGTGCGGCGGGTATCCCGGTGAATGTGGCGGACGATCCTGCGCTTTGTTCCTTCTTTTTCCCCGCCCTGGTCCGGCGGGGAGGTATGGTGGCGGGCCTTTCCAGTTCCGGAGCCTGCCCGCGCTTGACGGCCCGGCTCCGGGAACGGCTGGAGCAGGATTGGCCGGCGGACCTGGGGGACTCCCTTGAATCCCTGAGGGAGGAACGCCGGCGGCTCAGGGCTCAGGGAAACGCCGGCGCCGTAATCCGGGAGCTGGACCGGTTGATTTCCAAACTTTTTTCTATTGTTTCATAATACTGTAAAAGTTCCGTTCGCAGAGCCCTGTTATTAAATCTTTTAGAGACAGCAACCGGCTTACATTTGCGGTAAAAATTCCCCGTTTTATCCTTTACCTCATCGGAGGTCGCCACATAAATACCGGTTTGGGCTCCTTCCTTTGGCTCAATGTATAAGGGCGCCATCAGGATATTTATAATAAAATCATACAACCATATATTGGTTATCATTATCCTGGTTCTTACCGTTCCCGGATTCACCGCATTAACGGTGATCCCTTTTTCTTTCAATTCATCGGCAAGCTCAAGGGAAATCAGTAATTGTGCGTATTTTGATACCGAATACGCTTTTACATAGTGATATTTATTTATTTTAGCTATGGAGAATTTACCAAACGTATGAATCCAGGAGCTCATGTTAATGATTCTGTTATCTTCTCCCAATCGGAAATAGGGCACTAATAATTTGGTAAGTATGTATGGCCCAATAGTATTTACCGCCATGATACGTTCAAACCCATCTTCGGTAATTTCATAGTCCATGGTGATTATTCCGGCATTGTTGATCAATATATTTACCCGATCAAAATCCTGTAAAAACGATTGGACAAATTGTTTAATTGATGCTATGGACGACAGATCAAGTTTGTATACAAATACATTACTATTACCGCTAGCTGCTTTAATTTCATCACAGGCACAATTGGCGGTTGGTATATCTATACATGCCATAATTACGCTATAGTGCTTATTAGCCAAAGCAAGGGCCGTCTCTTTTCCCATACCCCTATCCGATCCGGTAACGATCGCGATTCTATCCATCAGCGATTTTTCTCCCCCGCGATTATGCCAAGTATTATTGAAAATGCTTTTTCCGATTCAGGTGCAAGTGGCATAAACGGCCAACTATGCATCAATTTATAACCGGTATAAAATTCAATATAGTTCCCATCCTCTTTTACCTGTTTTACAAAAGGCGGAATCTGGGGGTAAAATATTTCATAGGTTCCCGAAAAAACATATATCGGCGGGAATTTACTAAAATCCCCATAGAGCGGTCTGCCAAAATATTTTTCGGCTTCTTTAGACAGATTAAATAATGCGGGTAAACTTTCTATTACATTCATTGAAAACACAACATCATTCGGCTCAATTTTTTTCATTTCCCTACGCGTATCATCATCAATTCCAAACACCATTGCCGGGGAAACCGCTATTAATTTATCCGGCAGAGGCAGCTCACTATTTTTTTCTATTAAATAATGGCATAAACTTAATGATAAATCAGCGCCGGAAGAATCTCCAAGCAGGATTACCTTGGCATTGGGGAAATCCATTCGCAATTTACTATATGAATCTAAAACAAACTTCATCATGATATCCGGATTTTTTTCAGGATATATAGGATACATTGCAACAAATACCGGTACGGATAATTCATCCACTATCTTTTCAATAGCATCCCAATGGAACGAATCAATTTCAAATACAAAGCCCCCTCCATGAAGAAAGAAAACAACCTTGTCACTGCGCCGGTTCTTTTTTGATTCTACAAGATAACAGGGCCGGTTATTTATTTTCATTTCACTTACATTAAATTTCTTCTTTGTCTTATTTGGAATAAGCAGCCTTTCACTTTGATCAAGGGTTGTAAAATATTTTGCCATGCTCTCCGCGTCTTGACCCCATATTGATTTACCATCCATACCCTTTATAACATGGGCCAGCATTTTATACCGAACACTTGTCTTTATATTTTCCACTTCCCTTTGAGAGGGAAGATCCGCATATTCATAAATTGTGTTGGTAGTCGCACAACCAAAAGAAATAATTGAGAAAAATAGTATGAATAATAATTTTGAAACTTTCATGCTTTGCCTCCAGCCTCAGGCGGGAGCCATATCTGATACGCCGGCGCCGTCATGCTTATCCCCGCCTCCCTGAACCCGTTCTGTACGTTTTGATACAGTTCCGAATAGATAGCCGGCACTTTTTCTACCGCCTTGGTATACACATTGATCTGGTACCGGGCGTAATAATTATCCAGGGCGGTTTGTAGCACATAGGGACCGGGTGTTTCTTCCGTAAGGGCGGTCTTTCTCGCGGCGGTAAGAAGAATCTCGTGTACCTGGGGCCAGGGAATCGCGTAGCCCATGGTAACCTCCGCATAAAGGGTCAGCCCTTCCGCATTTTCGGTGGAGGAGGTATGGGAGTTGACTATCTTTGAGGACAGGACCATCAGATTAGGGAAGGTAACGTATTCATTTTTATGGGTAACGATCCTGGTAACAATGGCGGACTTCTCCACCACAAAGCCAATCGTATCGCCGATCTGTATCCGGTCCCCGATTTTAAAGGATCGCATATAGGTGATCACCATCCCTGCCACCATGTTTCCAATGGCGGTGCTGGACCCCAGGGAAATGATGATACCCACAAAGACCGAAACCCCCTGGAAGGCATTGGACTCCGCGCCGGGAAGGTAGGGATACACAATTGCTACCATGAAGGCGTATAACAGTATCCGCAGAATATTAAAGGTAGGCCGGGCCCAGTCGGCGTAGAACCCCAGTATCACCAGCTTTCCCTTTTCAATGCGGGTAGCGAAAAACTTGAGGGTCCGGATGATATACCTGCCTATGATAATAACAATGGCGATGGTAAAAATATTGGGAATATAACCGAGTATCCCCAGGCCGATGTTTTTAAGGGGATGCAGAATATAGCCGAACAATTTATTCGCAAGGTTTTTTGTAGGATTAAACAGACTGAATACAATAGGGATGGTGAGATACAACTGCAAGACGGTTACCACATATTTTGCTATTTTTAAAAGAGTAAGAACTATGTTCAGTATCTGTTTGGTATCCATGATTTGAAACTTTTTTATAGTCAGGGCCTTAAAGTGTGTAGTCCCGTAAACTAAAATCTTTTCCTGGAACTTTTTAAAGAGATACCACATAAGCCGCATAAACAGTGCCTGGGCAATAATGATTGCCGCCGCAATCCCCAGACGTATAAAAATATTCAGCTTAAAGCTATCATCATCCTCAATGGCGTGTTGGATAGTATCACTCAGCACTTCGGCGTCTTTAATGATACCCTTAGGCCCCGTGTCAGGGCTTTCCACCTGAACCGGGACCGGTTCCTGGAGCGGGGCCCCCTCCTGCGCTTCGTCTGAGACCGCCGCTTCCTGGGCTCCGGCGGTAAGGGGAAGCAGTAACACTATCAGCATCATACACAAAATATGAAAGCGGGTACCAATTTTCACCACAGTTTCCTTCCTTTTAACAGCAACTGGCTATGGCGCCTTCCAGGGCATCAAGCTGGGGCGAAATCGTTGCCACGGGATCGGTTTTTTTCCAAAGCCTGATAAACGCTGCCGGGATAGCAACCTGTTGGCCCGTGACCCGGGAAACCAGTTCGGCATGTTTCGCCGGATGCCCCGTGGCAAGGACCACCACATGGCCGCTAAACCCGGCAGTTTGGGATAGACGCCGGGCTGCGGCAAAGGCTACGGCACTGTGGGGGTCCAGGAGGATGCCATAGCGCGTCCAAGCCTCTTCCATGGCGGCCAGGGTTGCCCGGTCATCAATGGCGTCGGGGTACACCATGTGCCGCATTACCGCCGGGGCTTCCATATAAAAGGACGCCAGCCGCTCATAGTTTGAGGGGAGGCTCACATCCAGGGCCGGTGAATTGGTCTGGATCAGCTTCCCCGGCTTAAACTCCTTACCCATAATATAATCCCCAAAGGCATTATTGGCGTTCATGGCGGCGATAAACCCGTTCACGGGCATTCCCATTTTCCAGGCATAGAGCCCGGCAATTAAATTGCCAAAATTCCCCGTGGGTACACTGAAAACCAGCTCCCCGGTGAGGATTTTTTTCAGCTTGATAAAGGCATAAAAATAATAGAACACTTGAGGAAGCAGACGGCCCGGGTTGATCGCGTTTCCGCTGGTAATCCCATAGCGCTCCGCAAAGGGCCGGTCATTTAGTGCCTCAAGGATAAGGCGCTGGCAGTCATCAAAGGTACCCCGAATCTGGATGGGAATGACATTGCCCCCATTGGTAACATAGGACGCAGGATCCAAGCCCCGGACCGGACCGGAGGGATAGATAATAACCGAAGTCATGTCCCGCCGTCCGGAAAACGCATGGGCTATGCTGACCCCGGTATCCCCCCTGGCGGCGGAGAGGATCATAGCCCGTCCATCAATACCAAGGAGTTCCTCCATGACCGCCGCCAAAAAGGCAATACCGTAATCTTTAAAGACACCGGTAGGTCCGTTGCAGAGGGTCAGGACGGAAAGGGTATCGTCCAGCTGCGTTAGCTGCGGTTCAAAGTCAAAGGTGCTTTCCGCAACCCGGGCAGCGGAAACGGGGTTCAACTCTCCCTGGAGCAGGGCCGGAGCCACGGTGGCGACCAATTCCGGGTAGCTGGTTCCGGGATCCATATAGAGAATGTACTGCCGCATATCTAATACCGCATCGGGAACATAGAGCCCGCCATTGGCCGGCAGGCAGTTAAGGATCGCGTTTTTAAAAGAAACCAGGGTATCAGGCGCTCGTGTAGACTTAAATTGCATTACTATCCTCTGTTTTACTATAGTCTACTCATGAAGGGATGAATCGGCAAGTAGACGTCATATCAAACATTGATCTCCCGGACGGCCGGGGTTACAATAACAGCCATGAAACTGGTGCAAATTGGCGGAGGAAATATCGGCCGCTCGTTTATCGGGGCCTTGTTTTCCCGGGCCGCCTGGGAAGTGGTCTTTGTTGACGTTGATCCCGTCCTTGTTTCCCGCCTCAATCAGGCGCGGTACTATACGGTGGTGATTAAGCGGGAGGGAAAGGCCGATGAAAGGCGGAGCATAGGGCCGGTGCGGGCGGTTGATGGCCGGGATATAGACCTTGTCAGTAACGAAATTGCTACTGCGGATATGGCCGCCACCAGTGTAGGCAAGGGCGCCCTTCCCAAGGTGCTGCCGGTCCTGGCACGGGGCCTGGAGAAGCGCTTTAAAAAAACACCGGAGCGGCCCCTGGATATCATCATTGCGGAAAATGACCGGACCGCCCCGGAACTCTTCAGGACCATCCTTACCCGGGAACTGGGGCCGGCTTATCCCTTTTCCCGCCTGGTGGGCCTGGTGGAGACCAGTATCGGAAAAATGGTGCCCCTCATGCGGAAAACGGATCTGGCGGAGGACCCGCTCCGGCTCTTTGCGGAGGAATACGAGACCCTTATCCTGGATAAACGGGCGTTCAAGGGACCCCTTCCGGAACTGCCGGGGCTGTGCCCGGTGGAACCTATAGAGGCGTTCGTGGATCGGAAGCTCTTTGTCCATAACCTGGGTCATGCCGCTGCGGCCTACCTGGGGTATTTGACGGATCCCAGGGAACCCTTCATTGCCGGGGCATTGAAGCTGGAGGGGGTTGAGGCGGGGGTCAGGGCGGCCATGGATGAGGCGGTCAATGCCCTGGTTTTAGAATACCCCGGCGCTTACAGCCGGCAGGAACTTTTGGATCATAGAGAAGATCTTCTCTTCCGGTTTAAGAATTCCGCCCTGGGGGATACGGTTCACCGGGTGGGCCGGGACCTCTACCGGAAGTTAAGCCGGGATGATCGCCTGGTGGGGGCCATGCTGCTCTGTGCCAAACGGGATGTCCCCTTTGGCACAATTGCCGGGGTGTATAAGGCGGCGTTGAACTTTGCCGCGCTGGATGAAAAGGGGCTTCTTTTCCCTCCGGACGCCCAATTCCGTTCCGGGGGGATCCGGCAACTAAGAGAAACCTTACAGAACGTTTCCGGCTTAGATAGTAGTAATGCTGTTGACAAAAAAGTAATAGATCTGTTGATGGGCGGGGGAGCGGGATGATTATTCATGGAACCGGCTGTTGTTTAATTGATTTTTTATACCCCTCGATTGATTTTTCCGCCGCCGCTTTTCAGCAGGCCCGTTCCCGGCAGGAAGGGGACGGCGGGCTTAGTCCGGGCCGGCTGGTCTTTGCCGAAGATTTTGAACGGTTCATGGAACAGCCCTACGAAACTGCCCTGAAAAATATAAGCGGCGGTATGCCCCCGGCCTCCCACAACCTGGGGGGCCCTTCGGTAGTATCCCTAACCCATGCCGCCCAGGTGTTGGGAGAAAATGCCCAGGTGTGTTTTTACGGTATCCGGGGTTCTGACGAAACCGGGGACCTGGTGGAAGCTGCCCTTTCCCGGCTTCCCTTCCAAGACTACCGGCTTTTAGCAAAACCGGGCGCCACCCCCCGGACGGATGTGCTTTCGGATCCCATGTACCATAAGGGCCACGGGGAGCGGACCTTTATCAATCTTTTAGGGGCGGCCCGTAATTTTTCCCCCGCAGATTTAGGAAATGATTTTTTCGATGCCCATATCATCGCCCTGGGGGGCACCGGCCTGACGCCGCACCTTCATGACGGCCTTACGGAACTCCTGGGGCGGGCCCGGAAAGGCGGCGCAGTAACGGTGGTGAATCTGGTGTACGATTATCGCAGCGAAATCAGCGCTCCGGGGAAAAAATGGAAACTCGGGGTCAGGGACGACGCCTATCCTTCTATTGATGTCCTTATTGCCGACCATGATGAGGCCCTAAAAACAGCGGGCTGCTCCTCATCGGAGGATGCGGCGGCGTGGTTTTTGTCCCAGGGGACCGGAGCGGTATTGATTACCGAAGGGGCAAAGGCTATCAGAATCGCGGCGGGTAAGGGGATATGCCGTCCCCTGGGATCCCAAACATTGCCGGTCTCTGAAGCGGTAAACCGGGACCTGGCGGCTCAAAGCGAACGCAGGGGAGATACCACCGGCTGTGGGGATAACTTTGCCGGGGGTATTATCGCCGGTATTACGGAACAGTTGGCCCTTACGCCCAAGGGGAAAATCGATCTCCGGGAGGCCTGCATCCTGGGAACCGCCGCCGGGGGCTTCGCCTGTTTTACGGTGGGGGGTACCTTTTACGAAACCTATCCCGGAGAAAAACGGGAACGGCTGGCGCCCTATATTGACGCTTACCGTAAACAGATTGTGGAGGAAATATGAAACGATCCGAAATAAACCGGAACATACTGGACGCAATTGATTTTCTGCGGGAGATGAAATTCGCCCTGCCACCCTTCGCATTCTGGAGCCCCGGGGATTGGGAAACCAAGGGTTCCGAATACGATGAAATACGGCGGAACCTGCTTGGATGGGATCTAACCGATTTTGGCAGCGGGGATTTTAACAGGATTGGATTATTTCTCTTTACCATACGGAATGGAAATCTTTTTGATCCGGGCAATAAAAAAACCTATGCGGAGAAGATTCTTATCGTAAATCCCGGCCAGGTAACGCCCTATCATTATCATCAAAGCAAAATGGAAGATATTATTAACCGGGGCGGCAAGGGTGTCTTGAATGTTCAGGTTTATGGTTCCCTTGATGAACATACCCTGGACAAAAAATCTCCGGTGCCCGTGGCGGTGGATGGCCGGAACTATAGGGTGGATGCCGGCGCCATTGTACGGCTTAAGCCGGGGGAAAGCATCTCCCTCCATCGGGGGGTATTCCATCAGTTTTGGTGCGACGATGCGAAACTGCTGCTGGGTGAAGTGTCCATGGTAAATGACGATAAAACGGATAACTATTTTCTTGAAGAACGGGGCCGCTTCCCGGCTATTACGGAAGATGAGGCGGCGCGGTATCTTTTAGTCAGCGATTATGTCTGAGAATCGGGGGGTATATTGACAAATTTACATTTTGATCTTTTACAAGAATATCATAAATACCTGCATCCCCACGTAAAAAATCAATAAGTATACAAGTGTCTAACAGATAATCTAATTCCGTTTCCATGCTTTTTGCCTTAACTGTTCTGTCGTGATATTTCTATTTTTCCATAATCCAAAAGCAGATTCTATGGTTATATTTTCATCATCCGGTTCATTTGAATTATCCAATATTTCTTCCATTCTATGAAATAAAATAATTTTCCCCTTTTCATCCAGATTATTGACTTCCGATATAATTTTATCAATTCGTGCGATATCAGCCATGATAAACTCCCCATTTAACTATCTTATTATATATTATATTTGTCAAGCCTTCAAATTATGTACCATGTGGCGTATTTCATTCGTAAACCCCGGCCAGGTAACGCCCTATCAGGGGGTAGGCGGCGCCTGCGGCTATGGATTGAGCCTATGCTCCTTGGGGGCGGTAAAAAATAGTACCATAAAAGGAACTACCAAAAACAAGGCTGCCCCTTCCTCAAATGAAAAAAAAAGAAAAAAGTACTTGATTATTTTATCGGCTTACGATATAGTATTAAATAATCGGGTTTCAGGTGAAGCCCCACAATGATACCAAACGGGAGGAAAGTGTATGAAGCTGTTGATGTGTTCACGTAATTCCTTATATAGCAACAAATTAACCCTCCCCCTCACCCCCTCCTCTCCTCCCCTACCACCCCCTTCCACCTTCACCCCCGCCCTCCCCCCCCACCTCTCCCCATCCTCCC
>BNUX01000099.1 GCA_025997675.1 Spirochaetia bacterium | reverse complement strand
GTAAGGCTGCGTTAATAAGGAGGAGAGAAGGATGACTATTAAACGACTGCTGTTCATTTCGAATATCATCATGATTGCGGTGCCGATTGCGGCGTTTTTCATAGTCGGGGGCGTGATACGCGGTACTATTTTCTCTATTTTCGGAGTACAAAATTGGGAGCGTCATGACCCGAATATTGAAATCGGTTCATCGGAATATCTGATCTTCCTTGCTATTTTTTGGACTACCATGCTTATTATGGGGGCAATTATTTTTATCAACAATTGGATAGTGATGAAAAAAATTGTACGGCATATTACGGAGGAACATGAAAAATATGAAAACAGCCACAAGATATTGATAGCCGGAATTTCTCATGACCTCAGAACACCCTTAACCGTCATTAAGGCATACCTTGAGGGGCTTGAAACCGGGGTTGCCGATACGCCTCTAAAACAGAAAAAGTATATGGATACCATTACGGCGAAGGCAAATGACCTGGAAAAAATCATTAACCAATTATTTCTTTTTTCAAAATTGGACATCGGCGACCTCCCGATGAACTTACAGAATATTGAGGTGGGAAAATTCATGCAGGATTTGACGGATGATTTGACGGATGAATACAAACAAAAGGGTATTCTATTAGAGATAGAAAACCTTGCTGATGATTCTGTCAGGGCCGATGTTTTGTGGCTCCACAATGTCTTTGTCAACATTTTTGAGAACAGCGCCAAGTATAAGGACAAGGATAGCGGGAAAGTAATTATCAGCACGGTGAGGGTTAAGGGGATCAATGGGAGAGCAACGGTGGAAATACACCTGGAGGATGACGGTCCCGGAGTTCCGCCGGAAACATTGGATAAATTATTTGATGTATTTTACCGTCTTGATTCATCACGAAGCAGTCAGGGGCAGAGGGGAAGCGGGTTGGGGCTTGCCATATCTTCAAAGATGGTACAACATATGGGGGGAACTATCCGGGCCGAATTAGGGGAATCCGGCGGACTTGCTATTGTAATTTCCTTTCCAATTGTTACGTAAAAAGAGGTGCGGTAAGCTATGCACATACTTATTATAGAAGATGATGTATCCATCGCCGAGGTTGAACGGGACTTTCTTGAAATGAACGGCTTCACCGTTACCCTGGAGGCGGACGGGAAGAAGGGTATGGACCTTGCCCTGTCCGGTAAATTCAACCTCGTCCTCCTGGACCTTATGCTGCCCGGAAAAGACGGCTATGAAATATGCAGGATCATCCGTACAAAAATTGACGTGCCCATTTTAATAGTCTCTGCAAAGAGCGATGATGTGGATAAGGTGCGGGGCCTGGGCCTTGGGGCGGATGATTATATCGCCAAACCATTTTCGCCCACCGAACTGGTGGCCCGGGTAAAGTCCCATCTTGCCCAATACGAACGGCTTAAAGCCGGGGGCACACCGGATAAAAAGGATGATGAAATTACTATCGGTGATTTACTCTTAAATCATAAAACCCGCCGGGTATTTGCGGCGGGTAAAGAAATTGATCTGAAAAGAAAGGAATACGATTTACTGTATTTTTTGGCGTCCCATCCCGAGATGGTGTTCAGTAAGGAGCATTTATACGAAAAGATATGGGGGGATACCTACGGCGACATAAAAACTGTGGCGGTTCATATAAACCGGCTCCGGGAAAAGATAGAGAAGGCTCCGGCAAACCCTGTACATATACAAACGGTGTGGGGGTCCGGGTACCGGTTTATTGTGTAAGCTGTTCCGTGTCACTGATTTACCGAAAAGGATGCCATCAAATTAGTATGTTTTTACCAGAAAACCCGAATATCCACTTAAACACTCGGAAGTTTTATCTAATTACTCCGGAGAATTACCCGGAAACTCAAGAATTTTATCCAGAAACTCGGGAATTTTACCCAAAAACTCGGGAATTTTATCTAAAAACTCGGGAGTTTTATCTAAAAACTCGGGAATTTTATCCAAAATCTCGGGAGTTTTACCCAGAAACTCGGGAGTTTTATCCAGAAACTCGGGAGTTTTATCTAAAAACTCGGGAGTTTTATCTAAAAACTCGGGAGTTTTATCTAAAAACTCGGGAGTTTTATCCAAAAACTCGGGAGTTTTATCCAAAAACTCGGGAGTTTTACCGAGAAATCCGGGAGAATTGCCGAACTACTTGGGAGAATTATTCGGAAAAGAGGTGCTGCGGGAATTCAGAGAGTAGCATTCCCGTCTTTTCGCGATAAAAACCCGCCGATAAAAAGCGTTAGCTCGAAAAGCAAATACAGCGGCACACCGAGAGCCACCTGTGAAATGATATCCGGCGGCGTACAGATGGCGGCGGCCAGAAAGATCAGGAAGATGATGTGGGGCCGGAAGCGGGCCACCTTTTTCGGTGTGGTGATTCCAAGGACGAAGGAGAATAGCAGCAAGAGTGGTGTCTGTAAAAGCAGGCCCGCCGCAAGCATCAGGGCGTAGAGCAGGGTGAGATATTCTCTGAAGCCCCAGAGTTGCTGAATGCCGTCACCGGCGGCGAAGCGCAGGAAGAACCGTAGTACCACCGGCGAAAGGAACCGGTAGGCCAGGCCGGATCCGGTAGCAAACAGTACCGGGACTACCAGCAGCGCCGCTCATCATACACGAGCCTGGTAAGAAAGGGAATCCCGCACTCGACGTAGTTGAACAGGCAGGTGGCAGTAGTGTAATCCATTCGTGGTGAGATCTTCTTCAAGGGGGGTTAGTCGACGGTGATCATATCAAGGAATCGCTCGGGGCTGACCACGGGAATGGGCGAGGCGGCAAAGCCTTCGGCATCACGGGTAATAACGAAGCGCACCGCCAAGCGTTCCCCGGCGGTAAACTGGACCGCGTCTTCGAAGTCGGCCCACTTAAGGCCGATAGCCCGGTGGACTTCCGCGCCGGAAACGGCGGCGATGTCCACCGTCTTGAGCAGGGCTTCAAGTCGCGCCATGACCAGGACTTTGTCTTTGAGCATAGTGCAGGCGATATAATAGATGTCGGTCACGGTGGAAGCGGATACTAAGGCGGTAAATCGGCCCTGTAGGGAGCTTTCTACGATCTTTTTGGCAGCTTCAAAAAAGGGCTCCCGCCTGAGTATTTGATCCAGAGCGACATTGGTGTCAAGCAGGACTTTCATATGCCGTACTTCTCCCTTTTGGCAAGGGCGCGGAAGTCCGCTTTGGTGACGGTTTCGGGCATTTTCCCCTCGGGGAGCCAGCTCCAGTCCAGTTCAACGCCTTGGTCCAGAAATTGGATAACCGGATCTTTCGCCCACTCCTCCAACTCCGCCCTGGTTACCTGGGGTAGGGGTTCTTCTGCCAGGACCTTCCGTGCGGCCTCGTCCAGTTCCGGTGGATATGCTACCGGCGGCACGACGGATGGTCCTTCCCCTTTGGCCGCTGCTTCCTTTTTTGGGAACAGCACCAGGGCGGCTTCGACCTCCCCCTCGGGAACCGACAGGGGCAAGTCAAAGAATACGCGGCGGTTTGCCGGGACTACGACGGTTTGTTCAATGGTCATTAGGCACTCCCTACCTCTACTATAGCATTTGTTGCCCAGTTAATAAAGCAGCCGGAGGCCCGGACAACATTTGGTCTATTATTCCTTCTTCGTCCCCTTCTGGACTTCCAAAAGCTGTTTTATTTGGAGGGAGATATATTTCTTAAAAAGCGGGTCAAGTTCCCGGTATATCTCGATAAGTTGATTGAGCTCCGTATCCGGCGGGTCCCCGCCAAACATCTCCCCCTTGCCGGTTTTTAGCCAGTCTTTGTTTACCTTGTATTTGGTGGAGATTAGTTCGATGATGCGGCTGTTTGGCTCCCTTGTTTCACTTTCTATTTGGGCGTAATAACCTTGACTTATATAGATACCCTTGCAAAATGCCCTTTGATTTACCCCTAAAGCCTTTCTGATTGCCTTTAACCGGGCGCTGATTGAAGAAACTGCCATAAATTACCCTTCTGCCCTCCAAAATACCATAAGAACCCCTTCCATAACAATATTTAGGTATTGACAAGATAAATATGCTTTCTATAATATGATGTCATATAAATCTACTATAAGGATACTTACCTATGAATAGTAAGGTCAATAAAGAACTTGACGATTTATGTAAGGATTTTAAGGGATTAAGCCTTGATTTGAAAAAAGGGGTGTTGCTAAACGCGAAAAGCCTTTTGGAAGTTCAACGGTATGGTAAGGCATTGATTACGGAAGGGGCTAAATCTTCGTCGGTTGAGGCAGGGAAAAAAGCTGAGTGATTTAATCAGATACCTATAAATAGGGGGAACGGTGGTGATGAAAAGGACTTTGACGTGGTTTTTGCTGATTCTGCTCTGCGGGACGGCCTTTGCGGGGGGCGGGAAAGACAGTGCCGGGAAGGGGAACAACTCCGGTAAGGCTGCGGGCAGTGTCAAAAGCCAGGCGGCGAAGGGGACTCCCACCCCGGCAACCCGGACAACGACCCCTTCCGGCAACCGGGGGCAGGGTATCCGTCTGGCGGTTTTGGTCCCGGATGGGATCAATTTTGCCGACAACGACCAATACCTCGCTTCCCTTGTTCAGGGCGGGCTGAATACCATCTTTTCAAATACAAAATATTCCGCCATGACCATCATAAACCGGCAAATCGTGGACACCGTACTGGACGAACAGGAACGGGCGGCAAGCGGGGCCTATTCCAACGATGATTATATCCGTATTGGTAACCTGACCAACGCCCAGTACCTCCTGGTGGGGACCATCATCAAACTTTCGGCGAATGAATTTTCTGTGCAGTTGGGGATTACCAATACGGAAACCGGGGAACGCCGAACATCCTTTACCAAAAACTGCTCCACCGCCGATTTGCGGCAGGGAAAGGTCGTCAACGAGGCGGCGGTAGAACTGCTGGCCGGAATGGGGGTGGAACTAAGCGCCGCCGAAAAGCAGGGGATCCTGAGCGGGCAGGCGGGTTCTACGGAGGCGGAAACCACCCTTGCACGGGGCATCACCGCCCAGAAGAGTGGCAGCGTCATAGAAGCCCTGAATTATTACTATCAGGCGGCTTCCTTCGACTCTTCCATGACGGAAGCAACCGGACGGCTCAACAGTCTTACTACCACGATAACCGGCGGTAACATAGGCGAGGCGGTACAAAACGACTATCAGGCACGGATGACCTGGCTCAATTTGTTTAAGGAATGTGCGGCGTTTTATAAGGATCACCCGCCGTTTGAGATTGTCTACGATCCAAACATAAGACAAGGTGGAATAGATTTTGGCAAGGGTACGGTGAATTTGTCTGTTGGAATGGCTTTGGTAGCGACCGAGACGGGGTTTAACGTGTTGAATGAACTTTTGAACCGGCTTGAACAAACGGGGAAACGCAGTATATGGGGTTTTAGCGGCTGGCCTCTATTAGATGTACAACCCACAGATCCGGCGGCAGTGGTTTTTGGCGGGAGGCAAGACTTTACTTTTAAAATTGAAATGGCCATCATAAACGGAGAAAATAAGACTATCACTAGGAACATTTTGCCTTATGGCAGTGCCAAGTTGAGATTTTCTCCAGGCGATATGCGCGTAAATCCCCCCGCAAGCGCAGCAGGCGCGGTAATTGATTTTAGGTTTCTTAATGTAAATGCAAATGACCTGATTGAACCCCTGACCGTCAAAGTTGTTTCGGTTGATGGGATACCCGCCGAAACCGTTGGTGAGCGAGGCTATATTAAAATTTCCGTCGGGGCGGATGAGTTAGCCAGGGCACGAAAAGAAGACGCCCCTCGGCAAACCGAAGAAGCCAATCTACGACGCGCAGAGGCGGCTGAACGATTGGGATTTAGTTTCACTTTGCAGCAAGGGGGCAGAGCGATAACCATTACCGGGTATACGGGAAGCTCAACAAACGTTTCTATACCAGAGAGACTAGAAAGTATACGAATTACCGCCATTGAGAAAAGCGCATTTGCCAAAAAAGGACTGACCTCCGTTACCATCCCCAATGGCGTTACCAGCATTGGGGAATCCGCGTTTAGCGAGAACAGTCTGTCGAGTATTACTATCTCCAATAGTGTTACCAGTATTGGGCATAGCGCATTTTATGGCAATAAATTGACCAGTGTTACTATTCCCAATAGTGTTACCAAGATTGAAGCAAGTACATTTTCACACAACCAATTAACTAGCGTGGTTATCTCCAATAAGGTCACCTCTATTGGCCACCAAGCATTCGCAAGCCACAAATTAACCAGCGTTACTATCCCCAACAGTGTCGTTTCAATTGATGTAAGGGCATTTTATACCAATGAAGGGCCTGGGCGTGGAAATACGCTAACCAGCATTACCATCCCACAGGGTGTTAAATTGGGATGGGATGACGATAGGTGGGAACATGCTTCTGGGGTCTTCGATCAGGCCAATGATCCTAAAGGGTTTGATTATGCATATAACCATAATGGAAAACAGGCGGGAACCTATATTCTTCGATATGGAGAATGGGTTAAGCAATAGCGGACATTGCGAAGGAGCGATTTATGTTACATGAAGAATTCTCATATGAACTGTTTCGAGAGCGAACAAAGAAACTGTTGGAGCAATATAACAATATAATAAAACAAACTACTCCGCTTGAAGATTGGTATGATGTAACCTTAAGTGTTAATTGTCTTTACGGGTTATTGATGGTCGTTTCTGAGAAATACAGAGGACATTTACCGGAAGACGATGCGGTAGAGTATTTACGATCCAATGGTATTGATGAAAATAAAATAAAGATTTCGGCTGTGCTCAATTGTCACGGATGTGACAAAGCCTTTGCGAGCAGGCCAATAACGATCACTTTCCAGGACTTAATTACTGGTATCAGGAATGGGCTTGCCCATTGGGAGGATAACAGAAATAAAAAAGACTATAAGGACAATGTATCATATAAAAAAAGTGATGACGGACACGTCACCGAAATTGTAATAAAGGGAAAAATCCATAACTTCAAAGTATTAGTTACGGCTACTTTCTTAATGGGACCAGACAACAACCCCATATTTGATCTCGTTCAACTAATACCATAAATATCAAAGGAGTGTCAAAACAATGCGAAAGGCCATGTCCATTTTTATATTGTTCTATTTCTTCATCACCCATCCTCTTGCGGCCCAATCTTACTTTACCGGCAACGGCGCTCGCGGCACCCGCCTCGCCGTAGACACCCCAACGGGGAAAGGGCTATCTGCCGATGAAGCATGGCTCCCCGTCTTAGTCCGGGAGACGCTTACAGGAAACTTCAACAAGTATACCGCCATGACCATCATACCCATGCAGGATAGGGACAAGGTAGAAGCGGAACAGAGTTTGTCCCTTTCGGGCTCCTATTCTAATGAAGATTATATCCGTATCGGTAACTTGACCAACGCCCAATACATTCTTGCGGGCAGTATAGAAAGAACACAGGGCGGACAGTTTTTCGTGCAGTGTTCCATTACCGTTCTGGAGACGGCAACCCTCCGGGCTTCCTTTAGCAAACCCTGTACGGCAGCGGAACTGCGGGGAGGGACGGTGATCAATGAGGCCAGCGCAGATCTGTTGGCAAAGATGGGTGTTCAGCTTACCGACGCAGGGAAACGGGAACTCCGGGCAGGATCCGCCGCCGATACTGAATACCAGACTGCCCTTGCCAAAAGTATCAGCGAGGTAAGCGAGGCGGGGGCGCTGTGGTATTCATACCAAGCCCAGGCGGTGAACCCTGCGTTAGCGGGGACTGATGGAAGGCTCAATTCCCTATCCTCCCGAATTTCCGGGGGTAATCTTGGGCAGAATATACAGAACCAGCTTGCGGCACGGAACAAATGGCTTGCCATGCTCAAGGACTGCGCCGTCTGGTATAAGACCCACATGCCCTTTGATATCGTCTATGATCCGGTTCTCCGGCAAATGGGTAATACAGATTATGCAAACGCCACCGCCGACTTTGTTTTTACCGTAGAATTACCCCCTGCGGAAGTAGCCTTCAAGGTAATTAACGACTATATTAGCGGACTTGAGGCCACGGGCCAGCGGACCACATGGGACTTTGCGGGGTGGCCTTTGATTAACGGGACAAGATACCCGGCGCCAGATGCGGTGGTATTCGGCGGGAACCGGAATTTTACCTTCACCGTGGTTGCCGCGGTTATTGACGGCAAGGGTAAGACCATCGGTACCGATACCTTTCCTATTACCAGCAGCAGTATTAGTTTCAATACCGGCGACCGGGCGCTTAATTCGCCCGCCAAGGTAAGCAGAGAAGCAATGTTTCGTAAGGTGAACCTCAAGGACTATACCCCGCCCCTAACAGCCAAGATTGTCAGCGTCAACAGCATTGCTGCAGAAACTGCTATGGAAACCGGATATATGCGGGTTTTTACCCAGGCGGAACATGCAAAACTGCCTGAAGAAATAGTAAGGCGACAGGCAGAAGAGCGGCGGCAGGCAGAAGAACAAAGACAAGCCGCCATCCGGCGACAGGAGGAAGAACAGAAACAAGCAGCGGCGAAAAAACAAGCAGAGGTCGCAAGACAAGCAGAGGCGCAAAAACGGCAGCAAGAGGCGACCCGACGACAAGAAGACGCAGAGATTGATCGATTATTTGTATTTAGCGGGAACACCATAACAGGATATAAAGGAAGTGAGAAAGTTGTAACTATTCCTTCCCGTTTTACTGCAATTGGAGATTCAGCCTTTCGTGACAATCAATTGATCAGTGTTATCATCCCCAATAACGTTACATCTATTGGGATAAGTGCATTTGAAAATAATCAATTGTTCCATGTTGAGATTCCCGATAGCGTTAGACGTATTGGGCACGCAGCCTTCGACAATAATCCATTGGAATATATTACTATTGGGGAAAATGTTGAATTAGACAAATCTGCATTTCCCAATAACTTTGCCAGATTCTACGACTCCCAACGCAAACGCTCAGGACAGTACAGATGGAGTACCCGCAGATGGTATAGAGATTAACAGGAGGCCCTATGAAAAACCAATTATTCTTTCTATTAACCCTATCCCTTACCGCTTTCCTCACCCTCGCCACTTCCTGCGCATCCACCCCGCCCAAGCCTCCCGCCTGGGTCGCGTCCCCTAACGAAGCATATCCTCAAAGCCGCTACATCACCGCAGTGGGAACCGGCCATGACCGGACGGAGGCGGAACGGAACGCCCTGGCTGCGCTGGTCGCCATCTTCGGCCAGTCGGTGCAGACGGAAATGAGTACCGTTGTTACCTATTCCAAGGCAGTAGCAGACGGCGCAGTAAACATGTCGGAGGATCGCAGGAAGTGGCGAGGGTGAGGAAAGTGGTAAGGGATAGGGTTAGATCGGAAGAGCGTCGCGGAGGGGAGGAGTGT
>BNUX01000098.1 GCA_025997675.1 Spirochaetia bacterium | reverse complement strand
CCCTAGCCCTAGCCCTGACCCTGGGCGGCTGCCCGAATCTTAACGATGACCCACCCATCGAAGTAGGCGGCCTCACCGCAGCCCCTGGGGGTGAAAGCGTCACCCTTAGCTGGACAGACCCCGGCGGGACCTATACCGCTGTGGAAATCACCCTTAACCCGGCGGCGGGGGGCGTAACCCAGCCTATCACCGTAGCCAGGGGGACGGCGACCCGCAGGATTAGCGGCCTTGCCAATGGCACGCCCTATACCTTTACCGTAAAGCTCGTGTACGTAATGGGCTCTAAGAGCCCCGGGGTAACCGTAATGGCAATCCCCGTCGGTGGTGACCCTGGACCCCTCGACAGCAGCCCCGGCATCGGCTACTCCGTTACGGTGGACGGCGCCGCGTATACCGCCACAACGACCAAAATCGACTTTGCGTTCGACGACCCCGTTAGCGAACTCGCGGCCGGCGACATCATCATAGGCGGAACACCCGGCGAGGCAACCAAGGGAACACCCACCGGAAGCGGAAAAACCTGGAGCCTACCCCTTACCGTTACCACACCGGGAGCCGCTACCGTGTCCATCAACAAGGCCGGTATCAAAAGCGGGGAGAAAAACATAATCCTGTCCGTCTTCAACCCCTCGGCCCCAAGTATCGCCGCCAAATTCGGCATTGACGTAACGGCGAACAGCGCGGCGAAAGTAACGGAAGTCTTTACCGCGCTCAAAGCCTACCTTGCGACAGGTCTGACGGAAACAGGATCAGGCATAACGCTCAAGCTGGGAGCCATAGCCCTGGGCGACTACATCGACCTGCCCTCCCTCACCGTTGCGGGCTATCCCACTGACGACGCTACAAGCGGTTATGGCAAATTCACCGCACCCGACCAGGCAATAACGCTGGGAGCCGCGCCTTTTGTGGGCTATGACGGACGGCTCCTGCGGCTAATCGTGGTGGGCATCAACACCTACCGCAACAAAAACGGCAACGGAACCACCCCCCATGTGGTGTTCCAGTTCCAGAACAGACCGGGAACCCACCGGATGAACGCCACCGCTACCAATGTGGGCGGCTACAAGGAAAGCGAACTGCGGAAGTATCTTGCCCCGGTTGACGGGGCGGGCGGCAACTTCCTTGCGGGGCTTACCGCCGCGGGCGTGCCGGCGGACGTCCTCTGGGCTCCTACGCGCATGGTGGCAAATAGAGGATCAGGCGCAACGGCGGCGGACACGATTATGGATACGCTCTTCCTGCCCACATCATGGGAGATGTTCGGCAGCAATTCAGTATCGAACGACACCTACGAAACAGATGCCAATCAGGGGCGTTTCGCGTATTACGAAGACAATGCGCACCGCATAAAATACACCAGCAGCCATACTGCCACGGGGTATTTTGTGGCATCGCCCTATAAGGGCAGTGCGAGTGAATTTGGCGCGACGACCATACCCGGCGCTTCCGGCTCCGTATATAGCGCTACGGTTGCCGC
The DNA here is from genome assembly GCA_025997675.1 of Spirochaetia bacterium. Taxonomy (GTDB): domain Bacteria; phylum Spirochaetota; class Spirochaetia; order Treponematales; family Breznakiellaceae; genus Termitinema. Next base: position 8,223 of record BNUX01000098.1, on the reverse strand, counting down.
TGGCGTCGCCCCCGCTTTCTGTGTCAAATAGCGCGAAGCGGTATTTGGCACGGATAATCTGAAACTCCCGCCCCCTTGTGGGGCGGGCAGCTCGTTGAGCTCAACGAGCACCGCGTTGAGCCCCACGAGTACCGCGTTAGGCGCAACGAGCAGCTCGTTAGGCGCAACGAGCAGCTCGTTGGGCTTAACGAGCACCGCGTTGGGCTTAACGAGCACCGCGTTGAGCCTAACGAGCACCGCGTTGCGCTCCACGAGCACCGCGTACCACAACCGCAGCCCCGGCACTGAGTATTCCCATCGAGGTCTTTTCCCTATGGCTCAGGACCGGAAGAGCGGTAAACTAAAGAAACGTTACCGGTATCGCGTACCGATCCTCCTCCAATATTGCCAGGGATTCAATCAGGGAAATTACTCCCCCGGCGCCAACGGTTACCCCCTTAACAGAGGACAGCACCTTGAAGACCGCCGCATCCTGCGGCTTGGGAACCGCCGTTTTCTTGATTTCCAGGGGATGCAGACAGCCGTTTTCCAGGATGAGTAAATCTATTTCCTTTTGATCCTTATCCCGGTAATAGAACAGCGCAGGATCCCTTCCGGCATTATAATAACTTTTTAGTATTTCCGATATCACAAAGGTTTCAAAAAATGCCCCCGCCATTGCGCCCTGCATTAAAACTTCCGCCGTAGTCCACTTGGTTAGATAAGCCGCCAGTCCTGTATCAAGGAAGTAGAGCTTCGGTGTTTTTACAACCCGCTTTTCAATATTGGTATGATACGGGGGAAGTAAATAGACGAGCCCCGAAGTGACCAGAATGGACAGCCACTTTTTTGCGGTGGGCTCACTAATTCCCACATCCCGGCACATATCCCGGTAATTGAGCATCTGTCCGGTGCGGCCCGCGACAACGGAAAGGAATTGGATAAATTGCAGTTCATCCCCAACCTGGGCCAGGGCCCGGACATCCCGTTCCACATAGGTTCTGATATAGGCGTCATAGAAGGCCGTTCCCGGGGAATAGCCCGATACAACCGCAGGAAAGGAGCCCCGGTGGATTATCTTCCAGATATCCGGCGGGCTAAGGGAGACCGCTTTTGAATGGGCCTTTGCCGTTTTATTGCGCCCCGCCAGGTATTCCCTGGTGGGGATAAAGGGATCGGTACATGGTTTGCCGCCGGGATTTTCTGTTATTTCCCGCAGGGATAATCCCAATAATTGCAGTATACCGATTCTCCCGGCCAGGCTCTCGCCGACGTTTTTCATCAGATGAAACTGCTGGCTGCCGGTAAGATAATACATTCCCTTAGTTTTTTTAGCGTCCGCCGCCATTTTGAAATAAGGAAACAATTCCGGTACATATTGGATTTCGTCAAAAACCACCGGGGCTTCGTGCAGGGAAAGAAATGTTTTTGGATCCGCCTTTGCCGAAAGGGTTTCCGAAGGGTCGTCAAAGGACAGATAGGGCAAGTCCCTGGTATCCGGGGTATTCTGCAAAAGGGTGGTCTTACCAACCTGCCGTGGGCCGGTGACTAAAATGACCGGGAATGAGCCGCTTAACCGGGCCAGTGCCATTCCGGCGTGGCGATTGATATATTTCATACATCCGCTCCTAAGACTTGGGATAATATAAAGTCCTGTTATATAATATCCCAACTATTGGCGGCGATCAACTCTTCCGCGATTCCTCCTATTTTCATACTGCATAGTCCCATGCTATACTGATCCATCATGTTAGATTATCGTTTTATCGCAGAAAACCTTCCGGCGGTGAAGAAAAACATCACCGACCGGTATATGAAGGCCGACGCGGACCTGGTGGTCCGCCTCTTTAACCGCCGCACCGAACTGAGCACCGCCCTCCAGTCCCTACAAAAGCAGCGGAACGCCAACGCCCAGGCTATGAAGGGGAAGATTGAGAGCGACAAGCGGGCCGCGCTTATCGAAGAAGGAAAGAAGCTCAAGGATGAAATCGCCGCCGCCGAGGCGGAACTGGGGAAGACCGAGGCGGAGCTTGATGTCGAGGGCCGGCGTGTCCCCAACATGGCCCATCCCCAGGCCCCGGTGGGCAAGGAAGACAAGGATAACCTGGAGGTCAAGCGGGTGGGGGAGCCTACAAAGTTTGACTTTGAGCCTGCGGACCACGTTAAACTGGGGCAGGACCTGGATATCATCGATTTTGACTCCGCAACCAAGGTCTCGGGGACCAAATTCTACTACCTTAAAAACGAAGGGGTCTTCCTGGAACTGGGGCTGGTCCGCTATGTGCTGGACATACTGCAAAAAAAGGGCTTTACCCCCTTCATCACCCCGGATGTTGCCAAGGAGGAAATCCTGGAGGGTATCGGCTTCAACCCCCGTGGGGCGGAGTCCAATGTCTACACCCTGGAAGAAGAAGGGACCTGCCTGGTAGGAACCGCGGAGATCACCCTGGGGGGCTACTACTCCAACATGATCCTCCCCCGGGAAAAGCTCCCCCTGCGCATGGCCGGGCTTTCCCACTGTTTCCGCCGGGAAGCGGGAGCCGCCGGGCAGTTCTCCAAGGGCCTGTACCGGGTACACCAGTTCACCAAGCTGGAAATGTTCGTCTATTGCCTCCCCGAAGATTCCGACCGCTTCCACGAGGAGCTTCGTTCTATAGAAGAAGAAATATTTGTGGGCCTGGAAATCCCCTTCCGGGTGGTGGACACCTGTACCGGCGACCTGGGCGCCCCCGCCTATCGCAAGTGGGACCTGGAAGCCTGGATGCCCGGCAGAAACGGCGGCGAATGGGGGGAAGTAACCTCCACCTCCAACTGTACCGACTACCAGGCCCGGCGGCTCAACATCAAATACAAGGACGGTGAGGGGAAGAACCGCTTCGTCCATATGCTCAACGGCACCGCCATCGCCGTTTCCCGGGGCATCATCGCCATCCTGGAAAACTTCCAACAACCGGACGGCTCGGTGCGTCTGCCCAAGGCGCTGGTTCCCTACTGCGGCTTTGAGGTAATTAAACCGAGGCCGTAAATGATAATTCCCGTGTGGATTCCCCGGATAGCGGGGGTCCTGGCGCTTCTGTATCTGGTTGGCGTTTTGGCCGCCGGTATCTTTGCTTACGGCTTTATGGTCAAATGCCGCAGCGAAAGCTCCCGTCTTATCCTGAAGCGCGGCATTGAACGCCGGGAAGTTCCCCCGGAGGTGCTTGCGCTTCCCTGGGAAAGTGAAAAAGTCCTTTCACCCCGGCGAAATTCTTTATTGGCCCTATGGGCGCTTCCCGGCGCTATTCCCGGGGGTGGTACGATCATCCTCCTCCACGGCATCCTCTCGGATCACTATGAGGAGATAAAGTATGCTGCGGGCTTTATTGAACAGGGCTGGAACGTGGTGATGGTTGATCTGGCCGGCTATGGGGACAGCCCCGAAGGAACGATCCCTAACCCCAGTTTCGGTTATTATGAGAAGTACGATCTTGACGCAGTGGTGGACTGGACCCATTCCCGGTTTCCCCGCTCCGGCCCCCTGATAGTTGCGGGGGAATCCATGGGGGCCGCCACCGCATTGCAGTACCTGTCCCTTGGGAGCCAAAAAATCGATGGGGTCATCGCCGACTGCTCCTATACCTCTGCGGCGGACGAGACCCTTAACCTTTATAAACTATCCCACATCCCGGCCTTCATCGCCTATCCCGCCTTGAATATTGGTAATGTCGTAATAAAACTCGTCCGGGGTTACAGCCTCTTTAAAGCTTCCCCCCTTGCCGGTTCCCTGTCCGGCCCGACGCCGGTGCTGTTTATTCATGGCGGGGATGACCACTTTGTCCCCACCCGGATGTCGGTCCGCATGGCGGAGGCGCGGCGCCAGGCGGGGCTTACGGCCACGGTCCTGGCGATCTTTGACGGGGCGGGGCACACCGAGAGTATCCGGGTGGACCGGGAGCGATGGTTTCGCGAGGCCTTTTCTTTTATCGATACCTATTGCAAGTAAATAAACCAGGAGGTTCGAAGTATGAGCGATTGTATTTTCTGCAAAATCATTAAGGGCGAAATCCCCGGAAAGAAGGTCTACGAGGATGATGAAATCCTGGCCTTCCACGATGTGAACCCCCAGGCGCCGGTCCACTTCCTGGTGATACCTAAGAAGCACATCCGGAACATCATGGAACTGGAGGCGGCGGATACGGCCCTTCTGGGGCGGCTCTTGTTCAAGGCCCAGGAACTGGCGGTGAAACAGGGCTGCGGTGAAAAAGGCGCCCGGTTTGTGATCAACTGCAAAGACAACGGCGGGCAAACCGTGGACCACCTCCACGTGCATGTGCTGGGCGGCCGGTTCATGGACTGGCCCCCGGGCTGATTCCTACCGTGCGGTGAGCCGGCTCAGGCCGAGACCCGCCAGGGTCATGGACAGGCAGAGCAGGTTGTTAAGGGCCAGGTTGACCAGCGCCGCCGGAACACTGCCGGCCATGAACAGCCGCACGGTTTCCAGCGAATAGGAAGAAAAGGTGGTATAGCCCCCCAGGAAGCCGGTGATGAGGAAGAGCCGGAGATTGGCGGGGACGGCCCGGATTTCGAAGGCCCCAAAGAGGAACCCTATAATCAGGGAACCCGCCGCATTAACCGCCAGGGTCCCCAGGGGAAATGACGGCTTGAAAACGGCGCCGACCCCCTGGACGCTGAGATACCGCAACCCCGCGCCGAGTCCGCCGCCTAAAAAGACCCACAGATAATTCATTTATGGAGGAAATATACCAGGCTATTTCTTACCCGTAAAGGCATCGGCCATAGCCTCATGCATTTTTTGGGCTTCCGCAGTCATGCCGTCGTGAAGCAGGATGGCGTGGGTTGCGTTCCCTATGGCAACCATATACTTTTCCAGGTGCTGGAGATCATTGGTTTTTATCTTGTGATTTTGGTAAATCGTAAAGATCACCCCAATCCCGGTGCATAAGGCCACCACGGTTTGAACAGAAAGCAACTGATTGAGTATTGAAGCCATGGAAGTCCTCCTTACCAAGGTATACTTAAACGTACGCTATTCCCGGCAGGAAGTCAAGGGCTTAAAATGTCACGGTGCCCTTTCCTTTGCCCCCTTTGAGGGTCATGGTAACACTGCCTACAGCAATTGGAGGGGTAGTGGGGGTGGGGGCTTGTATCGCTTCACCCTCAAATACACTAACGTCGAATGTAAAAGTTCCATCGCCGGTGAAAAACCCAACTGCAACCCTATCCATTACCATCGGAAACGTGGCCGATCCGCCGCTGATTTTAGCGCCATTTGCTATGCCGTTTTCCGGATCTGCATTTATGATGCCCGCAATGGCATTTATTGTCTTATCTCTACTCACCGCCATAGCATACTTGTTATTATAGGCGTCCAGACCGGTCAGGATGAATTCATCGGGGTCATCATTACTACCAAGATCACAGCCGATGACCGTCATCCCGAGTACCATCGCTAATGCCACTATACCAAAAAACTGAAGCTTTTTCATAAAAGTCTCCTTTGCATATATGATGGGGCTATAAGGCCCCTCTCTTCCCACCGCACTGCGGCGTAGAATACTATTACATCATGGTATAGGATACAAGGGTTGGGGAGCGTGGTCAAGGGGGTTTATGACAAAAACGGGATTTTTGTCTTGACCGTTGTTTTTATATATGGTATTATAACACATTGCTGGGAGGAAATTGAATGAAATATGCGTATACGATTGTTTTGGCCTTTGCGGTAGCGGTGTCCGCCTATTCTGCGGATTTCAGCTTGAGCGCAGGCGGCGGTATGAGCGGGATTTTCCATTGGAAGGATGCGGCCGTTAAGGATAAGTATAAGAATTATGTGAACGGTAATGCTGTTGGGGCAGACACTACGGAAGCAATGCTCCGTGGTTTTAACGATACTAAGGAGAGGGTGAACGGATTTGGCTTACACGGGTTTCTTGACGGCACCTATGCGGAATTCAACGCCGCAATGCTTTTCGTCTGGGTTACCCAAACCCTTGATAACCCTGTTATGGAAGCGAACACCCATGATCCCTATATGCTTACCCAGCTGTATTTCTCACTCTACGGCAAATACCCCGTTGATATTGGAACGACCCGGTGGACCGTTTTCCCCTTAGTCGGTATAACCTATCAGGTTGCGCTGGCGGACCAGGGTGGTAAGTTTGGTGACGACCTTTCCAACATGACGGATGCGGCGAACCCATCTCATCAGATTAGCCCCACTGTGGACGAACTTTGGAATTCCTTCTGGTTAAAGGCCGGAGTTGGCGCCGATTACCACTTCCTGGAAAAGCTCTTTCTCCGGGCCGAATTGCTCTATGGGCTAAAGCTCCCCAATGGCTTCGAATTTGCTAACGCAAAGTATTGGGCGGAAAATCTCAGCGGTCTGAGTAACGGCGTAAACCTGTCGGTGGCGATCGGGTATAAAGTAAAAAGCTTCAACTTTGGAGGAAAATCCAAGGAAAAACAGTCCCCGGAGGAGATTTAACCGCGCGGCTACTTTTTCGCCTTTACCATCAGGAGCGCAATATCCCCCTGGCGGAGGCCCGGTATGCGGGCCGCCTGCCCCACCGTCAGGGGCCGTACCACCGGTAGCTTCTCCCGGGCCTCTGCGGAAAGGCCGGTGATGGCGCCGTAGTCCATGTCACTTTCCAGCTTGATGGCGTCCATCTTCGCGGTCCGTCCCGCCGCCCGCCGTTCCTTTTCGATATACCCCGCATACTTGATGTCAAGGGCCGCCCGCAGAAGCCATTCACGGGGATAGTCCGCCAGTTCCGGAGCGTAGGGCAGGATGTCCGGCAGTTTTACCGCAGAATTCGTCAGGACCCGTTCCAGGCTGTCCCCAGCGCCCGGCACCTTCCGGTTCCGCAGCAATTCCGCGATAGTCTCAAGGCCGGCGGTCTTTTTCTGCAGCCGCTCCCAGCGTTCCTCCGCCACCAGCCCCAGAGCGCGGCCCTTGGGACTGAGCCGGGTATCCGCCGTGTCGTGGCGCAGCATGAGCCGGTGTTCCGCCCGGCTGGTAAACATCCGGTAGGGTTCCTTGGTCCCCAGGGTGGTCAGGTCGTCCACCAGCACCCCGATGTAGGCCTCATCCCGGCCCAGTACCAGGGGCGCATCCCCCCGCAGCTTCATCGCCGCATTGATCCCCGCCATGATGCCCTGGGCCGCCGCTTCCTCGTAGCCGGAACTGCCGTTGGTCTGGCCCGCCACAAAAAGACCGGAGAGGCGCTTGGATTCCAGGGTGGGGTAGAGGTCCAGAGGGTCCAGGTAATCGTATTCCACCGCGTAGGCGGGCCGGACGATGCGGGCTGTTTCTAAGCCGGGGATACTATGGATAAAGCGGGTCTGCACATCCTCCGGGAGGGAACTGGATGCGCCGTTCAGGTACATCTCGTTGGTAGAAAGGCCTTCGGGCTCAATAAAAATGTGGTGCCGGTCCCGTTCGGGGAAGCGGACCACCTTGTCTTCGATAGAAGGGCAGTACCGGGGACCGACCCCGGTGATCTTCCCCCCATAAAGCGGCGACCGGTGTATGTTTGCCCGGATGATTTCATGGGTTGCGGCGGTGGTATAGGTTATCCAGCATGGAACCTGGGGCAAGGCAGCTCCGGTATCCGCATCGAAAGAAAAGGGAGCCGGTTCCTCACCGTCCTGGCGTTCCATCTTTGTATAATCAATAGAATCCCCGGCAATCCGCGCCGGGGTGCCGGTCTTAAGCCGCCCCACGGGAAAGCCCCGCTGCCGGAGGCTTGCCCCCAAACCCAGGGCGGCCTCTTCCCCCAGCCGTCCCTGGGGCGCATCGTATTCGCCGATGAAGATACGCCCTTCCATAAAGGTCCCGGTGGCCAGGATCACCGTCCCGGCAGAAATGTGGTGACCCCGTTGGCTTATCACCCCCAGGACCCGGTTCCCGGTAACCATCAGGTCCGTCACGGTATCCATGAAAATCGCGAGGCCCTTCTGGGCTTCCACCGCCCCACGGGCCGACGCCTGGTAGACCTGTTTATCCGCCTGGGCACGGGGCGCCTGGACCGCCGGCCCCCGGGAACGGTTCAGGACCCGGTACTGGATCATGGATGCGTCGATAAGCTTCCCCATCTGGCCCCCCAGGGCGTCCACTTCCCGGACCAGGTTGCCCTTGGAGAGCCCCCCCACCGCGGGGTTGCAGGAGAGTGCGCCGATACGGTCGGGGTTTTGGGTGATGAGCAGTACCGAAAAGCCCAGCCGGGCCACCGCCAGGGAAGCTTC
>BNUX01000097.1 GCA_025997675.1 Spirochaetia bacterium | reverse complement strand
AAGGTTCCCTTGGGGGGCGTATCGCGGCCCGGGGCAATGAAATACGCCTGGAAGGGGTCGATGAGGCCGGGGTCCGGCATTTCAGGACGATGATGGATAGCCTTATCAGTGCAGTTCGGGAGGGGGACAGCCCTTCCCCGGATTTTGTCCGGGACTTGGCAAAGACCCTGGTCTCAGGGCCGCAAACCGGACCTTCGGTCTTACAGGATGCGGTTATTCATATCCCCCACGGGTTCGGTAAGGTGTTTCCCCGGGGGCGGAACCAGGCCGCCTATGTCCAGGGCATGCGCTCCCATGATATTACCTTTTGCGTAGGGCCCGCCGGGACCGGGAAGACCTTTCTGGCAATAGCCGAGGCTTTGTACCTGGTGCTGGCAAAGAAGATGCGTAAACTGGTGCTGACCCGCCCGGTGGTGGAGGCCGGAGAGAGCCTGGGGTTCCTGCCGGGGGATCTGGCTCAGAAGATAAGCCCCTATTTGCGGCCCCTCTACGATGCTATGGAGTCCCTGATTCCCTTCGAGCTTATCAGGCGGATGGAGGAAAATCATACCATAGAAATAGCGCCCCTGGCGTATATGCGGGGACGGAGCCTCAATGATTGCGTCATTATTCTGGATGAGGCCCAAAATACCACCAAGGAACAGATGAAGATGTTCCTCACCAGGCTTGGGCAGGGCGCCCGGGCGGTGATTACCGGGGATGCCACCCAGGTTGACCTCCCTAAGCGGGTGGATTCGGGGCTGCTCCACGCCATTAAGCTCCTGTCGGCGGTGGAGGGTATCCATTTCGCCTACCTTAATACGGGAGATGTGGTGCGGCATCCGCTGATCAAAAAGATTATACAGGCATACGAAAATGAAACGAGATCGTAAGCGCCTAAGCGCCGGTGTGGGCGGCATCTTTGACGATGCCTTCTTTAAGAAGTTTGCCCTCCCGAAGTTCCGCCTGGGTCCGGCCCTGGTGAGTATCCTGGCCTTTTTAATATGCGGCGGGGTAATTATCTGGGGCAGTATGCGTACCGATATGGCCGACGACGAGGTCTATACCGAATTTGAGCCTGGCCGGGTGGCCGACCGGGATATTATCGCGGAGCATGCGGTGGCCTACGTGGATGAGGCCGCCACCCTGCTCCGGCTTGAGGCGGAGGAACGGCTGGTTCCGGCGGTGTTTCTCTTTTCCCGGGAGGCCGGTGAGGGGAGCCGGCGCGCCTATTACCGGTTTGCGGAACTCTCCCGGGATTTCTTTTCCCGGGGAGGCGCCGCCGATGCCTATAAACAGGCGGTGGAGGCGGAGCTTCCCGGAGCCTTTCGGTCCGAAACCCTGGATACCCTCTTCCGGGATTCCGGCAGGGATAGGCTCCTGGACAATGGTTCTGCGGTATTGGAATACCTGTTGGACGCCGGTATTGTTGCCATGCCCCAGATCGGCCTTGAACGGTTCAACCCCAACGTGGTTGAACTCTACCACACTAACGGCGCCCGGATAGAACGGGAACGCCTTCCCTACGAACGGCTTATCACCTACGCCGGTGCGGGGGATGCGGTTAAGCGTCATATTGCGGCGGGGGCCTATTCCGCTTCCTTTGCCGTGCTGGCCTTTCCGCTATTGGAACCCTTCATCACTGAGAATGTGTTCTATTCCCCCCAGGAGACCGGCCTGCGCCTTGCGGAAGCCCAGGCTCAGGTAAAACCGGTGATGCGTTATATAGAAGAGGGGGATCGGGTTATCCGCAGGGGGTTTATTGTCGGTGAGGGGGATATCGCCAAACTCCGGGCCCTGGTCGATGCCCGGCCGGGATTTGATTCCCGCCCGGTGATAGGCCATATCCTGATATTGGGCTTGGTGTATGGCTTTTTGGTTTTTATGGTGAGTAAGCGGACGATAGGGCGGCTCCTGGCTCCTTCTGAGATTTATCTCCTGGCAATTCTTACGGTACTGTATATCCTAGGCGCCGTATTTCTGCGTGTTGCCGCCCCGGGAAATTATTTTTCCGCCGCCCTTATACTCCCCACCGCCCTGGTGATCATGCTTCCCGCCATCCTCATCGGCCCCCGGCTTGCGGTAGCCCTGGCCATTGCCCTGCCCCTGGGGGTCTTCATATCCGGCTTTTTTGATGTGCCCTCCTTTATTTTTGCCCTCGTTTCCGCTTTGATGTCGGCCTATGTGCTCCGGGATGCGGAGCGGCGCATGGACCTGATCAAGGCGGGGTTCATCCTGGCTGCGTTGCATATCTTTACGGCGGCGGGTTTGCTCCTTATGCAGCGGACGGTGCTTTCCGCGTATCCACTCTCCCTGCTCCTGGCTGCGGTGAACGGTATTGCCTCGGGGATGCTGGTCCTGGGATTCCTCCCCGTGCTGGAATATGCCCTGAACGCCCCCACCACCTTCCGTCTTATAGAGCTGTCGGATCTGAACTCCCCGATACTCAAGCGGCTCTTTTCTGCGGCCCCGGGGACCTACAGCCATTCGGTGATGGTGGCAATGCTGGCGGAGTTCGCCTGCAAAGAGATCGGGGCCAATTCACTGCTGGCCCGGGTGGGGGCCTATTACCACGATATCGGGAAGATTGACCAGCCGGAGTATTTTGTGGAAAACCAGACCGCCTATAATAAGCATGATGATATTCCGCCCCGGCTGAGTGCCACGGTGATCCGCAGCCATGTTAAGCTGGGGGTGGAAAAGGCCCGGCTTCTGGGCCTGCCTAAGGAAGTTACGGATATTATTTCTGAACACCACGGTAATTCGGTGATCAGCTGGTTCTACCATGAGGCGATTAAACGGGAAGAAGCGGATCCGAACAGTAAGGGCGCCGTGGACATGGAGGACTTTACGTACCCCGGAAATCCCCCCCGTTCCCGGGAATCTGCGGTAGTAATGCTGGCGGATGTTACCGAGGCATCGGTCCGGACCCTGAAGAAACCTACCGCAGCCCGGCTGGAAAAGTTTATCCACGAACTGTTTCTGTCCAAGTTTGATTCGGGCCAGCTCTGGGATTCGGATTTGACCTTCCGGGAATTACAAGCCACTGAGCATGTCTTTGTCCGGGTTCTGGCGGGGCATTATCATTCCCGGATTGAATACCCCAAGGAGGATGCCGAATGAACCGGGCAGCAATCAGCGCCGAGGAGGTTCCCTTACCGGCCCATATACAGGGGTTTATCCTGAAAGTTCTGGACCGGCTGGGAAAGGACCGCTGGGATCTTTCGGTACTCTTCTGTAATAACGCCTATATCAAAGCCCTTAACAGCCGGTTCCGCAGCATTGATGAACCTACCGATGTACTGTCCTTTGCCCTGGGGACCGGTTATACTGATGAAACAACCGGGGAAACCCGGTTTCTCCCGGGGGATATCATCATTTCTCTGGAAACCCTGGCGGAAAACGCCCGCTATTTTCAGGTTCCGGAGGATGAGGAGTTACGCCGTCTTTTGATACATGGTATCCTGCACTTGGACGGCATGGATCACGAAACCAATGAGGGTTTTGAACCTATGTTGAAACTACAGGAAGAAATCCTGGCGGAGCTATTGGGTGAAACAGTTTTTTAAAAAGGGTGAGATAGACAAGAAAACATTGGAGGCTCTGGAAACGGATCAGCAGGAAATGATCCGGGGGGTGGTGGAACTTTCGGATACCACGGTGAAGGAAATCATGGTGCCCCGGATAGACACGGTGTTTATTTCCGTGGACGCCACCCGGGAAGAACTGCTGGAGCGGATCACCGAAAGCGACCACTCCCGTTTTCCGGTGTACCAGGAAACCATCGACAATGTGGTGGGAATCCTCTACGTAAAGGATCTGCTCAAGGCCCTGGTCCGGGGGGATGACCTTTCCATCCGGAACCTGCTCCGCAAGCCCTTCTTTGTACCCGGCTCGAAGCATATCAACGATCTTCTGGCGGAGTTGCGCCGCCGCCGGGTTCATATTGCGGTGGTGGTGGACGAGTACGGCGGGGTTTCGGGGATCATCTGCATGGAAAACATCATCGAGGAGATCATCGGGGATATCCAGGATGAGTTCGACAACGAAACGGAGGACATCCTCAAGTTAGGGGAGGGGGCCTACCTCTGCGACGCCCGGGTAAACCTGGAGGACCTGGGCGAGGAAACCGGGTTGGAATTGCCTGCGGACGACTTCGATACCCTGGGGGGGTTTGTGTTTGATCTCCTTGGAAAGATTCCGGTAAAATATGAAAAGGCGGTCTACGGGGATACGGAATTTATTATCCAGGATATGGATGGGCATAAGATCAATTCGGTAAAGATCCTGCTGGGCAAAAAGGGTGATGAATGAAAGCGCAGGTTTTCTTTTTAAGTTTAACCTTAGCGGTTATCCTGCCGCTTCATGCTCAATCATCCCCCACCGCCGCCTCCTATTACGACCAGGGGCGTGCCGCTATGGTGCGGGAAGACTGGTACGCCGCCGCAGAAGCGCTGCTGGAATGTGTCCGCCTGAACCCCGCCCACGCCGAGGGGACCGCCGCCCTGGCGGAGTGTTACTATGAGCTGGGCGAATTCGATCAGGCCCTGACCTGGGTGCGGAAGGCGCGGACCCTGGCCCGGGGCAGTATGCCCCTTGCCAATCTGGAAGCCACTACCCTGATAGCCCTGGGGCAGCTGGATGCGGCACAGGTGATCCTCACCGGTATTCTTAAGCAGGAGCCCTATAACAGGGAAGCCCTCTTTGCGGAGGCGGAACTGGATGTGGCCCGGGGCCGGGTGGGGGAAGCGGTTGCCCGGTACCAGCGGGAGGAGCGCCGTTTTCCTGATGACCGGCGGCTTCTCCTTTCACTGGCACTGGTGCGGTGTTCCCTGGGGGATTTTGAAAATGCCCGCCCGTATATTGAGCGGGCTCTGCTGCAGCATCGTGAGGATTACCGGGTCTACTACTACGCCGCTTATATCGAAGCCAAGGCGGGACGGTTCCCCCAGGCTATTGGCTACGCCGAACAAGCCCTGGGCTTGCGGCCGGGTCACAAACCTTCCCGGGCGCTGCTGGCCGGCCTCTGGTACCGGTCCGGCCGGTTTGAAGAGGCCGCCCGGTTGGCAGACCAGGCTATTGCGGATAACCGCAGTGATATTAGCGCGTGGTACCTCAAGGGTATGGCTGCTATCAACATGGGACGGATTACGGAGGCCATGAAGATACTTGCGGAGGCTTCGGGCATCGATCCCAACGATGAATTTGTCCGGTCCGCCCTGGAGGACCTCCTCATCGGCAATACCGGCATGGAGGACCCCCAAAGAGGCCGCTGGGCTATTTGGCATTTTAACCGGGCACGGGACTACCGGTCCCGGAACTTGCGGGATCAAGCCCTCTTTGAGTACCGCCGGGGGCTGCGGCTCAACCCCTATGCAAAGGACCGGCGGGAATACGCAGAATTGCTGCGCCTGGCGGGATACCCCGCCCGGTACTTAGAGGAACTGCGGTTCCTTCGGGATAATGAGCAAGGCACTTCAGAGCTTGCGATCAACGATGCTATCGAAGCCTACGACGCCCTGTTGGCGGACGCCCTGTATCGGCGCTGGGATGCGGACCCCGTGGAAATCGCCAAACGGCACTGGAAGGTGGCGGTGTTTTCCATAGCCTCCGGGGGGGCCTTCTACCACGCCGACGCCGGCGCCGTTGGTTCCGCCTATGTCCGGGACCTCCTGAGTCACGACCGGAACATCGCTGCCCCGAACCTGGACCTTAAACAGCCATCCTTTTCCGCCGCCTTCCGTACCGCCCGGGAAGCCGGCGCGGATTACTTCCTGATAGTCACGGTTTCCGAAAACGAGCGGGACCTTTCCCTCAAGGGGGAACTCTTTGTGGGCCGCACCGGGTCCCCCGCCGCTTCTTTTTATACCTACCGCACCGGCGACGACCGTCTGCGAAATGCCTCCCGGGGCCTTACGGACCAGCTTTCCGCCGCTCTGCCCTTCCGTGCGGAACTGGTGCAGCGCCGCTCTTCCCAGGGGCTCATCGACAAGGGCCGGGCGGATGGCGTCAAGGCGGAAACAGAATACGATGTGGTGAAAAAGGGGCAGCCCTTTGTCCGCAACGAAGGCATAGGCCTCGACTATTCCCCGGGGGATGTGGTAGGAAAACTGCGGATAGAGCGGGCGGATGAGGAGGTGGCTATGGGGATACTTGCCCGCCAGGGTTTCTTTGATCGTATCGGCATTGGGGATGAGATTATTTTACAGAATGAAAAACCTGCGGATAAGCCGCCGGATACTATGGCGGACCCGGAACTGAGGAGTTTGCTCCGGAGTCTGCGGTAAAGATTTAGAAAAAACAAATTTGCTGTCTGCACCATAATTGAAAAATAGGAAGAGGGTATCATGGCTAACATTCTGATTGTCGGCGCGGGAATCGCCGGGCTGAGTGCGGGCATCTACGCACGGAAAAGCGGATTTGAGGTAACGATTTACGAATCACACACTATCCCCGGGGGGAACTGTACCAGCTGGCAGCGGAAGGGGTATCTCTTTGAGGGCGGACTGCATTGGCTCACCGGCTCGGGGGCGGACAAGCCGCTTAACCGGGTGTGGCGCGAGGTCGGCGCCCTTACGGAGGAGACCCGGGTAGAAACGGGGGATCCCTTTACGGTTTGCGACTGGCGGGCCGGCGGTAGGCTGCAGGTCTGTTTGTACCGGGATGTTGCAAAACTGGAAACCCATTTATGTGCGGTGTCACCGGAAGATACTCCGCGGATACGGGAACTCTGCAGGGACATTATCCGTTTTATCGCCTTTAGTATGCCGGTTATGGATATTTTCTTCCTTAAAACGGTGGTAAAGGCCCCCTCACTGGTGACGCTCTTAAGGATGCTGCCCGCCGTTTTGCGTATCATTCCCCTGAGCGCCCTTTCGGTCACCGACTACGCGGCGAAATTTAAGCATCCGGCAATCCGGCTGCTCTTGACCTCCGTGATAAATCCGTCCTACGATACACTATCCCTTGTGGCGACCCTGGGCTGTTTTGCCGCCGGGGATGGCGGGTATATTGAAGGGGGCTCCCTCGTCCTGGCGGCGAATATGGCAAAGTGCTTTGAAGCACTGGGGGGCCATATCCGGTATGGCAAAAAAGTAGAAAAGGTGCTGATTAGGGCGGGCAAAGCCACAGGGCTTGTCATCGGGGGTGAAACAATTCCTGCGGATGCCTGCATCGTATGTACCGATACCCTGGCCGCAGTTGACACCCTCTTCGATCCCCCTATCCGCGAGGGCTGGGCCCGGAGGATGCGGGTAAAAACCTTCCGGCCCGGGGCGCTGATCATGTGTTCCTTTATCAGCATCGGGGTGGAAGCTGATTTATCGAGCCTTCCTGAAAGCATCACCTTCCCCCTGGAACATCCCTTTGAGCATGCCGGGCGGATTATTACGGGACTGGCGTACAAACTCTATTTTGGATCCGCCGGTTACGCGCCCAAAGGCTGTTCCGCCATTACCCTTATTATCGCCGGCGACTCCTACGGGTACTGGAAGCGGGAGCGTGAACAGGGGCGCTACGATGAACGCAAGCGGGAATTGTTTGAGCAGATCCTGGCCGCATTGGAAAAACAACTGCCCGCCATCAAGGGGAAGGTTGCCGTCTGGGACGTGGCGACTCCCCTGACCTATGAGCGCTACTGCGGAACCTATCACGGCTCATGGATGACCATAACCCCGGCGGGTACAAAGCGGGTTTTCTATCCCTGCAAACCCAAGCGCATCGGGAATCTGTATTTTGCCGGGCAGCGGATGATGCCCCCCGGAGGAACCCCGGCGGCGGTTATTACCGGGCGCACTGCGGCGCAGTATTTGTGCAGGGATTTTGGGGTGGTGTTCGGGTAGGGGTTATATGGGGTGTACGGTGTATCCGGGCCAGACGAGCTTTTTTAGGCGGTCATCGTCGGTAAGAAGAGTTGCGCCAAGGACTATAGCGGTAGCAGCGACAATACAATCGGGGAGCAAAATTTTGGGTCTGAAATCACGGCGTATATCAACCGCTACCTTCTCAACGGGATCGTATAGAGGGATAAGGATGGCAGACTCAAGGAAGCCCGCAACCCGCTCCAGCTTGTCTGCGGACATGCGCGGTTCGGCACGAAGCTCCATCCGGGTGACTATGCTGACATACCATTTCCCGGCATTGAGGTCCGGTAGTATATCATGCATCCGCCTGTCCTCCTTGATGAGGAACGTGGCCGCGCAGGTGTCGAACACGTATTTACGGCCTGTGGGACCACTCATCACGCATCATCCTTTGGTATTCCATACCGTCACCGTAAATGTCCTCCCCTTTGAGGCATCCATAATATTCGTAAATGGACTTGCGGGTTTTGAACTTCCGTTCGGCTTCCGCCTCGGCTTCCTCAAGGGTGGCGGGAGTATTAGCCCGGAGATAGTCCAAATCGTCCTTGTACCCAAGGCGGCGGGCGACTTCGTCAAACATTTCCTTTGTAGATTGTACTTCCGGTTCGGGCTCTTTTGCCGGAGCCGGGGCAAAAGTGAGAATAATCGGCCCTACCGGCATTTCCCTGGGTACATCTACCGTAATCCGATAGCTGTCCGGGTTATCAATAGTTTTCTGTATAGGCATGGTAACCTCCAATCTTCCAGTTTCAGTATAGGGGAGAGATCGGCTTGATACAAGGGCCGGGCGCACTGCGGCGCAGTATTTATGCAGGGATTTTGGGGTGGTGTTCGGGTAAGGATTATATGGGGTGTACGGTGTATCCGGGCCAGACGAGTTTTTTTAGGCGGTCATCGTCGGTAAGGAGCGTCGCACCTAGCACAATGGCGGTAGCAGCGACAATACAGTCGGGGAGCAAAATTTTGGGTCTGAAATCACGGCGTATAGCAATCGCTGCATCCTCAACGGTTTTATCCAGAAGGACAACGGTGGAATCGGTAAGGAAGCGCTCAACTCGCTCCAGCTTGTTTGCGGACATATGTGGTTCGGCATATAGCTCCATCCGGGTGATCACGCTGGCATACCATTTCCCGGCATTGAGGTCCGGTAATATATCATGCATCCGCCTGTCCTCCTTGATGAGGAACGTGGCCGCGCAGGTGTCGAACACGTATTTACGGCCTGTGGGACCACTCATCACGCATCATCCTTTGGTATTCCATACCGTCACCGTAAATATCCTCCCCTTTGAGGCATCCATAATACTCGTAAATGGACTTGCGGGTTTTGAACTTCCGCTCGGCCTCCGCCTCAGCTTCCTCAAGGGTGGCGGGAGTATTAGCCCGGAGATAGTCCAAATGATCCTTGTACCCAAGGCGGCGGGCGACTTCGTCAAACATTTCCTTTGTAGATTGTACTTCCGGTTCGGGTTCTTTTGCCGGGGCCGGGGCAAAAGTGAGAATAATCGGCCCTACCGGCATTTCCCTGGGTACATCTACCGTAATCCGATAGCTGTCCGGGTTATCAATAGTTTTCTGTATAGGCATGGTAACCTCCAATCTTCCAGTTTCAGTATAGGGGAGAGGTCGGCTTGATACAAGGGCCGGGTGTACTGCGGCGCAGTATTTATGCAGACAAAATGACGGTTACATGACAAGGGATATAACTTCATCGCCGTGTGCGCCTACCAGTTCCTGTTTTACCGGGTTCACCACCAAATCCATGTCTTCAAGCGGGATCGCGCCCAGGAGCACACTGCCGTCACCGGGTATAACCAGGGCTTCGCAGGACATCGAACGATCTTTCCAGTGTACCTCCACCGGCTCGGTGACTTTGCAGATTTCCTTCTGGTTATTGCCCAGGGTGACCCGCCGGAGGCCCTTCACCGTAAGACCTAATTTAGCCTGTACCCAATCATTGATAACCCGGACAGCTATCGGATTACGGTAGATGTACCCAGGGAAATGCCGGTAGGGCCGATTATTCTCACTTTTGCCCCGGCCCCGGCAAAAGAACCCGAACCGGAAATACAATCTACAAAGG
>BNUX01000096.1 GCA_025997675.1 Spirochaetia bacterium | reverse complement strand
GGCCACTTGATTCATTTCCCGCCAGTTCGATAACATACTCCCCTTGATCCTCAGCATTAGTGACAAGCCATGTTAATGCCCCGGAAAGCGTGGTTGCCGGTACCGTTTCCCCGGAATCATCGGGGTCGGTGCCGCCGGGGTTGGTACCGCCGGGGCTGGTACTGCCGCCACTACTATTATCTCCACCGCTCGTTGACCCATTATCACACCCAGCCAGAATCATCCCGAATACCAACAACAGGCTGATAATACCTGTCAAAACATACCTCTTTTTCATAGTCCACTCCTTAATTAACAAAATATTATCATAGATATAGTATGATAATATATCATTTTCATTCGGTCAAGTTATTATCATAGTGAAAATTAAACTATTATGAGAATTTTGGATGAAAATGATGTTTGTATAGGTTTGGGCAAAAACATCAGGAAATACCGTGCCCGTAACGGCTGGTCACAAGAGCAATTAGCGGAAAAGCTTGATGTTTCCGCGACG
This sequence comes from Spirochaetia bacterium, assembly GCA_025997675.1. Classification (GTDB taxonomy): domain Bacteria; phylum Spirochaetota; class Spirochaetia; order Treponematales; family Breznakiellaceae; genus Termitinema. The sequence goes on along the minus strand of BNUX01000096.1, from coordinate 9,639 downwards.
TTTTTGAGTAATATTGAGACCGGCAGATCGTGGATTTCGGCCAATACGATTGCAAAATTGTGTAATGTACTCAAAATAGATATATACGAGCTTTTCATGCAGGATGAAGCAATAACTGCCGAAACCGCCTCTTTTATGGACAATTTCGTGCGCGACATGTCAAATTCGGTATGTACTTCTATCGAAAATACCTACCAAAGATACAAAAAAGGGATCACTGTTTTATAAATAGCCGCAGCCCATTCCAAAAAAAAGCTACCCGGTTCCCCGGACAGCCTCCGACTTCGATGTCAACGCCTTCGACATCGATGTCGACGCCTCCAACATCGATGTCGACGCCTCCAATATCGATGTCGACGCCTCCAACATCGATGTCGACGCCTCCAACATCGATGTCGACGCCTCCAACATCGATGTCGACGCCTCCAACATCGATGTCGACGCCTCCGACTTCGATGTCAACGCCTTTGACTTCGATGTCAACGCCTTTAACCGGCAAAATGGAAAGCATGGCGGCCTATACGGTAAAACTATTCCCTGTCTTCATCCGGCAGTGGCTGCACCCCAGCACGTGGACATGGGACCGCCCGGGCTTATCAAAGAGCCGGGCAATGAGGTTTTCGCCATCCCCCAGAACTGCCCCGCAAACCGGACAGAGCCGGGGACGGTCTCCCCGGAGGCAATAGGGACAGCCGGCAATGTTCATGAGCCGGTCGGCGGTTTTCCCCGGGGGAAAGGCCCAGGACTTTACCCGTTCCCCCGGGAGCAGCCGGATGGAGCAGACCGGGCAGGTCCTGCGCGGCTCAACAACGCTCCGCACCAGAATCGGCCCATGCCCCTTATGGTTCCCACCGGAGGCGGAACGGCGCCCCTTGTTCAGGAAACCAAAATAGAGGAGCGCCAGTGCAATCACCACAAAGCCTAAAATCCAGAGATACGAATCCATTTTCTCCCTATTATTACCCGATAAAACCGGCTATACTGATCCTGTGTCAACCTTGTATATTATCGGCACGCCCATAGGGAACCTGGGGGATATCAGTTTCCGGGCGGTAGAAATCCTTAAAACCGTGGACCTCGTCGCCTGCGAAGACACCCGCCGTACCCTCAAACTACTGAGCCACCTGGGGCTGCGCATTCCCCTCCTTTCCTGTCGCTCTCAAAACGAAACATTCGCCGCCGAGAAGGTTATTGCCTCCCTTAATGAAGGCAAAACCGTGGCCTATGCCAGCGACGCCGGGACTCCGGGGATAAGCGATCCCGGCGCCATTTTGGTACGCCTTGCCGCGGAGGCCGGGCATGGGGTGATCCCCATCCCGGGGCCCTCCGCCTTCGCCTCCCTGGTAAGCGTTACAGGCGCCCTGGACAAAACCGTGGTTTTTGAGGGCTTTCTCTCACCCAAGGCGGGCCGGCGCCGTACCCGGCTGCGGGAACTCCTGGACATGGAAACCGCCTTTGTTCTCTACGAATCCCCCTTCAGGGTTCTCAAGCTTTTGGCGGATCTGGCCGATCTTGATAATGAACGATATATATGTGTGGGCAGGGAAATGACCAAGGTACACGAGGAATACCTCCGGGGTTCTGTAGCGGAGGTTCTGCTTATTTTGGCAGAAAAAAACAGGCAAATTGGCGAATTTTCGGTTTTTATATCTGGAAAGAAAACCAAAAATCGTGTAAACTATTGACAGATAAATGCCGATAATTGGGGTAGGTAGGATATGAGTATGACGGTCAACGGAATAGGTTCCATAGATCCCATTCAGCCCGGTAAAAAGCCCGGACAGAGCGGTCAGGTAAGACAGAGCGGGGAAACCGACTCGATTTCCCTCTCTCCGGAAGCGCGGGAACAGGCTGAGTTGTATCAGGTAAAGGAGCTCATCATGGCCGCGCCGGAAGTCAGGGCGGACCGCATTGAGGAGATGAAAAAGAAGATCAACGATCCTTCCTATATCAACGAGACCATATTAAAGGCTACGGCCGATGAGATTCTGGATGCTTGGGGAATATAAGCAAGGTGGCTCTTATAGCAGTGCCTCAACCAAACGGCGGCCATAGAGAACGCGCGTAACTACGGCGGTCTTTTTTTCTTCGTCCACTATGTAAAAGGCAATATAATTTTTTATAATGAGTTTTCTATACCCCTTTTTGCTCAACGTTTCGTCCTGGCACTTGGGATACACAGGGGCCATATCCTTTAAACCCAGAATGGCTTTTTCAATATTCAGCATAAGACGTTGCGCGGCTACAGGTGCCTTCAGTTTACGGCTTATGTAATCGTAGATGTTTTCCAGGTCATCCGTTGCCTGGGGCATGATTTCTACCTTATAGCTCTCCATAACCGTACTTGGCCCGGAGGCGGCTGAATACCACTTCCCCATCCAAAGGCTTTACTCCGTTCAAAAGTCCGGTTTCCGCTTCCCCAAGTTTTCGATAGACTTCCAGCAGAGCCTGTTCCCGTTCCCAGGTCTCAATACTCATAATAACCATATCCCCATATCCGTTCTTGGTGATATAGATCGGTTCTTCCATCTCATGACAGAATTCTGAAATTTCATTTGTATTCCGCAGTTCCGTTATGGGCTTAATGGTTGACATGACATAATTATGCCATAATAATTTATTTTTGGCAAGTACATATTGCAAAAACTATTTTTATTCCCTATCGTTACCTTATGGATAACAACGCCACTAAAACCAAAAGCAGACAATTCGCGGCTAAGATTGTCCAGCTTTACAAGAACCTCGCCAATAACAAGAAAGAACATGTCATGTCCGAGCGGCTTTTGCGCGTTGGTACGGGAATCGGAGCCAACCTTGCGGAAGCCGAGTGTGCGGCCAACAAAGAAGGCTTTATCGCAAAGGTTCAGGAGGCGCTCCAGAAATGTGCGGAAACCAGATATTGGCTGGAAATCCTCAAGGAAGCCGACTTTATAACGGAATTCGAATCCACCACCGGTATTCAGGATTGTGACGAGCTGCGGAAGATCCTGTTCTACACGATAAAGTCCCTCAAGGCTCCACAAAAGACGTGAAACATTATCCGGCTTCGCTAATGGTCAATCAGAGGTATAGACCAGAATTATCGGCTCACCATCAGGGGTTTCGGAATACAGTTCCAGTTTATCCCCGGTTAAGAGCCATTGGTTTACCTGTTCCAGGTAGTTGTAGTATTCCCGTTCCTGGATGCCTTCGGGGTCCACAAGGCTCATCATCAGGGTGCCGGCAATTGGGCTTATGGAAATTTCCTGGTCCGGGCCCAAGATGTAAGGAGAAAAATACCGGTTAGGCGCCCCTTTGCCGCTTATCCGTTCCGCATCGACAATCAGGGTAAAGGCGTCCCCCATTCCATCGGCTTCCAATTTCTGGCGATTAATGACCGTACTGCTGCCGGACTCACTTACCAGTTCATTCAGTACCCACACTTTCCCCTGAACTTCATCGAAGGAGGGGGAACTCGTCCCAATAACAGACCTACCGGTCTGAGCACAAGCGGCGACAGTCAAAAGTACCGCCCCGCCTAAAACAAGGATGCTCAAAGATTTTTGCATAATCACACTCCAAAACTCGATTCTCGACCTAACTGAACGTTTCACGTGAAACATCCATCGGAGCATCGACGATAGTACCGGACGTTTCAGCGGCCTCATCAGCATCGTCTTCCTTAACAATCCGGTCCACCCCGATAACAAAATCGGGCTTATCGATGCTGAGTATCCGCACCCCCTGGGCGCTGCGACCCATCACCCGGATTGACGCCACCTTAAGCTTGATGGACTTGCCCTGGCTGGTGATGCACATGATTTCCTCGTTATCCAGAACATTGACGCAGCCCACCAGTTCCCCGGTTTTATCGCTGACCGTGTAAATTTTCTGACCCCGTGTACCCCGTCTGTGGGAAGAGAACTCGCTGAAGTCCACCCGTTTGCCGAAGCCGTATTCCGAAAGGAGAAGCATGCTTTCCTCGCCAACCACCCGCAAGACGCCGGTCAGTTCATCGTCGTCATCCAGCTTCATGCCGGAAACGCCGTGACCGGCCCGGCCCATAGCCCGGACGGCATTCTCGTGGGTACGGAGAGCCTGGCCTTTCCGGGAGATGAGGACCACCTCGTCCGAGCCGCCGGTAAGAAGGGCGCTGACCAGTTTGTCCCCCTCGTCCAGCCTGATGGCAATGATGCCATGGGTCTTGGCGTTGGAGAATTCGCTGGTCCGCACTTTTTTGACCACCCCCCGTGCGGTCCCCATGAACAGATACCGATCGTCGGTAAAGTCCTTAAGAGACACAATGGCGGTGATTTCTTCATTCGGCAAAACCGTAAGGAGGCTTTTGATGTGGGCGCCCTTACTGGTTCTGGTTCCCTCGGGAATCTCGTGAACCTTCATCCAGTAGGCCTTGCCCGCGCTGGTGATGAAGGTGATGTATTCGTGGGTGGAGGCAACGAAAATCTGCTCCACAAAGTCGTCCTCGTTGAGCTTGGCGCTGATCATGCCCTTGCCGCCCCGGCCCTGATTCTTGTAGGCCGTCACCGGAACCCGCTTGACATAGCCCAGATTGGAAATGAGGATCATCATCTCTTCCTTTTTGATAAGGTCCTCAATGTTGATATTCTCCACCTCGCCGTGGACGATTTCGGTTCTTCGCGCGTCCCCGTACCGCTGGGATATATCACGGGTTTCGTCCTTGATAAGCCCCCGGAGTTTATTGCCGTCCTCCAGAAGGGATTTATAGTAGGCTATCTGAACCTTGAGTTCCGCCAGTTCCTGCTCAAGTTTTTCAACTTCCAGGCTGGTGAGCCGCCCAAGACGCATATCCACAATGGCCTGGGCCTGAACCTCGGTGAGCAAAAACCGTTCCTGCAGTTTGGCCTTAGCGGTATTGATGTCCCGTGAGGCCTTGATGATGGCCACCACCTCGTCAATGTTTGCCAGGGCGATAACCAATCCCTCTAAGATATGGGCGCGCTCCTCGGCCTTGCGCAGATCGTACTGGGTGCGGCGGGTAACCACATCCACCCGGTGTTCCACAAAGTAATGGATAAGTTCCTTGAGGTTGAGGCAGAGGGGCTTCCCGTTTACCAGGGCCAGGTTGATGATCCCAAAGGTGGTCTGGAGCTGGGTGTTGGAAAAAAGCTGGTTCAACACAACCTTGAGGATCGCCCCCTTCTTCAGCTCAATCACCACCCGGATACCGTCCCGGTCCGATTCATCGTTAAAGGAGGAAATGCCGTCAATCACCTTGTCCCGGACGAGGATGCCGATACGTTCCAGTAATAATTTTTTATTTACATTGTAAGGAATTTCGTTAAAGACGATCATCTCTTTGCCGGACTTGGTGGTCTCCACAGCAAAGCGGCCCCGGACCAGAATCTTCCCCCGGCCTGTTTTGTAGGCATCCCGGATACCCCGCCGGCCAAAGATGAGCCCTCCGGTGGGAAAGTCCGGCCCGGTGACATACTTCATCAGTTCTTCAATGGTGATTTCCGGGTTGTCGATATAGGCGCAGACCGCGTCACAGACTTCCACCATGTTGTGGGGGGCCATGTTGGTGGCCATACCAACGGCAATACCGCTGGACCCGTTTACCAGGAGGTTGGGCACTGCGGCGGGCAATACCGACGGTTCCGTCAGGGATTCATCATAGTTGGGGACAAAATTGACGGTCTCCTTATGGAGGTCCTGGAGCATCTCGTCGCCGACCTTGGAAAGTTTGGCCTCGGTATACCGCATGGCCGCAGGTGGGTCGCCGTCTATCGAACCGAAGTTCCCCTGCCCCTGAACCACGGGATAGCGCAGGGAAAATTCCTGGGCCATACGGACCATAGCATCGTAGAGGGAGGCATCCCCGTGGGGGTGGTACTTTCCCATAGCGTCACCGACGATACGGGCGCTTTTCTTGGTAGCCGCATTGGGACGGAGCCCCAGGTCGTCCATAGCGTAGAGCAATCGACGGTGCACCGGCTTAAGGCCATCCCGCACATCCGGCAGGGCCCGGGCCACAATAACCGACATGGCATAGGTCAGGTAGTCGGTACGAACCTCGTCTTCTATCGCAATGGGGATTATTTTCCCGGTTACTGCGGACCCTTGGTCCGGCTGCGGTTTATCATCTGGGGAAGCCATCTCTATTCCTTCTGTTAACAGGTATTTACTTTGGTCAGGCTATTATATACTTTTTTGATAAAAAGGTCACTAGGGGGATATCTTTGAAGTATTGGACCGCATTTTTACTTAGCGCTGTTTTTATGTTACATACGCTATTCGCGGCGGAACCATTTGATACTATACGTATGCTTCCGGCCGAATCTGTTGTCAATCAAACAGATACTCTATTTAACGGGGAAAATACCGAAACCCCCTGCTTCTTCAAAACCATCCAAAAAAATGTTAAAGGCATTGCCGTTGTCGTACATGGCTTAAATATCAAGCCGTCAAAAATGGGGACACCGGAAAGCGATGGGACCCTGGTGAAGCTGCTGCTTGATTCAGGTTACCATGTAGTGCGGGTAACCTTAAGCGGACACGGGGCATCCCTCCAGGAAATGAAGAACGTAAGCGCCTCGCAATGGCTAAGCGATGCCTACATTCAATATTGCAAGGCGTACATAGAAGCAGAGGATGCCGCGCTGCCGCTGTATCTCGTGGGTTTTTCCTTGGGGGCGCTGGTGTTTGAAAGCTTAATGAACGAAACAACAAAAACACCGGTACGGTTTGAAAAAGCGGTGTTATTTTCACCGGCCATTGCAATAAAAGATATTGCCCGTGTAACCCTCGTCATAAATCCTCTATTAAAACAAAGCGCTATCATCAACAGTAAAAGCCCTGTCGAGTACCGGGCGCAGAAAGGCGCTTCTTTGGCAGCTTACAACGCTTTGTTCGAATTGGAAAAAAAGCTATGTGACGATAAATTCGCAAACAATACCATTGAAACAGTGCTGTTCATTGATCCGCATGATGAATTTATCAGCCTGCGTAAATTACGGGAAAGGATAAAAGAAGCCGCATTATCACAATGGGAAATAGTTGAGATAACAAAGGACGGCGCGAACATAAAACCGCCCTACCACCACTTAATAATTGATCGTAACTGCACCGGTGAAACAACATGGCGCTCAATACGGAGCAAAATACTTGCACTATTCAACGAGGGCAAAGCCAATTGAGTATTGTACTCTTATGTATATTCGGTGCTTTAGCGGCGGCACACGTAATAATTATTCTTATCGGCAATAGGCGGCTTCAGGCGATTACAAAGATATGCCTGCTGCCGGTTCTTGCCCTGTACTATTATTTTAGCGCCGGGACTTTTTTAGCTCAAGTACTATTCGCATTGTTTTTCGGCTGGATTGGCGACCTGTTTCTTATCAAAATTCGAAAACCATATTTCGCCATTGTTGGGATTTTCAGCTTTCTTGCCGGGCACATCTGTTATATTCTATCGATGCTTACGTTTATCACTACTATCAAGGTTACGGCGTTGGTTATTTCTATAATTGTTATTTTTTGTTTTGAACTCAGGGTATTTGTAATAAGCAAACCTGAGAAAAAAATGCTGATACCGGCTCTATGTTACGGGCTAATAATCGCCGTGATGTTCGTCTGTGCGCTACAGATTATGCTATGCCTAATGAACGCCGCGGGGTTTATTATTTTCGCCGGTAGTATTTGCTTTATAGTGTCAGATTCATTTTTGGCGTATTACTCATTTCGAAAAATGACAAAACGGGTAAACTTTTTAATTATGCTGACATACATTACCGCGCAGGCCTGTATTGTTGTAGGGATTGGAATGAACTAACCTTTAAGTATCGGATAATAACTTCCTGCTTTCAAGACGTTCCCTGGCTTCAATCAAAAGGGTATGGATTTTTTCTTCCAACTCCTTTTTTGGAGGTAAATCCGTCCAATATTCGGCAACCATGATACCATCTTTGTCCATTTCAAGAAGTTCTATTTGCTCATGGCTGTCACCGGCACAGAGAATAAGGCCGATTGGTTCATTTTCATCGGGCTGCCGCTCATAACGATCTAGAAACTTGAGATAGAGCTTCATTTGCCCTTGATAGGCAGCCTTGAATTTCCCCAATTTAAGTTCAATAGCGACAAGTCGCTTTAATTTTCTATGATAGAACAATAAGTCCAGATGGAAATCTTCCTCGTCAATTATCATTCGTTTCTGGCGTTCCACAAAAGTAAATCCCTTCCCTAGTTCAAGGATAAAACTCTCAAGATCGTGGAGAATTGCATCTTCTACATCTTTTTCAATATAGGCGGGATTTTTGAATTTTTTGTGAGCTTTGTATTGGCAATCTGGGTTCTTTCATAGTCTTTTTGTTCAATATGCTTTCGCAATTCCCGTATGCCAAACCCCTGATTGACCGCTTCCTGAGCATAAAATAATTTTGCGTCTGTTGTTTGAAGTGGAAGAAGCTCAATAAAATGAGACCAGCTCAATTGTGTCGACAGCGTCGACACAATCTTTTTGTCCGGGAATTGTTCTGCAAACTGCAACATCCGGCGCAGGTTCCGCAATTCAAAATTCCTTCCATATTTCTCTAACAATTTAACGGATAATGTCGCGACTATTTGTTTCCCATAATCTGCCCTTTTTTGATGCAATATTTCCTTATTTATCCGGACTCCTACTTGCCAGAAAAGCATGGTAACGGTGCTTTTAGCCTGGGAAATGGCTTTCTGCTTGCTCTTTTCTATGAGGGCAGCAATGTCGTTAAAAAGAGAATCTATCTGAACCAAGGACGTTTCTTTCTTCTTAGCCATATTTATAGCACACCTTTATGTTTAATTTGCAGTGTCTGGTACACTTACTGTTATTTCTGAATTTGCCATTTATACCTACGCTCAACAAGAGGGTTCTACTATTCTTACTTATTTGGCTAATGTCTTTTCGTTGCCCTGCCAAATCTCTTTTAAAACATTCCATGTTCTCCGGGCCTACCGGACCGAAACTACCTATGATACTTCCATATAAAACCAATTTTCCAAACGGTGTAACAACTTCTCTGCAAACACTTGTATAAGGATCAAGCGTATATCCTCTCTGCTTATACTGTGTTTGAACGCCGCTTGATTAAACTCAACAATCAGTTCAGTCATAGGCTGCGTTCCTCACACATCCAAATTCGCCACCGAGAGCGCATTCGCCTCTATAAATTCCCGCCGCGGCGCCACCACCTCCCCCATCAGCGTGGTAAAAATCCGCTCCGCCTCCACCGCGTCGTCCAGGTGTATCTGGATGATGTTGCGCTTGTTGGGATCCATGGTGGTATCCCAAAGTTGGTCGGGGTTCATTTCCCCCAGGCCTTTGTAACGCTGAACCTTGACCTTTTCCGGATCCCGGCCGGATTCCTTGAGGAGCTTCTCCTTTTCTTCGTCATCGTAGGCATAAAAAGTTTTCTTTTCATAACTAACCTGGTAGAGGGGCGGCATGGCAAGATATACATAACCCCGTTCAATAAGATCGGTCATGTAGCGGTAAAAGAAGGTGAGGAGCAGGGTGCGGATGTGGGAACCGTCCACGTCCGCATCGGCCATGATGATGATCTTGTGGTAGCGTATTTTTGCGACATCAAATTCGTTCCCGCAGCCCGCGCCGACACTGGCAATGATGGGCTGGAGCTTTTCGTT
>BNUX01000095.1 GCA_025997675.1 Spirochaetia bacterium | reverse complement strand
GGCGATATGCCGCACATCTTCGTAGATAAGCTCGTCAAACATTTCTGTGTACACCTTGTGTTTGGTGAGGGTCTGAAACGTAATAGGGGTGATAAACTGCCGCGCCGAGGCGGTCATGATCACATGGACAGCGTGGCCTTCCCTGGTCAGGGCATTGGCTATCTCCGCACCCTTATACGCCGCAATACTGCCGGTAATGCCCAGGATAATGTTTTTCATGTGCGGTTTTTCTCCCTCAGTTTTTCTATCACTTTTTCCGTTATTCCCCGGGCTATTTCGTCCTTATCCCCAAACCGCTGAAGGCGCCGGTCCCGGTCCACCAGATAAGCGATATGGGTGTCATCGTGAATATCACGGACATCATTTGCCAGCACATAGGCGCAGTGATTCTGTTGCAGGAGACAGTGGGCGGTATCGATCAGGGTTTCATGGGACACATTGTCCAGGAGCTTAAAGCCTACAAGCAGCGCATCAGGAGCCAGGGTGTGAAAGAGGGATATGATCTTCGGGGTGGGCTCCAGGACGATGACCAGCCGGTTTTCATTGGAACTTATCTTGGCGTCCTGTCCCAGGGAAGGGGCGCGGTCAATCGCCTTGATCAGGGAGTCCCCGGCGGCAGCGGCGGCTTCCGCGATACGAGCAGGGGTGGTCACGGTACGCACCCGGTAGTCGCTTACGGCCATGCTGTGGATAATCGCGTCTACCCGGTGGGTCCGGAGAAGACCCCGGACCGCCCGTTCCAGACCGGCGGTGTCCTCAATAACGGAGAATTCCACCTTTGCGGATGCAGGCAAGGGGGCGTTTTTTCCACAAAGGTAAAAGATACGCTCAGTTTCCGGGGCCGCATCGAAACAGGCGGCAATACGGCAGCCCAAACGACCCGTGGCGGTGTTGGTAATACTCCTGACCGCATCAATACGTTCCCTGGTACCACCGGCGCTTATCAAAACATTCACTCTTGTCTTCCCCAAAAAGTTCTGTAAATTAACTGCTTTCTATGGTATCATACTTTGAGATTTTAAGGAATTATGCCCTATGGCAAAACGGGTTCGTTTAGTCCTCCTCAGCTTCTTTATGGCGCTTAGCATCCTCTCCTGTGCAAGCCGTCCACCCCCGGCGCCCGGCGTGGTTCCGGAATTTCCCGTGGAAGAAGAGGAACCGCTTCCTTCTATTGGAGAGCCTTCGGGCTTACTGCTGGCCTTTGATGATGATTACGAGGAGGTTTGGGAGCGGTACTTCGATCTCCTTGACCGGTATGAGGCAAAGGTTACCTTTTTTGTCCAGGGGGACTACTCCACCTTCTGTGCCGCTGCGGTAAAAAAAGGCCATGAAATCGGGTACCACACCAAAAGCCATCCCAACCTATTAAAGGTTTCCCGGCAGGTGTTTTTTGAGGAGACCCTCGGCGGGGCCGAAGCCCTCCGTCAACAGGGCCTGCCCCTCAAATCCTTCGCCTACCCCTACGGCTTTTCCGAGCCCTGGATGGAGGATGCCCTGGAGGAACACTTTTCCATACGCCGGGGTTTCGGCGCAACCTGCCGGATATATAGTGTACCTGCTATCAAGGCCGGATATATTTCATCAAAATCTATTGACAATATTCAGTATAAAAGCGATGCCGCATTTGAGGCCGACATTAGCGCCATGCTTATGATGATACAGTCCAACGGCGGTATCCTGCCCCTGACCACCCACACTATTACTGCGAAGGCCGATTGGGGTATCAGCCCGGAACGGCTGGAATACCTGTTAAGAACCGCGGCGGAGCTGGGGCTTAAATTTTACCGGTATGGGGATTTTTTTTAGCAAGGTCTGTAAGCCTATCCCCCGTAACACGGAAGGTAGTCCATTCGCTCAACGGCTGGGCGCCCCGGCTCTTGTAAAAAGCAATGGAGGATTCGTTCCAGTTGAGACAGGACCACTCCAGCCGCCCGCAGTTTTTCTCCACCGCCAGAGCCGCAAGGCAGGTGAGCAGGGCTTTGCCCAGGCCCTTGCCCCGCAGTTCAGGCTTCACAAACAGATCTTCTATGTAGATTCCGGGGCGTCCCAGGAAAGTAGAGAAATTGGAGAAGTACAGGGCAAACCCCGCAGGAACGCCGTCGTATTCGGCGATGATCACGGCGGCCGGGCCTTCATGAAAAATATGCTTTCGCAAGTCTTCTTCGGTGGCCTCCACCTGATCCAGAAGATGCTCGTATTCCGCCAGACCCCGGATAAACTCCAGGATCAGCGGGGCGTCCTTTTCTTCTGCGTATCGCAGCAGGGTATGTTCGTTTTTATACAGTTCCACTGAAGTTTCCTACTGGTACATGATCAGGTAGGGCCGGGGGTCCAATCCATACACCTGGCTTGGGGACAAAAGGGGCGCGTCGTATCCTGCCCCGGGGATTTCAAAGTTGTAGAACAGTTTGAATGACTTGAGGGGTATGTTACGCGCCTTGGCATTATCGGCATAGGCGACCCGCTTTTGGCTGGGGTTGCCGAAGCCGTCGGCACAGTGGATCAGCCGGACCCTGTCCCTGCCGGCCCGCACGTTGTCCCGGTTCTCTATCATCCAGGGTTTAAACTGGTGGATCACCAGCATCCGCTCCCCGGGTATGTGGTTTTCCATCATGTACTCTTCCATCACCTGCTGGGCGGTGTTAAGCTCCGCGGCGGTCACGGAGCCGATTTCCTTCATGGGCTTGGTGGTCCGCCATTCCGGGTCCAGGGCCAGGTGCACGTTGGGGTAGCGCAAATAAGGCAGCATCCGTTTGAGGGAGGCTATGGGATCGTAGCGCCCAATTTGGTGGTCAATGAACACTAGAATATCGTGCTCCAGGGCGTATCGTATCCACTCCTGCAAAACCGGTTCCCGGAGAATGCCGATCTCTCCCTCCGGCCAGACGGTCCCGTAGATGATGTAGAAGGCCTTGCGTACATGCCGGCCCCCCGACACCGCCGCATAGTCCTCTGCAAGCTTGGTGAGCCGGGCATCCAGTTCCGCAATGGGATACCTCCCCAGGATACCCATGTTCCGGGAAAGGGGGTGTCCGTAAAAGGCAAGGATATCGTTGTTCAGGAGTATGGAGGTGTTTTCCTGCCGGATTCGGGCCTGGGTGTTAACCTCCGTTTCCGAGGCCACCCAATAAGGCCGGGCCGCTTCCTGGGCTTCGTAGGTCTTGTAGTATTCCGTAAAATAAAAGGACGGAAAGGGCGGTTTGGCGCTTTCCCGGATCGGTACAGAGCCCGCTATCTGCGGGACAACCGCCACACTTTGGGCTCCCGCCGGAACGGGAAGGATCAGCAACAGGATTGGGGTAGCAAGATAGAGCCATCTTTTGATGGGTTGGGAAGACATAGTTTACAAAGTATCGGCAAAAACCGGCAAAACCATAAGCCGCTATTCTCCCAGCACCAGGGAATTTAAGGCGGCAAATTCCTGAATAAAAAGATAACAGGCCTCGGCAATGTTGGATCTGAACAGGTCCAACAATTCGTTTCTATTAAAAGCCCGGAGGGTTACCCGTATTCGTTCGTCACTACTCACAAAACGGTTCTTTTTATAGAGTGTCTGACCGTTTTCATCAATGATGATCACCGTCATATCCAGTTGAACCCGGAAATTGCCGGTTTTGCCTATCCCGGTAGCCATGGACTTGGAAAAATCAAAGACAACATAAATCCCCGCCTTAACCCCGGTTTCTTCCGCCAGGGCTGCGGCAAATTTTTTATCCCCGTAATCAACAGGTTCATAACCATCGGCGATGACCATGCTTTTACTCTTCCATTGGGATTTTCGTTTCGCATTTGCATAGGCCCGGGACCCGGTGACCTGTTCCTTCGATACCAGCGCGGTTACTCCCGCACCGGCTAAGCTTTGCCGGAGAATAGCCTCCGCATCGTTGATAAGGCCATCCGCACTTGAGGCCCGTGTTTTTTCGGGGTCCTTCGTCTTTTTGAAAAGCTCCGCAGCGTCGGGATCCTCATCATCCCAATAAATATTGTAATTTGATACCACCGTAACGATGCCCACGGGCAAATGGGGGGAAAGATCCCCTGCCTTCTGACGCCCGAAACTGGCGCATCCCATACAGAGCCCGAGGACAATAACCGCCCCGGTAAGTTTAATAATTGGACTTTTCACGGCTTCTCCTATTACTACTATACCGGAGAATCACCATCGACGCAACCGGGCTTATTATATGGACCGGAAAATTTCCTCAGAACGGCGGTAGGCGGTTTCCGCGTTGGCGGTATTTCCCATCTTTGTATACACATCCCCCAGGGCCTTCCAATCCGTTCCCAGACCATAGGTGTTTTCCATCCGGCGGTCGTAGTCCAGGGCATTTTCCAGGGCTGTCAGGGCGGACGCATACTGCCCCGCCACAGAACGTACCGAGGCGATAAGGTACCAGTCGTAGGCCGCCAGTTCCAGGTACTTTTCCTTAACATGAATATCCAGGGCGTTTTTGATCCCCTTCTCCGCATCATCCCAATGGCCCAGCTCTTTCTCCGCTAAACCGATAACGGTCCAGCCCAGGGCAATGGCGGTCTTGGATGTTTTTATCAGGGACAGGTCCCGCCGCACCTGGTCCCGTACTTCCGCTGCGTTCCCGCCGCTCTGAAGCCGGCTCCGGGCTATGTAGATCCGGCTCACCGCAACCAGTTCCGTATCGCCGGCCCGTTCCGCCTCCGCCAGGGCGGCGTCAAAGAACGCCTGGGCTTCGGCGGTACGGCCCATGTAGGTTAAAATATTTCCCTGGGAAAGCCCGGTCAGCACAATCAGGGAGGCGTCGTCGGCGCTGAACGCAAGCCGGCGGGCTTCGGTGATCAAATCCAGCGCCTGCCCGTAGCTGCCCCGGTCCGCCTCCCGGTTGGCGGCCTCAAGCTGGGTATGTGCATTACGCCGCTGGATCCGTACCTCAGGCTGTCCCTTTGGCACTGAGGAACACGCCGAAAAAAACAGTGTTACGGTACAAAGAACCAACAAGCCTGTACGGAAACTGCTATACTTCACCTTCTTCGCTCCTCATTAAAATGCAACATCCCTTGGATTGGTTCCCCCGGTTCCGCCCTGAACCTTTTCGGGAATCCCGTTCCTCAGCAGGGGATTGTTCCGCAGGCCCGTAAGCACATCCTCCACGCTTATCAGTACCACCCGAACCTCGGTAATAAGTTCCATTACCTGGGGCACTACCTGGGTCGGTAAATAGGCGGTGGTTGCCTCTATGTTCGTTAGTGTTCCCGCAAGTCCCCTGGGGGATTTTTCAATGTTGGTGTATATGGCGCCGTCGGTGCTCAGGGTGGTAAGTACCAGACTGTCCGGATTGGCCAGCTCCGCCGTAACAACCTTCAAGTCGCCCAGCATCGACTGCGCCTGGGCGAGGATTTCATTTATTTTCGCGATGACCTCATCCACATCCGCCAGGATGGGCTCCAGGGACCCGTCCACGTTCCTTATCAGGGAAGAAGCGTCTTTGATGGCGCCCTCTACGCCGCCCATGGTACGGCCCAGGGTTGTTTCATCGGGGCGCCCCGTTGTATCGGCGCCCCGGAAGGCATTCCGGAGCTGGGTCACCATGCCGTTGAGATTCCCCAGCAGGGTAGTCACCCGGTTGACAATCGTAGTAATACTGTCGTCATTGCTCGATTCCGCAGCCAGCCCCTTTTCACGAAGCAGATCCGCCTCGGGGGAATTGACATTGGGGATAATATCCCCCTCCATTTGCACATCCGCAAGTCCGGGGTAAAAGATCAACTGGCTCCCGCCGATACCAATAGGGCTGCTGCGGAGTTCTACCAGGGACCCTTCCCGAACCCGGTCGAGGTAGCTGTCATAAATAGTAAAACGAACTTCCACCTTATCCTCATCATTGAGGCCAAAGGATTTCACATTCCCAATGGGAAATCCCTTGTACTGTACCGGCATATTGGTGCTCAGTCCCGAGGCGGTTTCAAAGTAGGTTCTGTAGAGCCCGTCCTTGGCGAACCACCGGTGCTTGCTGCCAATCATGAAGATCGCAACAATTACGATTCCAAGGGCAACAATAATGAACAGACCCACAATTTTATCGGCATACCGTATCCTGAATTTCAAGGGGCACCTCCTTTGGCATCCCCGGCAATACCCCGTTCAATTATTTCAGATAAGTTTTCGTTTTTTATAAGCTGATCCTTAGTCATAATAAGGCCCGGCTGACCGCTTACAATCGTAATGACGATATCCGCCAGGTTTTTAATGATACGGAGATCATGGCTTACAAAAATGATGGTCTTCTTTTCAGCCTGCAGCTTCCTTACCAGGTTGATGAGCCGCTGCGCCGCAGTATCGTCCAGGGATTCGGTCCATTCGTCCAGGAACAGAAGCTCCGGACGGCACAGCAGAGCCCGGGCAAAGGCGATAAGTTTCTGCTCCCCCATACTCAGCATGGCGGGCCGGACATGGATATCCTTGGTATACCCCACTTCCTTCACCACCTCGGTGATACGCGCTTTCCGGTCTTCCGCTTTCATTTTGGGAAAGTGTATTTTCAGGGGAAGTTCCAGGCATTGAAACAGGTCCTGATTCGCCCATAGCGCCGAGTCCTGAAAGACAACCGCCCCTTCCCGGCGAAAAGCGCTGTTTTGCGCCCGGTTCATGGCGGCCATATCCTTTCCCCGGAAAAGCACCATCCCCTCGGTGGGGATCAGGAGCCCTGCGGCCAGCTTGAGTACCGTGCTTTTTCCCTCCCCGGAGGGCCCTACAATGGCCGTCGTCTTCCCCTCCTCAAATTGCAGGGAGGTATGCCGCACAATCTCCCTGTTCTGCGCCGAGAATAATACATCCTTCAATTCGATGATTGGTTCCCCCATACTCGCCCCACCCGCTCCTAGCTCAGCGCCGTATAATACAGGGCCGAAAGCAGCACATCCACCAGGATGCACCACGCGAAGGAGGACCCCACGGCCTTAAGCCCCACCACGGGGACCTCCGTGCTGGCCCGTTCCACGGAAAACCCATTGGTTATCGCCAGAATCGCGATAATCATCCCAAAGCTGATGCTCTTTATGATAGAAATGAGTATATCCTGGACGGCCAGGACCTCAAGGACATTGCTGAAATAGTAGTCCGCCGGCATGGAGTTGAAGAACTGGACCACCACAAAGGAGCCCGCCAGGCCGAAAACGGAAAAGTAGATGTTCAGCAGGAACAGGGAAACGGTTACCCCCAGGAAACGGGGTACCGCCAGGTGTTCTATGGGGTCAACCCCGATGGAAATATAGGCCTCCACCTCATGGGAAATAACCATCCCCCCAAGCTCGGTGGCAATGGCCGTGGCCGACCGGGCGATGATGATGAAGGCCGCCAGGAGGGGCCCCAATTCCCGGGTAATGATGATGATGAGCAGGGTATAGATGAGCTTTTCCTGCCCCAGGCTTACCAGCTGCTGCATACCGATGATGTACACCGCCGCGCCTATCCCCAGGGCCAGCATGGAGGCAATCCCCAGGGCCTCCACAAAGGTAAAGAGGATCTGCATGATAAGAATCCTATAGGACGCCTGCCCCCGGAGCACAAAAACCCCGATGCCGCGAAGGGTTTTGGCGAAAAAGCCCAGCGTATAAAAAGCATTATCCAAAGGCGCTATTTTGATTTTCATCCCGGTCCACAGTATACCATACTATCATGTTTTTATACAGGGTGAATTCGGGGATACCGTGTTGCGCTTTCTTCAGTCCAGTTCGTTGAGGTATTCATCGCCGTGAACACCGACGAGACAGCCCTTAGTCGGGTTGGGCATAAGGTCAAGCAGTTCCATGGCGGCGCTTGCCGGGTTCCGAGCCATAAGGGTCAGCGGGCAGATTTGCCCACCATACCTCACCTTTAACCATTACCAATCTTCCCCGGCAATCGCCTCGGCCTGGGCCAGCATCAAACCGGGGTCAAGGGATGAATCCTCCCGCGCGTAGACTTCATTCAGACGAGCCGTTACTATGTCGCTTTCAGACGCGGTCTCCGGCGTAAACCGGATAAGGCTCAGAGCCGCCAAATCCCGCAAGAGCCTCAATGCGGCAGTATCAACAATTTCAATGGTTACTGTTTGGTTCATAGTTTTAGTATAGTAGGAACTACAATGCCGGCGCAAGGGCGTCGCTCCCCCTTACCACAACTACGTCAACGCATTGCTTTGTTTTTGTCTCCCGGGAACGATTCCCCAGCACGGGGAACGATTCCCCAGCACGGGGAACGATTCCCCAGCGCGGGGAACGATTCCCCAGCGTGGGGAACGATTCCCCAGCGTGGGGAACGATTCCCCAGCATGGGGAACGATTCCCCAGCATGGGGAACGATTCCCCAGCATGGGGAACGATTCCCCAGCATGGGGAAAGCGCAAGGATTATTTTAGCAATTTACTTGTTTTCCAGCCAGAACTTGATAACCGTCCCATTGCCGCCCTTGGTTACATACTCGTCAAAAAAGGGCTGGCGGGATTCACGGGGTATGTCTTTATCAATAATCACCTGCATAAGAAACGTCAAACGGTCTCTCAGTTCCTGCCTTGCGGCTTCCTTTGCAGCTTCCTTTGCGGCCTGCTCCCTATCCTTTGCGGCCTGCTCCCTGTCCTTTGCGGCCTGCTCCCTATCCTTCTCGGCCTGCTCCCTGTCCTTTATGGCCAGTCGCCGCTGGTAAAAGAACTGGACAACCGAGAAAACAGAGCCGAAGAGGCCCAGGATGACACCACATATAATACCAAGGCTTTCCATCTTAATGCGCCTCCATTACGCTCTTTATACAGTATACCCTACTTTTCACCAGGTGTGCATACCCCGGCCTCCCGAACACTCCCCCGCACAAAAAAGCCGGAACGGGCGCTGGTCCCGTTCCGGCTCCGGCTAGGCTATCATTCCTCCCTATTCCTGCAGGTTTGAATAGGCTATTTTGCCGTTGTCCCCCACCGCGACAAACTTCCCGCCGCCGTAGGTTACTCCCATGAAGCCATTACTAGACCCGGTGGTTGTAACCGCCTCCCAGGTTTCGCCATCGGCGGATGCCACCATTTTGCCGCCGACCCCTACCGCGACAAACTTCCCGCCGCCGTAGCTTACTCCATAGATGGTATTAGTACTAGTAAACACGGATTGCGTACGCGCCGTCCAGGTTACGCCATCGGGGGATGTCCCTATTTTATTACTGCCATTCCCCACCGCGACAAACTTCCCACCGCCATAGGTTACTCCCATGATGACATCACTACCACTAAACACGGGGGATGATGTAGCCTCCTCCCAGTCTGTGCCGGTGGGGGATGTCCCTATTTTGCCGTTGGCCCCCACCGCGACAAACTTCCCGCCGCCGTAGGTTACTCCATAGATGCCAGCACTAAACACGGATTGCGGACTCGCCGTCCAGGCTGCGCCATCGGGGGATGTCCCTATTTTGCCGTTGAGCCCCACCGCGACAAACTTCCCGCCGCCGTAGGTTACTTCATAGATGCCAGTACTACCACTAAACGCGGTGGGTGCTGAAGTAGCCAGCGCCCAGGTTGCGCCATCGGTGGATGTCGCTATTTTGGGGTTGGTCCCCCCTGCGACAAACGTCCCGCCGCCGTAGGCTACTCCCATGATGACATCACTACTAGTAGTACCAAACACGGAGGGTGTTGTAGTAGCCGCCGCCCAGGTATCGCCATCGGAGGATGTCCCTATTTTGCCGTTGGCCCCCACCGCGACAAACGTTGTGCCGCCATAGGTTACTCCCCTGATGGAAGTACTACCAAACGCGGGGGTTGCTGGAGTAACCGCCGTAAAGGTCAGGCCTCCATACAGGGTTATGGGCTTCGTCCCGCTTGCGATACCGGCCTTGTTGATGGACACGGTGGCGGCTCCCGGTGTGGTAACGGTAAGGGCCAGGCTCCAGTGTGTGCTGTCGGTCTCGGTAAGGGTCCCCTTGGTTGCCCCGGCTATGGTGATGTCGGCGGCGGCGAGTCCGGTAACGGCGGCGGCGAACACAAAGTCGATTTTAGTCGATGCGGCAACCACATCGCCGTCCGCTGCGGCGGTGTAGGTGATGGCGGGTACGAGGTCGATGGGTTCGGGTACGAGGTCGATGGGGACGAGGCCGGTGGGGGTGGAGGTGTCAGGGTCGTCATCGCCGGTAGTCTTGGGACAGCCGGTAAAGGCCAGGGCCCCTGCCAGCATGAGGGCGAGTACCGCCGTCATCAAATTATATCTTTTCATCTTGTATTCCCTCCTTAGAATGGAATATAAAAGAGAAGCCCCGCCGTATACTCTGTATCGAACAACGTCCGATAGCCTGGGGAGGCATGAGTTATACGACGGGGCTTCTTTGTATCGAAAGAGTTATATCCTAGTAACCTAAGCGTAATTGGGG
>BNUX01000094.1 GCA_025997675.1 Spirochaetia bacterium | reverse complement strand
GGGGATATTAATGTTTTTGAAATTGAGCTTGGGCCTGACACGCCTGCTGCGGAAAAGGGAATCACCGCGCTGAACCTTACGGGTGGGGGGCTGGTGATGCTGGTGAACCGGGGAGGTACTTCCTTTATTCCCCGGGGTGATTATATTTTCAAACGCGGCGACCGGATCATCCTTATCGCCAAAAACGGAAGCGAAGGTGAACTGGAAAAATTCTTCGGTTCCTTCCAGGGGTAAATTATGAGGTCCTTAGTATTACTACGCATCCTTTTAATACTTCTGGGGATGGTGGCGGCGATCATGCTTATCCCCCTGATCCTTGCCATAATCCTGGGCGAAGGCAGGATGGCTCTCGCCCTGGGTATTCCCTCCGGTGTAGTCATTGCGGCGGCCCTGCCCGCTCTCCTTTCACACCGGAAGACGCCCCTCCGTTTCCGCCCCCGTGACGGCTTCCTCCTGGTCTTCCTTACCTGGGCGGGTATGAGCCTCCTGGGGTCCATGCCGTTTTACCTTTCCGGCCAGGGCATCAGTTTTACCGACGCCTTTTTTGAAAGCGCCTGCGGGTTTGCCACCACCGGGGCCACCACCATCACCGACGTAGAATCCCTACCCCGCGCACTGTTACTGTGGCGGAGCATGAGCCACTGGGTGGGCGGCATGGGTATCGTCCTCCTCACGGTGGCCCTGATGCCCCTCTTAGGGGTCGGCAGCTTCCAATTGGTCAAGGCCGAAGCGCCGGGAGCGGACAAGGAACGGATCACCCCCCGGATCACCGACACCGCCAAGGTTCTCTGGATCAGTTACTGCGTCCTCACCGCCCTATTAGCGCTCCTCTTCCGGCTGGGGGGCATGGACACCATGGATGCCATCTGCCACAGTTTTACTACCATGGCCTCCGGGGGGATCAGCACCAAAAATACCGGCATCGCCTGGTACAACTCGGCCTTCATCGACACCCTGTCGATCATCTTTATGCTCCTGGCGGGGCTCAACTTCAACCTCTACTACCGCCTGGTCAGGGGAAAGTTCAGGGACGCCGTCAACAATACTGAGTGCCGGGTCTATCTGGGCATTTTTATTGTCGCTGCGGCAGCAGTCACCTTAACCCTCGTTCCCTTCTACGGTTCGGTAGGGTCCGCCCTCCGGTACGGCGCCTTCCAGACCGCGTCCTTCCTCTCCACCACCGGCCAGGCCATCACCGACTATACCGCATGGCCCGCCATCACCCAGGTCATCCTCTTCTGCCTCATGCTCTCCGGAGGCTGTTCCTCCTCCACCGCCGGGGGCATCAAGGTGATCCGCCACGTGGTACTCTGGAAACAGACCGGCAACGAACTGCGCCGCATCCTCTACCCCCAGGGGGTGTTCAGCATCCAGCTCAACAAAAAGGTGGGCAGGAAGGACGTGGTCTACGGGGTGGCGGGCTTCGTGTTCCTCTACGCCGCGGTGATCGCCTTCACCGCCCTGGTAAGCGCCGCCTCGGGGATGGACCTCTTTTCCGCATTTAGTACTGCGGTGGCGGTGGTGGGCAACCTGGGAACCGCCTTCGGCGCCATCGGCCCCGGCCATAACTACAGCCCCTTCCCGGATTACCTCAAGTGGTTCTATTCATTCGCCATGATCGCGGGACGGCTGGAACTGTGGACCGTGCTGGTGCTGTTTACGCCGGAGTATTGGCGGCGGTAGGATTGTTACACGGCGGCTTTCAGTTCCTTGGGAAGATACACCTTTTTTTACTAGCACCTATACAGAGGTTGATCACCATGGGCGCCGATCAGTTGCTGTGATACGGGGTCCACCATGAGGTCCATGCCCTCAAGGGGGATGGCGCCTAGAAGGACTTCCCCCTCGCCGGGAACAACCACGGCCCAGCAGGATGTGGAGCGGTCTTTCCAGTAAACCTCCACCGGTTCGGTTATTCCGCAGATCTCCTTCGTATTATTTGCGTAGGTAACCTGTCTTTCCTTCACAATACTCAGCCCCAGGGCCTTGCGCACCGATTCGGTGATGGTCAGCGCAAGAGCGCCGGTATCTGCCATCGCCTGCACCGTTGTTTCCCGGACATTGGGGGCTTTTATAAGCCCACGTCCAACATTGATCACATCCCCTGCGTTTTTCAGGGTGATATCCGTATGTACTTGTCCCATATTGTGTACCTCTTGGGAATAGCATACCACAAAAAAGGGGGATAGCCAAGCACGCCCCCTTCCCCATAAAAAGCCGCCCCCGGTGAGAGGGCGGTTTTTTTCGCGATTACTCCCGCAGGGGCGCGGTGAGGTCAGGAGACCGCCGGCTGCCCCCGCATGGGTCCGCTTATTGGCTATATCCAGGGGGGATTCTTATTGGCGGTGGAAAGGTCTCCCGCAGATGTGGAGTCAAGCGTGTCGTTAACTTTCTTCTTGAGGGGGATAGTGTCCCAGTATACCGCATGGCCGTTTGAGCCGCTGGCGGTGTTGTTGGGGGCCACGCCGGGGCCGCCGTTGATAGTGCCGCCGTCTTTGATGAAGTTGCCGGTGTTCCCTACCCACACCCCGCCGCCGTTGCCGCTAGCGGTATTACCGCTGATGGTCCCGCCGGTCATGGTGAAGGTGCCGTCACTTTCTACCCTCACCCCGCCACCGGAGGTAAAGGAACCGCCGGGGTCTGTCCAGCTAAGGGTGACGCTTCCACCCCCAGGGGCTGCGGTGAGGCCGCCTACTTCGATGGGTGGGTCATCGTTAAGATTCGGGCAGCTGCCCAGGGTCAGGGCTAGGGCCGTAATAAGGGCGAGTACCGCCGTCATCAAGCTATATCTTTTCATCTTGTATTCCTCCTTTAGTTGGAATATAAAAGAGAAGCCCCGTCGCATACCGTTTATCGAACAACGTCCGATAGTCCTGGCAGACACCGGTTATGAGGCGGGGCTTCTTTGAACCTATTACTTGAGAATGATAGTTGTTTCGGGACGAGTTATATCCTAGTAACCCAAGCGCAATTGGGGGGGGGGATAAAAGAACGAGATTACTTGGTACAGGTTTTGCGCTTTCATAGTCTTGGTATGATCGTACTCCCCTTGCCTTTAAAACGCAAGGGGAAAACCATACCAATTATGCTGTCAAAACGCCTGTTTTTGCTGTCTAAGGGAAAAACGGGAGTACGGGACTATGCGGCCCGCCCCCCATGTAGGAGGCGACGCAGCTATGGCAATAAAGTTGTCAAATCCCTTATTGACATTCTGATAAAATATTGATAGTATCATGATAGTAGTATTTGAAGAAGGAGCATACGGTTATGATACAAATACGACCGGTATCGGATTTGCGGAATAAGTTCCCCGAAATTGAGACGTTGGTCAATACCGGTGAACCGGTATATTTAACTAAAAATGGTTATGGCGCCATGGTCGTTATGAACCTTGAGCAATATGCAAGCCTTACCGGTGATATCGAGACGAAATTGGACGAAGCCGACCGTGCCGCCGCCGCTTCCGATGTCCGGTATACCCACGAGGAAGTTTTCGGCAGGTTAAAAAAACAGCCCCATGAATAAGCAGCTCTTATTCGAGGCGGGATATTGATACCCTCATATAGATAAAAAAAGTGCGATTAGATACTTGACTAAAAACTCCAAGTATGATATATTAATCTCATGACATACAGCATAGCTATGGCCGGGAAGGGCGGGGTCGGAAAGACCACCCTCTGCGGCTTATTTTTGAATTACCTGGCGGAGAAGGGCAAGGGCCCCATCCTGGCGGTGGACGCCGACCCGAACTCCAACCTGAACGAAGTCCTGGGGGTGGAAACCGCCATGACCCTGGGGGATATCCGCGAGGAAATCGCCAAGTCGGAATTTGCCGAAAAGAACCCCATCCCTGCGGGGATGTCCAAGCAGGAGTACACCAATATGCGGTTCGGCGACGCCCTGGTGGAAATGGACAAGTACGATATGCTTGTCATGGGCCGTACCCAGGGGAAGGGTTGTTATTGCTTTATCAACGACCTCCTCCGGGACCAGCTCCAGCGCTACTATAAAAACTACAACTTCCTCCTGGTGGACAACGAGGCGGGCCTGGAACACATCAGCCGGGGCATTTTGCCCCCCGTGGACCTGATCCTCCTGGTCAGCGACTGCTCCCGCCGGAGCGTCCAGGCTGCGGGCCGTATCGCCGAGATGATAACCCAGCTTGACTTTAAAGCCAATAAGGTCTGCCTCATCGTGAACCGCGTTCCCGAGGGTAAGCTGGAACAGGGGGTGCTGGACGAGATTGCGGAGCAAAACCTCTCCCTTATCGGGGTGATCCCCCTGGACGAGTCGGTCTATAAGTACGATTCCGCCGGGAAAGCCCTGGTCTCCCTGCCGGAGGACTCCCCCATAAAGAAGGCCCTGGGGGAGATTATCGGGAAACTAGGCATATAGAACGAAAATTTCGCTTGACAAATACCCATTTTGCCTCCATCATGAATTGATAAATGTTTATATATATCGGAATGATATCTAATATATATAACAATTTTAGTCAACAACGGGATTTTTTTCCTGTTATGAAAGCATGTTTTTAAGGAGACGTAAATGGCGAAAGTTTCAGACCTTCTGAAAAAGAAAAAGACATTCTCTTTTGAGGTGTTCCCCCCTAAAGAGGCCGATGGTGTTCCCAAGCTGCAAAAAGAGTTGGATCAATTATTCAAATTGGACCCGGATTTCATTAGCTGCACCTATGGCGCCATGGGCACCAACGTCGGCGAATCCAAGGCGATTTGCAAGTACATCGTTGACCACAAGGTGAACTGTGTGACCCACTTTACCGTTATTGGTAAAACCTCTGCGCAGTTGAAGGGGATTTTCCAGGAATATGTGGACATGGGTGTTGATAACGGCCTTGCCATGCGCGGTGACTTCCAGAAAGACCCCGCCACCGGCGACATCAAGACCTCCACCGACGGCGAATTCCAGCATGCCAACGAGCTTATCAAGTTCTTGCACAAGGAATTCCCCAATGTGTGCCTCGCCGGCGCGGGTTATCCCGAACGGCACCTCCTGGCCCCCAGCCTTGAAAGCGACATCAAATACCTCAAGATGAAACAGGATGCGGGCGCCGAGCTCATTATGTGCCAGACCTGCCATGATGTGGTTGCCTATGAGAAGTGGATTGCCATGGCCCGGAAGGCCGGTGTTACCATTCCGATTGTCATCGGTATTATGCCGATCCTTAACCGCCGGAACGCCATCGACATGACCATCCCCGGTTGTATCCCCGTGGAACTGTCCCGCATTGTCGGCCAATACAGCCCGCCCCCGCCCCCGCCCAAGACCGCTTCCGAAGATGTCCAGAACCAGTACAAGGCCCTGGAGAAGAAGTATGCGGCGGAACTCGAGAAGTACGGCATGGAATACACCATCAACGAAGTGAAGCAGTATCTGAAGACCGACCTTCAGGGCGTGCACTTCTATGCGCTCAACAAAGCGGAAAAAGTTGCCCAGATCGTTCACGACGGCGACCTCAAAGCGCTCTGTAAGTAAAGGAACGGGGGACTGATACCGGGGAACAGCTCCGGGGGGTCCCCCCTTCCTGTATTGCATTTGTTAAAGGACCGCGTCGTTGACGTGGTATTACTAGTACAAATCCCCTATTGAGGAGACAGAATTATGGCTAAAGGTTCAGATGCGGTGAAGAAATTCCCCGGTTCCGACATTGAAATCGCCCAGGCGGTTTATCCCGAACATGCGTACGATATTAAAGAAATCGCCGCGAAATTGGACATCCCTGACAAGTATATCGAGCAATATGGCAAATACAAAGCCAAGATTGACTATAACTACCTGAACAACGAGCTGAAGAACAAGCCCGACGGCAAGCTCATCCTGGTAACGGCCATCACCCCCACCCCGGCGGGCGAAGGCAAGACCACCACCACGGTCGGCGTTTCCGACGGTCTCGCCAAGCTTGGCAAGAAAGTCGTTGTGGCTCTGCGCGAACCCTCCCTGGGCCCGGTATTCGGCGTCAAGGGCGGCGCGGCAGGCGGTGGCTGGGCACAGGTCATCCCTATGGAAGACATCAACCTCCACTTTACCGGTGACTTCCATGCCATCGGCGCGGCGAATAACCTCCTCGCTGCCATGATCGATAACCACATCTATCAGGGCAACAAGTGCAACATCGACCCCCGCAAGATCATCTGGCACCGCTGCGTGGACATGAACGACAGGCAGCTCCGCTTCATCGTAGACGGTCTCGGCGGCAAGGCCAACGGCGCCTCCCGTGAAGACTGGTTTGATATCACCGTGGCTTCCGAAGTCATGGCTATCCTCTGCCTTTCCAAAGACATTGACGACCTCAAAGCCCGCTGTGCGAAGATCATCGTCGGTTACACCTATGGCAAGCAGTCGGACGGCAGCGAAAAACCCGTTACCGCCGGTCAGCTCAATGCCCAGGGCGCCATGGCTGCCCTGCTCAAGGATGCCCTCAAGCCGAACCTGGTACAGACCCTGGAAGGTACCCCGGCGTTCATCCACGGCGGACCTTTCGCTAACATCGCCCACGGCTGTAACTCCATCATGGCTACCCGGCTTGCCCTCAAGATGGGTGACTATGTGGTTACCGAAGGCGGTTTCGGCGCGGACCTCGGCGCGGAAAAATTCCTCGACATTAAATGCCGGTTTGCGGGCCTGAAACCCAATGCGGTGGTTATCGTTGCAACCGTCCGAGCCCTCAAGTCCCACGGCGGCGTTGCCAAGGCCGACTTGAACAAGCCGAATATTGAAGCCCTCAAGAAGGGTCTCCCGAACCTGCTCCAGCACGTGAACAACATCAAAGAAGTGTACAAGCTGCCGGCAGTGGTCGCTATCAACGCATTCCCGCTTGATACCCCGGAAGAACTGAAACTGGTGGAAGATGAATGCAAGAAGCTCGGCGTCAACGTAGCCCTGTCCGAAGTATGGGCAAAGGGCGGCGAAGGCGGCAAGAAACTGGCCGAAGAAGTGGTCAGGCTCGCCGAACAGCCGAACCAGTTCACCTTCAGCTATGACGAAAAAGCCTCGATCAAAGACAAGATCGAGGCCATCGCCAAGAAGATCTACCATGCGGACAATGTGAACATCCTGCCCTCGGCCCAGAAGCAGATTGCCCAGCTTGAAAAACTCGGCATGGACAAGGTGCCGATTTGCATGGCGAAGACCCAATACAGCTTCACCGACGATCCCAACATCAAGGGCGCGCCGAAGGGCTGGACCCTCACGGTTCGTAACATCAAGATTTCCAACGGCGCCGGCTTCATTGTGGCCCTCACCGGTGAGATCATGACCATGCCCGGCCTCCCGCCTGTGCCCTCCGCCGAGAAGATCGACGTGGACAACACCGGGAAGATTGCCGGTCTGTTCTAATCCAAGCAACAGCGAACAACGGGTAATGGGGTTTCTCATTACCCGTTGTTTTATGCTTTATAAGGAAGTGAAGAATGGGTTTTGCTGAAAAAAGCTGCGTAGATTTTGTAAGTGTCCTGGCGAGCAAAGAGCCTGTACCCGGCGGCGGCGGCGCTTCCGCTTTGGTGGGGGCCATCGGGGCTGCACTGGGAAACATGGTGGGCTCCCTCACGGTGGGCAAGAAAAAATACGCCGATGTGGAAGCGGATATTATCCGTCTGAAGAAGGCGTCCGACAAGATTCAGGGGGACTTCTTAACCCTGGTTCAACGGGATGCGGAAGCTTTCGCGCCCTTGGCCAAGGCCTATGGCCTGCCCAAGGAAACCGAGGCGGAGAAGGCGGAGAAGACCAAGGTTATGGAAGCGGCGTTGAAAGTGGCCTGCTCGGTACCCATGGATATCATGAGGAAATGCGGCGAGGCTATCAAGGTTATTGAAGAGTTTGCCGCCAAGGGCAGTAGTTTGGCCATCAGTGACGCCGGGGTTGGGGTGCTTTTTTGCAAAGCCGCCCTCACCGGAGCCAGCCTTAATGTGTTTATTAACACCGCCGCAATGACGGACAAGCCCTACGCGGAGCAAGTAAACCGCGAGGCTAACGCATTGCTTGCGGAGTACGAGCCGCTTGCGGATAAGATATTCAAGAGCGTTAAAGACCGACTAAAATAAGAGGTATACCATGGCACAGAGATTAGAAGGAAAAGCAGTTGCCGACGCGATAGGCGAGCAGCTGAAAATTGATGTTGCGGCCCTCAAGGCGAAGGGTGTTACCCCGACCCTGGGGATCATCCGCGTTGGCGCGAAGGGCCCGGATCTTTCCTATGAAAAGGGCGCCACCAAACGGTGCGAAGAAGTGGGCGCGGCGGTAAAAGTCTACGAGCTCCCCGAAGACGTCACCCAGGACAAGCTGATTGCGACTATCAAATCGGCGAATGATGACAAGGGCGTACACGGCATTCTGCTCTTCCGCCCCCTGCCCAAGCACATTGATGACAATGCGGCCTGCGGCGCCATCCTCCCGGCAAAGGATATGGACGGCATTACCGACGGCAGCCAGGCGGGAATCTATTCGGATTCCGGCAAGGGCTTCCCCCCCTGTACCGCCGACTCGGTCATGCACATCCTGGATCATTACAAGATTGACCCCTCCGGAAAGAAGGTGGTGGTGCTGGGACGCAGTACGGTTATCGGGAAGCCGGTGTCCATGCTGCTCCTGAAGAGGAACGGCACCGTAACGATCTGCCATTCCAAGACGGCGAACCTGCCTGAGACCGTTAAGGCGGCGGACATTGTGGTAGTGGCAATGGGCCGTGCCCTGAGCGTCGGCAAGGACAGCTTCAAAGCGGGCCAGTACGTGATCGATGTGGGCGTTAACCCCAACCCGGTTCCGAAGCCCGCCGTTGAGGACAAGAGCTGGAAATCGACCGTTGGGGATGTGAAGTTCGACGAAGTTGAGCCCGTTGTTGCGGGGCTTAGCCCGGTGCCGGGCGGCGTTGGTTCAGTTACCAATGCTATTCTGGTGGCCCACGTGGTAGAAGCGGCTAAGAGAGCGAACGCATAGGCGCTGTTTTAGTTTAGGGTAATGAGGCTATGGTCATCGTTTCGGCGGGGGCCATAGCTTTTTTGTTTGGAGTGGACTTCATGTGGGAAGAGCGGCAGATTATCCGCATAAACGCAGCGGGGCGTACTGCTATAACTGACCGGGTAATTCGGGAAGAGACGTGGTCCTTGTTTGCCAACAATTTATTGATTACTACCGTTTCGTGCAGCCCGGCGGATCTGGAAGCGTTGGCTGCGGGCTGGGCTTTTACACGAGGATATCTTCGGGATAGAAACGATTTAGGGTCCATAGCTACCGATAAAAGAGCGGGGACCGTTTCTTTGGCCCTGCGAAAAAATGACAAAAACAGTATTACTGCGATTGCGGAGGATCCGATGGAGGCTATTACCCTTTCACCTAAGGATATATACGCGGTCTGGGAAACTTTTAACGCCCGGTGTGCGCTGTATCAGTCCACCGGGGCGGCCCACGCAATGGCGGTGATAGACGGCACACAGATACTGATGCTTGCGGAAGATGTGTCCCGCCGGAATGCCCTGGCAAAAATAATTGGAAAGATAGTTCTGGAGGGCCTTGATCCCTCTGGTAAGGCGTTATTGGTAAGCAGCCGCCTGGCGGATGATATGTTCGCCATGATCGAACCCACGGGAATAAAAATGGTGCTCTGCAACGGGGCGGTGAGCGCCGGGGCGGTACAACGGGCGGAGGCGGCCGGGGTGACACTGGCCGGGTGCATAAAGAGCGGCAACATGAATGTGTATACCCACGCTAAACGTATTGAACATGCACCTCTTTAAGGTACGTCTCCTCAAGCAGACCCGCAATCTTTTTAACAACGTTCCTGCGAATCCCAAGTTCTTCCGGCATTGTCGGGTCCTGGTGGGCTTCGTTAATCTTTGTACCGACGATAAAAACAATCCGGTCGCTGTTCAGTAAATATTCCGTCATGCGCAGCGCCGGGGTTTCCCTTCTGTATTTAGAAAAATTATTTTCCGCTAATAATTCTGCTGCGGCGCCCAGGGTTAGTATGCCTTCGCACACCATGTCTATCCCTTCCATTTCTGATAAGGGCGGCCCGCCGGGCAGGGTTTCGCCCCGTTCGATTTGCAAACCTAGTTCCCGTGAAATTATCTGTGCGCTGGTACCACCGGAAATAATTTTTCTGCCCTTAAATGACGCCACGGTTTGTGCGATTTCAGCATCCCCTTCCGGGTGATAGGGCGGCCCGGTAAAAACCAACAAATCCCGGGGCTCCCGGAAATACACCACGCCGCAGGTGATGTCGTCTTTGGCGCCCTTTAGGTCCTTGCTCTCTGCTTCGGTTACCACATTTTTCGAAAGGTCCCTGGCGCTTATACGAGGGTTGGTTTTTATTTGGTTAAGAATATAGTTTGATGCGTTCTCTATTCCCCAGCCCGATGGGTAGTCATCGGATCCCATCCCCGCTTGGGTAACCCCATCTGAAAAAAAGACAATCCGGTCACCGGGAAATGCTTTCCATGAGGAGAAGAAAACGACCTCCGTTTCCGGGCCTGTTTTCTTATTTTTCCGTTTGATGGGAATGGTATCCTTTTCCAGTTTTACCGGTTGTCCCTCATGCACCATAATCGCAGGGGGATTATCGTATTCCAATATTTCAAAGGCGCAACTGGTTCCGCCTGAATGTTTTATGTCAAGCAGGGTAAAGGTAGCGTAACTCAATCCCCGTTCGCTGCACACCGGAAGACTGTTGATTATTATTTCTGCGGAA
>BNUX01000093.1 GCA_025997675.1 Spirochaetia bacterium | reverse complement strand
GAAGAAGAGGAGAAGGAGGCGAATGAGATGAACAAAGAAGAGGACAAAAAAGAAAAGGGAAAGAAAAGGGGGGGGGGGGGGGGGGGGGGGGGGGGGGGGGGGGGGGGGGGGGGGGTAAGAACGACAGTGCTTGGTACATGGTGTGATCGTACTCCCCTTACTTTTAAAACGCAAGGGGAAAACCATACCAATTTTGCTGTCAAAACGCCTGTTTTTGCTGTCTAAGGGAAAAATGGGGATACGGAACTATGCGGCCCCTGGGGAAAGCCCCGCCGGACCTTTTACGGACCCCCCTTGTAGGACATGCCCGTTAAGTTGACGGGCATGCCCGTTAACTTGTAGGGCATGCCCGTTAACTTGTAGGGCATGCCCGTTAACTTGTAGGGCATGCCCGTTAACTTGTAGGGCATGCCCGTCAACTTGTAGGGCATGCCCGTTAACTTGTAGGGCATGCCCGTCAACTTGTAGGGCATGCCCGTTAACCTGTAGGGCATGCCCGTTAACTTGTAGGGCATGCCCTGCAACGGAGATCCCCCCGGTTTACCGGCGACGGAATGTATATAGGGGTATTTTAATTACAGGCGCCGAAGGGAATCGAACCCTTGCATAACGGTTTTGCAGACCGCTCCCTTACCGCTTGGGTACGGCGCCAGGATATACGTGAACATTTTGACTATAGCAGAAATTCTGTACCGTGTCTAGTATAGGGAATAATTTTCACCACAAAGGACACCCTGGACACGGAAAGAACAAATCCTATTCCTCTTCCCACAATTTAGGAATAAAATACCCGTTTTCCTCAAAATACCCCTGGAAAACAACCCGAAAACGGGTATTTTTTCATTTCCCGTTCCTAATTTCCAAAGACATTGCATAAAAACCGATAAACCGTGTATTCTACACCCGGAGGCCGAAATGAAAAAACAGCACGTGGCACGGGCAAAGCTTGTGTTGGAAGACGGGGCGGAATTTGCGGGGTGGTCCTTTGGGAAGGAAAAGTCCCAGGCGGGGGAGGTGGTCTTTACCACCGGCATGACCGGCTACCCCCAGTCCCTGACAGACCCCAGTTTCCGGGGGCAGATCCTGGTGGCCACCTACCCCCTTATGGGCAATTACGGGGTGCCGGTGAAGCCCAAAACGGCGGAGCCCTTTTTCGACGAACAGGGCATCCCCACCCATTTTGAGTCGGGGCAAATCCAGGTCTCGGGTTTTGTGGTGGCCGAGGCCTGTGCAACACCCAGCCATTTTTCTTCCGGCGCATCCCTTTCAGCCTGGCTCGACAAAAACAATGTCCCCGGCATTTACGGCATTGATACCCGGTCCCTCACGGAACGGCTCCGGGAACACGGGGTTATGCAGGGGAAGATCCTGGTGGAGGGGTGCCGGGAGGTGACCATGGATTCGGGGATGGTAAGCCACCCGGTGGCGGAGGTGTCCCCCAGGGATGTTAAACGCTACCGCTCCCCGGGGACGTCTAATAGCGAAACGCTGCCCCGTATCGTCCTGGTGGACTGCGGGGCAAAGGCCAACATACTCCGCTGTTTCCTTGCGCGGAAGGTAGAGCTTATCCGTGTGCCCTGGGATTCGGACCTTGCAAACATTGAATACGACGGCCTCTTCCTCTCCAACGGCCCCGGTGACCCCAAGGCGTGCAATAAAACCATCGCCACCGTGCGCCGGGCCTTTGACAAAGGGAAGCCCATCTTCGGTATCTGCCTTGGCAATCAGATCATGGCCCTGGCCGCCGGAGCGGATACCTACAAGCTCCCCTACGGCCACCGGGGCCAGAACCAGCCCTGCATCGACACAACAACAAAGCGCTGCTACATCACCAGCCAGAACCACGGCTACGCGGTGCGGGGGGAAACCATCCCCAAGGGCTGGGAACCCTGGTTTGTCAACGCCAACGATAACACTATTGAAGGCATCCGCTCAATCAAACACCCCTTCTCGGCGGTACAGTTCCACCCCGAAGGCTGCCCGGGGCCCCGGGACACGGAGTTTCTGATCGACCGGTTTCTGGATCAGGTGAGGAAAGTAATATGATTAAGTCGATACATGATACGGCGAACCGGGTAGGTTCGATAAAGAAAGTGTTGGTCCTCGGGTCCGGTGGTTTGAAAATCGGGCAGGCCGGAGAGTTTGACTACTCCGGGTCACAGGCATTGAAGGCCCTGCGGGAAGAGGGCATCAAGACCGTGCTGATCAACCCCAACATCGCTACCATACAGACCAGCGAGGGCATGGCGGATGCCACCTACTTCCTGCCGGTAACCCCGGAGTATGTCCGGCAGGTGATCGAAAAGGAACGGCCCAACGGGATACTCCTCTCCTTCGGAGGGCAGACCGCCCTGAACTGCGGGGTGGCCCTGGAACGGGAGGGGACCCTCTACAAGTACGGGGTCAAGGTACTGGGCACCTCCGTTAAGACCATCGAAGATACCGAGGACCGGGAGCTGTTCGTGGAACGGCTCAGGGAAATCGGCGCATTGACCCCCCGCAGTATTGCTGTCACCGATACGGATAGCGCGGCGGAGGCGGCGGAACAGATAGGCTACCCCGTGATGGTCCGGGTCGCCTATGCCCTGGGGGGCTCCGGTTCGGGGATCTGCCGGAACGAGGGGGATATACGCCGCCGCTGTGACCGGGCCTTTGCCCATGCGCCCCAGGTGCTGGTGGAGGAATGGCTGGGGGGCTGGAAGGAAATTGAGTACGAGGTGGTGCGGGATAAATACGATAACTGCATCACCGTTTGTAATATGGAAAACTTCGACCCCCTGGGGATACATACCGGGGAGAGTATCGTTGTGGCCCCTTCACAAACCCTAACCGACTCGGAATACCACAAGCTCAGGCGCATCGCCATTGAAGTGATCCGCCACCTGGGCATTGTGGGGGAATGTAACGTCCAGTACGCCCTGGACCCGGCTTCCGAGGACTACCGGATCATCGAAGTGAACGCCCGGCTTTCCCGGAGTTCCGCCCTGGCATCCAAGGCTACGGGCTACCCCCTGGCGTTTGTGGCGGCAAAACTTGCCCTGGGCTATTCCCTTACGGATATTGAAAACCGCATCACCCGGGTCACCAAGTCCTGTTTCGAGCCCGCGCTGGATTACTGCGTAGTAAAGGTACCGCGCTGGGACCTCTTAAAGTTCAAGAACGTCGATGTGCGCATCGGTTCGGAGATGAAAAGCGTAGGGGAGGTGATGTCCATAGGCCGCAGCTTTGAGGAGGCCCTGCAAAAGGCCCTGCGGATGACCGGCATCGGCGCGCCGGGGCTCACCGGGGATGACGCACTGTGCGGGAGCGGGCTCCGGAATATCCGGGACGCCCTGGTTAAGCCTACGGACCGGCGCATCTTCATCGTCTACCGTGCGCTTATGGAGGGCTGGAGTGTGGAGAAAATCCACCGGCTCACCAGGATAGACCGGTGGTTCCTTTACAGGATTGCGAATGCTTTGGAAACGGAGAAAACGCTTCGGGCATTGGGCAGTGAACATTTAGAGCGCGAATTGCTCGCACGGGCTAAGAGCCTTGGGTTTTCCGATGCGCGGATCGGGGAGTTTGTGGGCAAGACGGAAATGCAGATCCGCAGTATTCGTGAAGGGTTCCGGCTTCGGCCCCAGGTCAAGCAGATAGATACCCTGGCGGCGGAGTATCCCGCTAAGACCAACTACCTCTACATGACCTACGGAAGCTGCGGTGCAGGGAGCGGCGCCACCGATGATGTACCGAGCGCAGGACGGGGGGTGATGGTCCTGGGTTCCGGCGCATACCGGATTGGAAGCAGCGTTGAGTTCGACTGGTGCTGTGTCAACGCGGCGGAAGCCGCCCGGAAGCTGGGGCGCTACTCCATCATGGTGAACTGTAACCCCGAAACGGTTTCCACCGATTACGATATATGCGACCGGCTCTACTTTGAGGAACTTACCCTGGAACGGATCATGGATATCTATGAACGGGAACGGCCCGAAGGGATGATCCTCTCCGTGGGCGGCCAGATTCCCAACAATCTTGCTACCAGGCTCTATGACTTGGGGGTCCTTATCTACGGCACATCCCCTGCCTCCATCGACATGGCGGAGGACCGGAACAAGTTTTCCGCCCTCCTGGACAGTCTTGGGATCGAACAGCCTGAATGGAAGGAGCTTACGGACCTGCCCTCCGCCAAAGCCTTCGCCGCCCTTGTCGGCTACCCGGTACTGATCCGTCCCAGCTATGTCCTCTCCGGCGCCGCGATGAACGTGGCCTGGGACGATGAAAGTTTAGAACAATTCCTGGGGCTCGCAGCGGATGTATCCGCGGAACATCCGGTGGTGATCTCCAAGTTTGTTGAGAACTCAAAGGAGATTGAGATCGACGCGGTGGCCAAGCGGGGAGAAATACTGTTCCACGCCATCACCGAACATGTGGAGAACGCCGGGGTCCATTCCGGGGACGCCACCGTGGTACTGCCCGCACAGCGTCTCTACCTCCAGACCGTCCGGAAGATACGCAAGATTAGCACGCAAATAGCCTGCGCCCTGGACATCACCGGACCCTTCAACATCCAGTTCCTGGCCCAGCGCAACCGGGTGCGGGTAATCGAATGTAACCTCCGCGCAAGCCGGAGCTTCCCCTTCTGCTCCAAGGTCAGCCGGGTAAACATGATTGAGATGGCGGTGCGGGCAATGCTTGATGAACCGGTCCAAAAAGCCCCCGCATCAGCGCTGGACCTGGACTGGGTGGGGGTCAAGGCCGCGCAGTTCAGCTTTTCCCGGCTCCACGGCGCGGACCCCATCAGCGGGGTGGAGATGGCCTCCACCGGGGAAGTGGGCTGCATCGGCACGGACCTGAACGATGCCTTCATGAAGGCCCTGCTCTCCGTGGGCTACCGTATCCCCCGGAAGCGGATACTCCTCTCCACCGGCCCCATCGAGGACAAGCTCGACTTCCTGGATTCCGCCAAGGCCCTGGTAAAAATGGAGTACGAACTCTACGCCTCCCGTGGCACCGCCAAGTTCCTGGCTGCCAACGGCGTACAGGCCCAGGCCCTGAACTGGCCCCTGGAATCCAAGGAGCCCAACATTGCGCAGTTCATCAAAAACCGGGAAGTGGACATGATCATCAACATTCCTAAGAACAACCGGGAGACGGAATTGAAGAACGACTACATCATACGGCGCATGGCGGTGGACTTCGACATACCCCTGTTCACCAACATTAAGGTGGCGCGGCAGTTTATCGACGCCTTGAGCGACTTCCGGGCCAAGGGGCTGGAGATTAAGGCGTGGGAGGAGTACGGTAACTTTTAGTTAGGAAACGATACAGTGGAATGGCTTGACCTATTCTGACATTTAATGTAGAACAGTGGTAATGATTGATGATGAGATACTTACCATAGATGAGGTGGCGAAGTATTTACGGGTTTCCGAGCGCACCGTGTACGATTGGGCGCAAAAGGGGGAGATTCCCTCGGGAAAAATCGGGACCGTATGGCGTTTTAAGAAGGCGGATATCGAAAAATGGGTAAACGACCGTCTTTCCATCCATAACATGGCTTCCCCCACCGAGGCGGTAGCGGTAGAAAACATCCTTTCCCCGGACCGCATCCTCATCCTCAACTATTCCACCAAGCGGGATGTCCTCTTAGCCCTGGCGAACAACCTAGCCACCGCCCCTCAGGTAAAGAACCGCCAGGAACTGGTAACGGAAATCCTCAAGCGGGAAGAACTGATGACCACCGCCATGGGCCGGGGCATTGCCATCCCCCATGTCCGCCTAGCCTCGGTGACGGACCTGGTGGTATCCGTGGGAATCAGTCAAACCGATATCATTGATTTCCAGGCCCTGGACGATGAGCCGGTCCGGCTGGTATTCATGGTTGCCGCCGCCCACAATCAACACGCCTACTACCTTCAAACCATATCCTTTTTCAGCGCCCGGCTAAAGAACCTAACCCTCCGGAAGGATCTGGTCAAGGTGAAAAAAGCCGACGAAGCGTATTCGCTGCTGATCAGGAGTCACTAAGATGCGTAGCAGAGTAGTGTCCTACTGAAAAATAACCCCCAGCCAATAGGTTGGATCGCTTACTTTTTGTTCAATGCGCCCCAAGCTTACCGCTACGGTGGTTTCCGCCACCAGCCATTGCGTACCATCCCATTTAAACCGTGCGCCGGGACCCGGTATATCAATCAAGCCCATGGCGTGGCTGTAGTCGGCGGAGACCATGATAGCCGCCGGGATATTCGCCTGTTCCATGATGATGGCCCAGAGCAGGGACCGGCTGTCGCAGTCCCCCCGCCCTTCGGTGGCGGCGCTTACCAGGTTCACAAAGTCGCTGCCCGGAAGGTCCCGCTCGTAGGAAAAAGTTTGCACCCATTCCAGGGCCTTCCCCGCCACATCCCAATTGGTGATGGTCATTGTTTTTGTGCTCCAGTGCCGTTCCAGGGCAAAGGCCAGCTCGGAGAGGCGGCTAAAGGAGTCCCGGTAGATGGCCCGGTAAAAACGGGCCCAGGCGCTTTTCCATTGGGGGGAGTCGGCGGAGCGTTTCAGCACCCCGAACTCCCGTTCCACCAGGGCCTGGGCGCCTTCCGCGTCATGTTCCCGGACAAAGGCTTCC
Source organism: Spirochaetia bacterium (assembly GCA_025997675.1). Lineage (GTDB taxonomy): Bacteria > Spirochaetota > Spirochaetia > Treponematales > Breznakiellaceae > Termitinema. The sequence goes on along the minus strand of BNUX01000093.1, from coordinate 4,313 downwards.
AGGTCCAATCCGGCGGGGGATACCTGTATACGGTTTCCCCGGGGATATGCGTATTCGGTTACCGGCCCCGGGGCACGCCGGTCCCCTTCGGCGGGGGCCAGGGAATCCAGGGCGGAAAGATGGAGGTTTTGAAGTTCCGCCTTTCCGGTTTCACCGTAGGCCAGGGCAAGGAGCAGGGGCGTCCCGGCGCCTTCCAGTTCTACACAGAGTCCCCAGCCTGAAAAATGGGAGTTTTGGACAGAGAAATCCAGTTCCAGAAGAGCCGCTTTCCGGTTCCGGTATTCAAAATCGCTGGTTTCCCCACTATTGCGGAGGCGCTTCTGAATGTCGGCGGCCAGGGCTTGGGGCGTTGGGTAGGTGCTCCTGGGGTATACGGCCAGTTCAAAGATTGCCCCGCCGGGGGTGTGGAAGGTAAACTTGTCCCTACCGTCCCCTGCAACGTATTCGTATTCCTCGGGGAGATCGATGCGGAACCCCCAGGAGGGCGAGACCATAGGCTCTGCGGATAGAACCGCAGCAAACAGCCCAAAAGCAAAAACTGAGGCCAGAATTGTTTTCGTATTCATGTTACTATACTAATCGGTATTTTTAGGAACACAAAGTGAAGAATATTGCCGTACTTTTTGAAAATGACCAATGTATCGTCCTCCATAAGCCCGCCGGGCTTGCGGTACAGGGCGGGGAAGGGGTAGGGGCGTCCCTGGACTCCCTCCTTGCCGCCGAATATTCGCCCCGGCCCTTGCTGGTGCATCGCCTGGACAGGGACACTTCGGGGGTCATCCTGGCCGCCAAGGGCAAGGAAGCGGCGGCGCTGTTTTCGGGGATTTTTGCCCGCCGGGAAACTGCCCCTGGTGTCAAAAAGCAATATCTTGCGATCTGCTCAGGTTCTCCCAAAGCGGCTGCCGGGACCATCGAAACAACGCTACAGGTCCGGGGGGCAGAGCGGAAAGCCGCCACCTTCTATAAACGTCTAAGCTCCGGGGATTTTTCCCTCCTGGAACTGGAATTGGGCACCGGCCGTATGCACCAGATCCGCCGCCACCTGGCTGCTATCGGCAACCCCATCCTGGGGGACGATAAGTACGGCGACTTCCCCCTGAACAAAAAGCTCCGCAAAGAACGGGGTCTGCGGCGGCTGCTCCTCCATTCCAGCCGGCTGGTCATACCGGAAGGGCTGTGCGGGTTTGCCCTGGATGTAATCGCGCCCTTGCCGGAGTATTTTCAGCCCTTCCTGGAGTGTCCGGATGACGCAGACTGAAAACCTGACACCAATTTTTTCTTGACAAGCCTTCTTTTCTACTATATATTAAGTTCCAATAGATAGGCCCATGCGAACCCTTCGGGAGAAAAAACAGGATTTCCTCAGAAGAAAGGCCAACGAACTATACGCCTCCCTGGAGCATACCAACGAATTGATAGACGATATCTACGCGGAGATAAGCGGGCCGGGTTTGCAGGTGCCGGGGTTTAGCACCGCCAAATGGGAAAATCGCTATGCCGACCGGAAGGACTATGATTTTTATACCATAAAGAACGAAGCGGGGAACGGTCTTAACCTGGAGTTTTATACCCGGATGACATGGGGGTTCCTGCCGCAAAAAATGCTGGCGGTCAACTTTGAGATCTTCAATATACAGTGGGGATGGCATATCTATAAGGCCGGGTTTATCCACCTGTTTCTGAACCGGCTGGCGGACATTGAGAAGGAGTACCTGGAATTTGCCGAACGGGCGGAGAAAACAGAAAAGATTCTCCAGATAAGCAGGGACAGTATTACTACCTGGCTGGAGGCGATTTTTAAGGATACCCCCTATACATACCATACCGAAAAGGATGATGATAAAATCAGGGTGCAGGTTGCCCTGAAAAATCACAAGCAGGTGGAAATACCTGTTTACTATAATACCTTTCAGTCCACCATGCCGGGACTGCTTGGAGAGATTCGAAAGTATGAAGAGGAGTAATATATGGGAGTAAAGATAAACACCCGGGAATTGATACGGATTTTGGAACTGACCCCGGAGCATCAGAATATCATGCTGGTGGGCAGGCACGGCATCGGCAAGTCGGAAATCATCGAACAGTTTTTTTCCCAACAGCAGGCCAAGGTAGTTACCCTGTTCCTGGGGCAGATGAGCGACCCCGGCGACCTTATCGGGCTGCCTTCTCTGGATGCGGCTACCGGCAAAACCGAGTTCCGGCCCCCCTGGTGGTTTCCCCTGGACAATAAGCCGGTGGTCCTCTTCCTGGACGAACTAAACCGGGCCCGGCCTGAGATACTGCAAACCGTGATGGACCTTATCCTCAGTAAAACCCTGGCGGGGCGAACCCTGCCGCCGGGAAGCCGGGTCATCTCTGCGGTCAACGAAGGGGAGGAGTACCAGCTGACGGACCTGGACCCCGCCCTGCTTTCCCGGTTTAACATTTACTATTTTTCCCCCACCGCAGGGGAATGGCTCCTCTGGGCGGCGGAACAGAAGCTCGACCCCCGCCTTATTCGTTTTATTGAACGGGAGCCGGACGCTCTGGACGGGGACATCATGCTGGATGCGGGGCTGGAGAAGGGGGCGGACCGCCGTTCCTGGACCCGGCTTTCGGAGATCCTTGCCGCCGCAGGGGAGATCGATGAAACCGTTGAAAAGATCATGTCCGGCATTGTGGGGATAAGTGCGGCCTTTAAGTTTTCGGAGTTTGTGAAAGATAATACTACAATCGATCCCAGGGGAATCCTGTCCGGGTTTGACGCCGCCAGGGAAGAGGTGGAACGGATGGGCGCCCACGAATTAAGCGCTCTTAACGAAAGCTTTTTCAGGATCATTGAAATTGAAGGTAATGACGAACAGGTAAAACGGTACATTACAAACCTGGAAGGGTATATCAAATGGCTTTCCGATGAAAAACGGAACGAAGTGCTTGCCCACTGGACCACCCTCTACGAATCATCACTGTACCCAAAAACAAAGGTAGCGATACTGAGCAATTCCCCCTTTATCTATCAGAACATCCTTAGTTTTATTGACGGAATAAAACTGTGAGCATGGTCGAGGAGCGGGTCCGGGAAATTACCGGCAGGTGGTATATGCGGGAACCCCTGCTGCTTATGACCCTGCTGTCCCACCGCCTGGAGCCCAACGATAAAATAAGTACCCTGCGCTCCGGGAAGGGGCGTATTGAGTACAATCCTGCCTATATGGAGAGTCTTTCCGGCGACGAGCTGGAGGCAAAGCTGAAAACCGAAACCTTCCGCCTTCTCCTGCGGCACCCCTACCGTCAGGCAAAACGGAACGACCCGGTGTTATCCTATCTTGCCAGTAATATTACCCTGAACGAGTGTTATACCTTTCCGGATCTGCCCCACCGGTCGGCGGATTATTGGGAGGGGGAAGAGTATCGGAAGCAAAACTTTGAGTTCTATTACCGTGAGTTAAAGAAGATCGGAGAAGACACCCGGAACAATGATGAGGGAGAGGGAGAGGAGGAGACCGAGCTCTGGGACGATGATGACTATATGGACCAGAAAATGAAGGGCCTCATAACCCAGGCGGTGCAGAGTAAATCCTGGGGCAGCCTGAGCGGTGTCCTGGTAGAAACACTGATAGCAGGGCTTCGTCCGGTCCTTGATTACCGGAAAGTGCTGCGGGGGTTCCGTGCAATGGTCCTCTCCAGCGACAAGATCCTTACCCGGACCAAGCAAAGCCGCCGGTACAGTTTTCTATACATGGGCCGTAAAAATCAATTTACCACCCGGCTCCTCTTAGGCGTTGACGTGAGCGGATCAATTTCCACGGAGGAAATTAATCTGTTCTATTCCGCCGTAAACCGGTTTTTCCATTACGGCGTTATTGGTTTGGAAGTGCTGCAATTTGACACCGAAATAAAAGGTACACCTGAGCTGATGAAGAAGGCCCGGAAGACCATTGAAGTAACCGGCCGGGGGGGCACCGACTTTCAGTCCCTGATCAATTACTTTGCGGAGCATGATAAACAATACGACGGCCTGATTATCTTTACCGACGGCTTTGCGGTGATCCCCAAGGTGTCCCGCGGCATAGCGCGGAAAATCCTGTGGATATGCAACAACAAAGCTAATTACGAGCGCCACCATGGCTGGATGACCAGGCAGGGGCGCTGCTGTTGGATTGACTAATCCGGTGCAGGCATCAAAACGGCTCTCCGCAAAATGCATAGCCCAGCTCAGCCGGGAAATAGATGACTCCCGGGGGAACGAGGTGTTTGCCCTGGGTTACCTGGACGATAAGGGCCTGGTGTCAAGGCTTGAGGTCCGCGCCCGGGGTAACAAAGAGTCGGTCCTG
>BNUX01000092.1 GCA_025997675.1 Spirochaetia bacterium | reverse complement strand
GAAGAAACTTGCGGCCTATCATCAATACTACGCGGTGAACCGGGCGGTGGAATCTACCCTGCGGGCTTCCGGGTTTAGCAGGAAGTCTAAGGGGATTATTAACGGAAGCATCACCGCAGAAAGTCCTGAAACATACGGACTGCCGGGGGTAAAGGTCCAGCCGGAGCGGGACCGCAAGGGCGGGGTGGTGTGGCATACCCAGGGATCGGGGAAGTCCCTGTCCATGGTGTTCTATACGGGGAAAATCATTCTTGCCATGGATAATCCTACCGTGGTGGTGATTACCGACCGGAACGATTTAGACGATCAGCTTTTCGACACCTTTGCTGCGTCCAAACAGCTTCTGCGCCAAGAACCGGTTCAGGCGGACAGCCGCAGACACCTGAAGGAGCTGCTCAAGGTACGTTCCGGCGGGGTGGTTTTTACCACGATTCAAAAGTTTCAGCCCGATGATGACGGCAATGTGTATGAAGAACTTTCGGATCGGGAAAATATCATCGTTATCGCCGACGAGGCGCACCGGAGCCAGTACGGGTTTAAGGCAAAGACCGTGGACGAGAAAAACGGTGACGGGGAGCTAATCGGTAAGCGGACGGTGTACGGTTTTGCCAAGTACCTTCGGGACGCTTTGCCCAACGCAACCTACCTGGGCTTTACCGGCACCCCCATCGAAAGCACCGATGTGAACACCCCGGCGGTGTTCGGGAACTATGTGGACATCTACGACATTGCCCAGGCGGTGGAGGACGGCGCCACGGTTCGGATCTACTACGAAAGCCGGCTCGCCAGGGTTGCTTTGAGCGATGCGGGGAAAAAGCTTATCAAGGAATTTGACGATGAGCTTGAGATGGATGAGCTTGCGGAGACAGAGAAGGCCAAGGCTAAGTGGACTCAGCTTGAGGCGCTTATCGGTAGCAAGGACCGAATCAAAAAGATTGCCGCTGATGTGGTGGGCCACTTTGAACAGCGCCAGGAAGTAATAAGCGGCAAGGCTATGATTGTCGCCATGTCCCGCAGGATTGCTGCGGCCCTTTATGCGGAGATTATCGTGCTCAGGCCGGAATGGCATAACAACGATATACCACAAAGGAACACATCCTCTCCCTTGATGACGGACGCAAGCGTTTCCTCAATGAAGTTACCGCCCTGTCCCAGGCCTTCTCCATTGCGGTTCCCCACGATAAGGCTATGGACGTGAAGGACGAGGTCGCCTTCTTCCAGGCAATTAAAGCCCGGCTCTCCAAGTTTGACCGTCCCGGTGATAGACGCAGCGATACTGAACTGGAAACCGCCATACGCCAGATTGTTGACAAGGCCCTTGTTACCGATAGGGTGATCGATATTTACGAAGCGGCGGGGATCAAGAAGCCGGATATATCGGTATTATGAGAAGGCGTAACTTAACCCTTTAGTGAGTCAATATACTCCGCAGCGCAGTGGGCGGCGATGGCCCCTTCGGCGGCGGCGACCACCACCTGGCGGAAGGGGCTGGAACGGACATCCCCGGCGGCAAAGAGGCCCGGAACGGAGCTTTCCATGCGCTGGTCCGTGATAATGTAGCCTGCGGTATCCACGGCGATGTCGGGGACAAGGCTGGTCTGGGGGACGGTTCCGGCGAAGATGAATACTGCATTGACCGGCTCCTCGTATTGTTTCCCGGCGTCTTCCAGCAGTACCGAGCCGACCTGTTTGTCTCCCCGGATCTCCACCGGGCGGGTGTTGAAGCGGACCTCTATATGGGGATTTTCAAGGACCCGTTGGGCCACGCCTTTTTGGGCGCGGAAAGAATCCCGGCGGTGGACCAGGATGACCTGATCGGTTAAAAGCGAAAGGTACCGGGCTTCGTCGCAAGCTGCGTCGCCGCCGCCAACCACCATGATTTTTTTCCCCTTGAAGAAGGGGCCGTCACAACTGGCGCAGTAGGAGACCCCCCGGCCTGCAAATTCCGCCTCCCCGGGTATACCCAGGCTGCGGTGGGTTGCGCCGGTGGCGAGGATTACGGCGTAGGCGCGGAGTGTTCTGCCGCTGTCCAGGACGGCTTTAAAAAGATCCCCCTCCTTCTCCAGAGAAATGACCCCATCGCCGATGATTTCAGCGCCGAAGTTTTCCGCCTGGCGGCGCATGTCCTCGGCAAAGTCAAAGCCCGACCGGGGATTGAGGTCCCCGGGGTAGTTTTCCAGTTTATCGATCATCAGGGCTTGGCCGCCCGGGGACATCTGTTCTATTACCAGGACCTTGAGGTTAGCCCGGCTGCCGTATTGAGCGGCGGCGAGGCCCGCAGGACCGGCTCCCAGAATAAGTAAATCGGCGTCTGTCATACAATCATAGTATGAAATACCCCGTAGTACCGTCAACGGGTAATATGGTAGAATCAATGCCGATGAAAAAGAAAACCTTAGCGTTGCAAGCAGCCCTGACCCTCACCGGGTTAGTGTTTATATCCGGCCTGCCCGCACAGACGGCGCCGTTTCCCCCCTTGGAACCGGACCCAAAGGCGTATGAGTTTGCCGGACGCAGGACCTATTCCTGGCAGGATATCGGGGAAATTGCCCTTTGGGTTTCCTCCGTTGGCGCCGCCGGTGCAGCCAATGCGGCGTCTCAGCCGGCGCTTATCAGAGATGCTGCGGCGGAATTGCTGGCCATGCCGGATCTGCCTCCGGACCCCAAGGCGCGGGGGGAATTTGTCCTCACCTTTGTCCATCAGCGTTTTCTCAAGGGCTATGTGGAACACCAGACCCGGCTGGACGAGCTCTTCAGGACCGGGCGGTACAACTGCGTTTCTTCGGCGGTGCTCTACGCCATTTTTGCCACCGCAGCGGGGCTGGATGTGCAGGGGGTGATGACTAAGGACCACGCCTTTATTACGGTGAATACCGGCGCGGAGCGTATCGATGTGGAAACCACCAACCCAATCGGCTTTGATCCGGGGAACCGCCGGGAATTCCACGACGGGTTCGGTAAAGTGACGGGGTTTGCCTATGTGCCCGCCCGGAATTACCGGGACCGGGCGCCAATCAGCCAATTGGAACTGGTTTCCCTCATTTTAACGAACCGGATAGTGGAACTGGAAAAACGGAACCGTTACAACGAGGCGGTTCCCCTGGCGATAAACCGGGCGGCGCTGCTCAGGGACCGCCGGGAAAGCGAAACTGCGGATTCTACGAATCCGGCCTTTTTTGCGGACCCCCAGCGGGACATGACCGACCGGCTGCTGAATTACGGATCGTCCCTGATGAAATCCGGGCAGGAGGCGCGGGCCCTCGAATGGGCGGCCCTGGCCGGCGGCCGGTATCCCGATGATGACCGCTGGCAGGAATTCACCTACGCCGCCCTGAATAACCTTCTGGTCAAGTTCATACGGGGAAAACGTATAGCGGATGCCCGGGCGAGTCTGGAAGCCAACGCAGCAATGATGAGCCGGGAAAACTTCGACCGTCTGGAAACCCTGGTGCTGGACGCAGAATTGGTGCAGCGTTCCACGGGTATACGGACCACGGAGGAAGCCGAAGCGGTCCTCTTGATCATTGACGATGCCCGAAGCCGGGGTGTACTCGCCGAAAACAGAGCCAGGGAACTGCGGGATTTTATCATCCTCAAGGAGGGGGAGCGAGCTTCCTCCGCCAATGGCGCCCGGGAAGCCATCAGTTATATCGAGTCTGCTATAGCCCGGTACGGCCGGGATTCTCAACTGGAAAAGGCCATCAATGTATATCGCAACAACCGCTTGGCGGAACTGCACAATGCCTTTGCGGACCTGTACAACCGGGGGGACTACGACGGGGCCGGGCGGTTTGTGCGGGCGGCTCTGGAGGAATTCCCCGGGAACCGGAACCTGACACAGGATCTTAATTTGGTGGAGCGGGCTTTGCAGAAACGCTGATAACTGAGCCGGTTACGTCTGCGGGTCGCGGACGTACGTCCCTGGGTTGCGTATGGGTGTACGCGAGTCGCGTACGGGTGTACGCGGGTCGCGTATGGGTGTACGCGAGTCGCGTATGGGTGTACGCGGGTCGCGTATGGGTGTACGCGGGTCGCGTATGGGTATACGCGGGTTGCGTATGGGTGTACGCGGGTCGCGGAGCACTATGGATGATAGCGGGGCAGCTCATCATAGGTCATATTGCTTATACACGGCTTCCAGGGCCTGGACGACATTGTGGGTAATATCCCCGGAAAAGCGGTCCAGGAGCTTTTTGGTCTCATTGTGGACAATTTCGCCCTTGAATAGCTCGTAGACCTCTACTTCAAGGCCCTTGGCAAGGCAGGATAAGACCTCGGCCTTGGGGAATTGCAGGCCGCGTTCTATATGGCTTAAAAAGGTGATGGAAATATCGGCTTTTTCCGCCAAATCGGCTTGGGATAACTGCCGGTGAGCCCGAAAAAACTTAATGTTTCTGCCTAAAGCATCCTTTACGTCCTGTCCTCCCATGCAACCCGTCCTTAGCGTTCTATCCTATTGAACTGCAAGTTAGATAGATTGACAAAGAATAAATCATGCCATAGTGTATATCTAAATGTTCCATATCTCATGAACGAAACGTTCAATAGTGGGGTTATTTTAAGGCGAAAATGGGGCAAGGAACGGTTGCCGGCGGTCAGGGGGTGCTATGTGAGAAAGGCGCAAGCTAATATGTCCATGAAGCGCGGGTTTGTTTTATTGATACTGAGTGTTCTGGGCGCGGCTCTGGGCATTGCCGCCTGCGCTTCTTTCAGCATTGGGGGGGCATTTTCCGGGGGTGATGGGGAGATTAGCGCACGGGGAGCGGTGGGGCGGCTTGCAGCGGCTACTACCGGGCCGATGTTCGAGGGCGACGGCGGCAAAGATATACGGCTTGCGGTGCTTGCGCCGGAAGCTCAGGGGGCGGCTCCCGAATACCTGCCGGTGTATGTGCAGGGCCTGTTGAACAACAATTTCAAAAAATATGGCAATGTTACCCTGGTAGACCGGCAGAATCTGGATCGGATAATCGCCGAGCAGGATATCGCGGCAAACAAAAGGTTTACCGATGCGGACTATATAAAAATCGGCGGCCTCACTAATGCCCAATACTTTCTCATCGGTACTATCCAGAAACTTTCGGAGGATCAGTATTCGTTGCAGCTTTCCGTGAGCGATTCCAGTACCGGCGAGCGCAAGGCCGCTTTTATGAAGAACGGTACCCTGCGGCAGATAGAGGGAAACGGGACGCTTATCAACGAGGCCAGCGCTGATCTGCTTGCCCAGTTGGGCGTACAGCTTACCGCCGCCGGAAAGCATTCCCTTTTGGCGGGCAATACATCCGTGGTTCGTGCTGAAACCGGCCTTGCAAAGGGTATTACCGCCCAGGCAAGCGGCTCGTCCGTGGAAGCGCTGTTCAACTACACCCAGGCGATTAACTTTGATTCGTCCCAGATAGAAGCCCTTGCCCGGCTTAACATACTTTCTTCGTCCATAAGCGGTGGCAGCTTAAGTGAACGCATCATGAACGACCTACAGGCCCGCGACCGTTGGCTTGAGGCGTTTAAGGAAGCGTCCCGTTTTTTCAATGAACATCCGCCTTTTGAAATCACCTTTGACCCGAATCTGGTTCAGGAGGGCGAAACGGATTACGCAAAGCGGACCGCGAACCTTGCGATGCGGGTAGCCCTTGACCCATCGGAGGCCGGTTTTGCGGCCCTTAACGCCCTGTTGGGCGGTCTTGAACAAACCGGGCGGCGCGATGCCTGGGGCTTTAGGGGCTGGCCCTTGCTGGATGTAACCCCCAAAACGCCGGGGACCGTGGTGTTTGCCGGAAAGCAGTCGTTCAGCTTCAAACTTGATGTAACGCTGCTCAACGAGAAAGGCAAGGCCTTGGGGAAAAGTAGCGTTACGCTGAACAGCAGTTCGCTACGCTTTGCCGCCGGGGATAGGAAAGTCCCGGCCCCCAAGGGAGCGGTACGCATAATGCGTTTCGCCAACGTCAAAGCCGACGAACTGACACCGGTTCTGACCATTGTAATCAGCGCGGTGAACAGCATCCCCTCGGCGACCCTTAACGCCAACGGTTATATGCGGATAGATACCGGGGATTTGGAGGAAAAGGTTTCTGCTTCCAAATTCTTTGATTATGATTATTACGAAGGGGACTATGACCGTGCCATAGCAGACTACACACAGGCCATTAAGCTTGACTCGAAAGATGCGGTTGCTTATAAAAATCGCGGGACTGCTTATGACAATAAAGGGGACTATGACCGGGCTATTAGGGACTATGACCAAGCGATACGGCTAGACCCGAATTTTGCATTGGCTTACAACAACCGCAGCAGTACCTATAACAACAAAAAAGACTATGACCTGGCCATTAGGGACTGTGACCAGGCGATACGGCTGGACCCGAATTTTGCATTGGCTTATAAAAATCGCGGGTATGCTTATGGGGGAAAAAGCGACCATGACCGGGCTATCGCGGACTATACCATGGCTATTCGGCTAGACCCGGATGATGCGTTATCGTACGCCAATCGCGGTGTTGAATATAAAGAGAAAGGTGATCATGACCGGGCTATTGCAGACTACACCGAGGCAATACGGTTGGACCTCAAGGATTACACATATTTCAACCGTGGATATTCTTATTCTATGAAAGGGGATTATGACCGCGCTATTGCAGACTTTACCGAAACCATCAAGATTGACCCAAAACATGTGGTAGCTTACAACATCCGCGGTTACTTATATTACAACAAAGGTGATCATACCCAAGCGCGTGCGGATTGGACCATGGCATTACAGCTTGATCCGAATAATCAGCATGCGCGGGACCATCTTGAGCGGCTAAAGTGAAAGGATGGATAGGCCGCTTCCGTATGGGATAAGAAATATTTTTTGGAGGATAAGATGAGTAAGGTTATGGTAAAGAATGCTTCTTCTGATCTTTATGATGGGGTGGCAGTTAGTAATTTTCTAGAATACTGGGAACAAAGACGATATTCCGATAAAAAAACTGCTGCATGGTGTCGTCATTGCGGAGAGAAAAAGAAACATGATGAACTTGTTGGTTCGCATGTTATAAAAACAGCCGGTCGAGATTATAATGTTTATCTCGTACCATGCTGTGATGCATGTAACAATTACAATAATACGGATGCATTTGAAGTTTCAGAAGATGATTTGATCGCTGCTCCATTGCAGCATTAGAGGGGCTTTGCTGATGTAACCAGTTACGGTGATACAGTTTGCAGCATTTACGGTGCGTAGCTGCTAATAGTGGAGTTTCCTTCAGCCCTTGATTTTGGAACTTAGCTCCGTATGGAGTAAGGAATATTGGCAATGCTTTGCAGAAGGGCGAAGCAAAGGAGATTAAGATGGAAAAGAATGAGTGTGAAGTGGGAACGGCACAAAATGGTGTTAATGTTGATAGTATGTGGAATTGTATAACCTCATCATTGACGCAACAGCCGGTAGAAATAGAAACCGTTCGCCTTGATGGTCGTAAGGGAGTCTGGTTTTTAGCTTCATTTGGGCAAAATGGAATTCTTATTGATCAAGCAGTAGTACATCAACCGTCAAACGTTAATCATTTGCGGATTTCCGAAGTTGAGTTTAAAAAAAGATTTCCAGATTACTTTCCATGGAGAAACAGGACATATCCAAGAAATAAAATCAGGGATACGGGTCAGCACAGTAGTTCTTATATCTTCGCCATTATAGAATATTTCTTAAATAGATGTGGGAGTTTCGTTTCAAACACTACATTAGGAGTGAACACAAAAGAGTAGATGCAAGACAGGAACATTAACATGCCAGACACCTGATCGGAAAACATATTGGCGCCAGGCGCCGGGCTTGCTTGGAACACACTGAAAAGGAAGAAAGGGTGAAGATTTTGTGATTTGAGCAAAAACAATGTCTCAACCGGTATCTAAGGGAAACCCTTCTGATGATTTTTGAAGAGTATAATCTGTTTTACCTTTGTAAAACTGAATTATAAAAAAAATGCGTGTGCATTTTTAGTTTACTGCCGGCAAGTGTCCGGTTATAGGAGAATGTATGAAAAACGTTTTCGGTTTTGTGATGGCGGGTATGCTTGCCGTAGGTCTTGTGGGGTGTTCAACAACACCGGCAAAAGGTTCGTTTTCGGGAACAACGTCTGCCCCGGCGCGTCAGGAGCGGGTGGTGCAGGGCAGTGTACCCGATTTTGTAAGGCAGGCAATCAAGAATCCCCCCGAAGATTCATTAGTTGCAGTCGGCTCTTCCCGGCTTCGTGACATGGGTTTGGCAAAACAACGGGCGGAAGTTCTTGCCCGTGGTGAAATTGCGCGGCGCCTGCAAGCGCTGTCTTCCACTATGAGTCGGGACTATTCGGCGGGAAGCGAAGCGGATCTATCCGCCGAATTGGCGTTTTTCGGAGCGCTGAATATCACGCTTGCCAAACAGACGCTATCAGGCGTCTATATTGTTGATTACGATGTTATTGATGGAACAACCTGGGTTGTCATGGAAATGCCTAAAACGGCACAGAAAACGGTGATTAACCAGGCGGCAAGTGCCGCAAAACTCTCTCCCGCATGGGCGGCTTCCCTTGATGCCGAAGAGCGGATGGAAGCAGCCTTCAAAAAAAACAAATTGGGCGAAGTGCCGGTAGTATCGGAGTAGCGGCCTTAGTAATTCATGATGCGTGGTTTTTTCACGCATCATGACACCGGAGCGGCTGTGCGAATACTGTTTATTCCGTTTTTATTTCTTTTCTTCTCCTGTACAAGTATACAAAGGCCTTTGGATACGGTAACGGTCCCCATCGAAATACCGCCGGAAAGCCCGAATCAAAACGGATACTGGATAACTCACCCTGATAATGGTGATTTAATAATTATGGGAGTGGCAAACCGGCAGCGAAAACGGGAAGATGAAATACAGCTTGCTCTTGACGATGCGGCGCGTAAGGTCGCATTCTTTTATGAGGTAAAAGGAATAAAAGTAGTCATTACCACAAATGGCTCAGGTTTTTTGAATTATTCTATGGATACCGATCATGCATTTTGGTACGATACCGAATACGAAAAATATATTGATGGGTTGAAATATGATACAAGCTGCGACGCATTTTCTATTGACGGAGCGTTGTTACTTCGGGTGCGTTATAAAGCGTCAATTCCGTTACCGGTGCTGCATACTTTTGTAATGAATGACGGAATGCCCGAATGGATAAAAAAACCACCAAAAGAAATCGGCGAGTATATTGCAGGAATCGGCTATGCGAGACCACATAGTAAATTCAGGGACACCATAACAAGAGCTTACGAAAGCGCTGTCATTTCAATTATTGAACACATCACTACAAAAAACGTGAACACGATTGGTACCGTCCCTAGCGGCATCACCACTTCGACAGATATGCAAATCAGCGAAGGTACATTGACCAATTTTTTTGTGCTTGAAATGTGGCAGGATCCAAATACAAAAGGAGTATGGGTTTTAGCGGTGGCAAAATCCAGGTAATATATGAAAAATAAAAAGGCCCTCGTTTTTATAGTGCTTTGCTTCTGCGCTACGGGATGCCGCACCGGCAATGGAGTTGTTGAAGGAAAACCAAAGTGGATTCAAAAACCGGAAAATGTATTTAATCCGGCATGTTATATTTGCGGTACCGGTTCCGGCAGCAGTCAGGAAAAAGCGGATGCAAATGCTTTTGCAAATTTAATCATCTATTTTGGACAGTCGGTAGAAAGTAATATACAGTCCGTCCAGGTTTACAAAGAATTAATCACCGGTAATTCAGAATCGCTGCAATTACAGGATGAGATAAGCACTGAAATAAAACTGTCGTCGTCCATGAATCAACTTATCGGCGCAAAAATATATGACCGATGGAAAGAGGCGGTACCACAAAAAACAACGTATCATGCTGTAGCGGTAATGGAGAAAGCAGAAGCAATACGAATTTATACGCAGTTAATCAACGATAATCTTGTGTTAATAGAAAAACTTATTGCGCTGGGTTCCGCAGAAAAAACAACTGTCAATGCTGCCGCCCGGTATTATTGCGCGGCTGATATTGCTGATGCAAACGCCGTATTCAAAAATGTGCTCATGGTATTAGGTGTTTCTCATCAAGACGCAGGGAACAATACCGGTCATGATTATCGTTTATCGGCGGAAAACATTCTCGCGCAGATTCCCATTACGATTACGGTAAAAGGGGATGTGGACAACCGCATCTCGAAGGCCTTTGCTCAAGTTTTTTCCGGGCGGGGTTTTAGAACAAACACGGTCCCAGGAGCGACATCTGCGGATAGACCCTACACCCTAAGAGCAGAATTCAAGATGGAAGATGTGCCTGCAAACGATTCGAAATATCAATACACACGGTTTGTCCTAACCGCCGCTTTAATGGGCAAAGATGGTGCAGAGTTACTGTCATTTTCTGAAACCGGCCGGGAGGGGCATACCACACAAAGCGAAGCTCGGCAAAGGGCTATCCACAGTGCAGAAATCATAATTACCGAGGACAGCTTTGCTAAGGAATTTGCCGCGTACCTTGATTCATTAAGAACGATAACCCATTAAGTGGGTAAAGCAGATGTGCCTGGCACCAAATTTTCAACCATGTGGCAGATCAAAACGGCCGAGCAATAGGGAGGAATATGGCATTTTGTGATTTGACAGAAAACAACATCTCTACAAATTCAGCCCTTCTCTTTGGGTGGGCGGAACCAGGAAACCGGGGCGTGTTCCACGGTCTCCGGCGCCTTAAATCCACCGTCAGCAGTAACAAAAACGCCTTTCATGTCAATGGCGACGGCAAGCCCGATGGCATCCAGGACATAGGTCATGACTCAAGGTCCAATTCAAGCTTTTTATCCGCTTCCTGCATTTCCATAAAGCGATCAAGGGTAAGTTTTGATCCCAAAGCCTTCCCCCTGCCTTTTAACGGGTTGACCCATGCGGTATCCGCACCATTCT
>BNUX01000091.1 GCA_025997675.1 Spirochaetia bacterium | reverse complement strand
AACTCAAAGGTTCCGGGTAATAGCTGTTTATTGAGGTCCACATTGACGAATAACGTTCCTTGCCCTTTATGGGTGCTTTTGTATACTGCCATTATTCGGCTATTGTATCATACTTTCCTTATGCTTTTACAGATGCTTTTTCTACAATCTCAACATACGCTATATGCAATGCCGCCTAAAATTTGTCAAAATTTAACATTATATATTGACAAAATCAGCGAAATATGGTACTATATAAGGTAAGGTGGTATTGTATGATAAATTTGGTGGAAGATATTAGGCCAATTTCTTATGTAAAGGCTCATACGGCCGAAATTATGAGGCAAGTAGAGCAAAAAAATAACCCAGTGGTTATTACTCAGAATGGGGAAGCACGGGCCGTTTTAATGAACGTGGGTTATTATCAGAATATTATGGATGCAATAAATTTGCTTAAAATATTATCCATTGGAGAAGATGATATAAAAAATGGAAGAACATTTTCTGAAGAAGAAATGGATAAAAAAGTTGAAGCAATATTAGGCAAATAAGTGAAACATAAAATTACCTGGTCGAAAGACGCCGGAGAAGAATTACTCGAAGGAGTAAATATTGCACGAAAAACGTATATCAAAATAAATATGCAAATTAAAAAATTAAAAGACATGCCTGGCATTGGCAAGCCAGTACAAATATTGAAAGATATTGGTGTAAATGATTATTTACAAATACTTATAGAACATTGGGTAATATATTATAAAATAGAAAACAAAACTATAAATATAGTATCAATAATTGATGGAAGAAGAAATTTGGAAGAAATATTATATAAAAAAATAATAGATGGAAAAATAAAATAAAGTACGGCGGTACTGCACATAACCAAGCTGCTGAAAAAGTATTGACGCAGTAATAGTATCATAATATAATGCGGAATTATGGCAAGATACAAATACGTTGATAAAAGTCAGGGCCTATTTCTCACGGTGGATCTGCAAAAGCAGCTTATTCCTGGTACATTTGAGTATACCTTAAACGAATTGATCGACAAAAAGCTGGATTTAAGCATATTTGACCAGCGGTATAAGAACGATGAGACCGGGGCGAGTGCAATAGAACCGCGGGTATTACTCAAAATAATCATCTATTGCTATTCGTTGGGAATAATAACCTCAAGAAAGATAGCCCGAATGTGTGAAGTCCATATGATAGTAAATGTATCGTACACAACATAGGAAAATGTTGTAGAGCAGAGAGGGCGAAAAATGCGGTATAAAAGAATGAATCGGGGGCTATTTATACAAAAATTGTAAATTCAATGAAAATATAGTAGTAATAGTGTTATGAGAAAAAAACAGGGAGGAAGATGTTGACCTAAAAAGGGGTTTTTCAGCAAACTCAACATACGTTATATGAAATACCCCCCAAACTGTATGAAAAAATATACGCTTGAATATAATTACAATATAGATTATAATAAAGTTATGAGTATAGACACTGTTAATGCCTTGGAAACGGCTATAAAGAATGAAAATTTGCTCAAAAAATATAACCTTGAAAAGATAGGCATATTTGGCTCATTTGCCCGCGGGGAAAAAGCCAATGACATTGATTTTTTTGTAGATAAAGAAAATTATAATATTGCGACACTGGTAGGATTAAAAAACGATCTGGAGAAATTAACAGAAAAAAGCGTTGACATAATGATCAAAAAATATGCAAATCCCATAGTTTTATACCGTGCTCAAAAGGATATGATATATGTCGCCCAATGAAAAATAGGAAAAGCCAAGTACATTACGCCCACAATTTTACTGCGGATCAAATTTCAACACTCTACGCAACCGCTTGATGAAAGCGCCCCTGAAAAGCCGATTTACGGCGGGCTTATTGGGGGCCGTAAGGCCCTAATCGTGGGAAGGGTTTTGCCGTATTTTTTCTATAGCTTGGGATACCGCTTCCCGGACGCTTGCATCGTAGGCCGCATCAGAGCGGGCGCTGGATGCCCAGAGGGTACCCAGCAGGGTATACCGGTACAGGGGCCTCACCGTGTTTAAGGCCATGGCGGCCATATCCGCCACACAATCGTTACAGAGGCAGATTGTTCCCTGATATGATTCAAGCTGCAGGCCCAGCTCTTCATGGACCAGACGCTCCGCTTCGTTTACCACATGTTCCAAATTGTAATTATCAATAAAGGCCATATGCCCTCCTTTATAATGGTACTATTGCTGTTTCCTGGTGAAGGACGCAAATTTTGTATACTGGGGAAGAAACTGAATTCCTACAGTTCCCACCGGCCCGTTCCGCTGTTTTGCCACAATCAGCTCCGTATTAGGTTTATCCGAATTTTCCCGGCCGGAATCTTTTTTATCAAATTCCCGTTCCCGGTGCAGAAACATTACCACATCCGCATCCTGTTCAATAGACCCGGACTCCCGGATATCCGAAAGGTTGGGCCGCTTCCCCTCCGCATCCCGGCGTACCTGGGAAAGGGCCACGATAGGGATATTAAGCTCCCGGGCCAAACTTTTCAAGGACCGGGAAATCTCGGCAATCTGCTCGTGCCTCGGAAGATGGTAATTATCCGAACTTATCAAAGTAAGATAGTCGACGAAGATGATCTCCACCTTCTGCTGCGCCCGCAGCCGTCTGGCCTGAGCCCGCAGGTCCAGGAGCTTCATGTTCGGCATATCCACAATATAGAGAGGCGCTTCGTACATTCTCCCCGCAGCGTCCCCAAGGCTGGTAAAATCGCGGGATGTTAAAATCCCTGAACGGATCTTATTGGACTCAATATTCGCCTCGCTGGAGATAAGCCGCTGCATCAGGGCCATGTCGGACATTTCCAGGGTGAAAAAAGCGGTGGGGATTCTCCGGACCTTATTGTTTATGGCCATATTGGCCGCCATGGTCAGGGCCAGGGCGGTCTTCCCCACCGAAGGCCGTGCCCCGATGATGATAAGCTCCGCCGGCTGGAACCCCGATGTCATGACATCAAGCTCCTCAAAACCCGTAGGTACCCCTGTGTAGGTACCCTTGTTACGGCAAATCTCCTGTATGGCATCAATAGCCGGAAGGACAATCTCCTTGATGCTTTTAAAGCGCAGGGTATTCCGGTCGGTGGTCAGGTCAAAAAACTTCTGCTGGGTTTCCTCCAGTAGTATCCGGGACTCCAGGGATTCGTCAAAGGACTTGGCGTTTACCTCCCCCGAAACCCGGATAAGGGACCGGCGCAGGGAGCAATCCTGCACAATCTTGGCGTAGTAATCGACGTTGGCGCTGGAGGGGACCACATTGGTAAGGGAGGCCACATAGGAAGGCCCGCCGGACAGATCCAACTCCCCCGCCTTACGCAGCTCCTCGGTAACGGTGATGATATCCGCCTTCCGCCCTTCACCATCAAGACTAAGGATGGCCGAATAGACCCGGCGGTTAGCGTTTGAATAAAAATCATCGGGCCGGAGATACTGGCTAACCGTGGTCACCGCATCCGCATCAAGCAGCATGGCCCCCAGAGAGGCCTGTTCCGCCTCGTCATTATGGGGAGGAAGGCGGGGACCCCGGTCCCTTAGACCCGGATCGTTCTGCGTCTGGGGATCCATGAATCTTACGCTTTCTGATCAGGTACTTCCTGAGCATCGGCGGCGGGAACGGCGCTTTCCGCCGGAGTCCCCTCCCGGTTAGCTTCCGCCGGCCCGGTTTCCGCGTCCCTTCTTCGGCGGCCGCCGCCACGGACAGGCGCGGAGTGGGTTTCAGCCTTTAGCGGCTGTCCTTCCACGGTGATGGTCAGCTCGGCGGCGGCGCTTTCGTATAACTTAACCGTTACCTTGTATTTGCCCACGCTTTTAAAGCTGTTACCGGGAAGTTCAACCCGCTTCCGCTCAATTTGGAAGCCCTGCTTGGTCAGTTCATCCGCCACGGTTTGGCTGGTAACGGCGCCGTACAGTTTCCCATTGGGCCCCGCCGGCATGAGAATAACCAGGGCAAGACCCTCAAGTTTTTCCTTGAGCCCCAGGGCATCCTTACGTTTCTCTTCCTTCCGCGCCTCAATGTCCCCTTTCCGGGACTCAAACAAGGCAACGGTTCTTTCCGTATACGGCAGGGCAATGCCCCGGGGAAAGAGATAGTTCCGGGCATAGCCCTTGGCTACCTCCTTCACGTCCCCTTCTTCACCCAGGGGTGATAAATCTTTATTGAGAATAACCTTCATAACACAAGCTCCTTTCAAAAAACCAAAGTGAAACGGACGCTTCCCCGGAGTAGAGGATGGCCCGTTATCCGATAAGACCGCTACTGCGGTCAGTCAGCCACAAAGGGCAGCAGGGCAATAATCCGCGCACGCTTAATCGACAGGGCAAGAGCCCGCTGATGTTTGGCGCAGGTGCCGGTAATGCGGCGGGGCAATATTTTACCCCGTTCGGTGATAAACCGGCGCAGTACATCCGCATCCTTATAGTCTATCCTGAGTTTCTGGGTACAAAATTTGCAGACCTTTTTCTTAAAAAAGACCTTGCCCTTGCCCCGGCCACCCCGGTCATCACCGTCCCGGCCATCCGGGGGGACGTCCCCCCGATCCGACCGGTTTCCGCCGTAATTTCCCGCAGCGGGAGCGGGCCGTTCATTTTCGGTATATTGCTGTTCGTCAGACATACGTAACTCCTATAAGTAATTAAAAGGGAATATCGTCGGCAAAACCGTCATCGCCGCCTGAGGACCTTTGGTCCGATGCCGGGGGGCCTTCCCGGGGAACTCTGCCCCCATCGGCATCACCCCGCCGCTCCTGATAGCCACCGCCTCCGGAGGAACCGCCCCCGAGGAGCTGCAGATTATTGGCCACAATCTCCACCTTGGAACGCTTCTGACCATCCTGCTCCCAGCGATCCTGGCGAAGTTCACCGTCAATCCCCACCTGTTTTCCCTTAATCAGGTACTGATTCACCGCCTCGCCCTGCCTTCCCCAAAGGGTGATATCGAAGAAATTCGCTTCATCCACCCATTGGTCGCCGCTTTTCTTATTACGGTTTACCGCAATGGAAAACTTACAGACCGCCTGGCCCCCGGCGGTATATTTTAACTCCGCATCCCGGGTTAACCGTCCAACCAAAACCACATGGTTTATATCCGTTGCCATGCCTATTCCTCGATATTCACAAAGAGATACTTGAGGAGATTGGCGTTGAGTTTAAAGCTCCGGTCCAGAACGGCAACCTTTGCCGGGTCCAGTTTGAGGGTAAACAGGACATACCGTCCCCGTCTTCGTTTTTTTACCTCATAGGCGAGATCCCGGTCCCCGACTTCATCGGTTTTGTCGATCTCCGCCCCGTTGGCACTCAGATCGGCGAGCAGCTGCTCCCGGCCTGCCTTACTCTGGTCTTCTTCCAGGGGAAAAATGACCGTCAATTCATATTGGCGCATTGGCCCTCCTTACGGACTACAATTTGGCCCATCCCAAAGACGGGCAAAGAGGCTGTAGTATACTACGCTGAACCTATCTTGAAGGTCAAGGGGGGCAGCCAATATGCCGATAGTGAATTTATCGATATGAGTAAGCAAATCAATTTCGAAGACAATATATTCATCCTCAACACCCGGATACGGATGATCCAGGATTTGCTCATCCTGGACGCGGACCCGGATATTTTTTTGGATAAAACCCTGACGGATGTGGATTTTATCGATGCCGCCCTGGGGGTGCTGTTGCGGGATCTCATCGAAAATACCCACCTGATAGAACGGAATGGGCAATTTTATAACCTTTACGATACGGAACAGCTCTTTCTGGGGGTCCTCTGGGACCTGGCTAACGGACCGGGTACCGTATCGGTTGGCCCCTATCCGGTGCTCAAGGATAAAATTGCCCTGATGCGGGAACATGCCCTGGAACGGCGGAAGACCATTGAGGAGCACATCAGCACCGATGAAACAGCCTCATCGGAGCCGGTGGTCAGTTCTGATGAGCTTAACGGGCTATTGCAGGGCCTCTAATGCGCATTACCGGCGGCATCCTGAAAGGGCGGATAGTGGCAGTACCCGGCGGGGTAATCCGCCCCGCCATGGACCGGATGCGGGAATCGGTGTTTGGCGCCCTGGGGGACCTTACCGGGCAGTCCTTTCTGGACCTGTTTTCAGGGTCCGGTATTATTGCCCTGGAGGCGGCGTCCCGGGGGGCGAATCCGGTGGAGGCGGTGGAAATGGACAGCATAAAACGTAAAACCCTGATTGAAAACGTTTCCCTATCCCCGGTACGGGTACAATGCCGGTTCATGGCGGCGGAACTCTATGTAAGGCGGGCCAAAACGCCCTTCAATATTATCTTTTGCGATCCCCCCTTCCCCTACAAGTTTAAGTGGGAATTGGCGGCCTCCATAGCGGCCTCCCCCCTGATGGAGAGAGGATCCAGGCTGCTCATTCACCGCCCCCGGCAAAATGCCTTCGATTCACCGCCGGAAGGGCTTATATTTGAAGAATCCCGGACCTACGGCCGGTCGATAGTGGATTTTTTTAAAAGATTTTAGTTGTATTTTTCAGTAAGATGATAAATAATGGTGGGGTGTTGGTGTATTTTGAATAGGGTGATGATGGATTATAAAAAGGTGTTCGATCGTTTTGAAAATCAAAGCGGATTTGTAAAGACCGTTGCATCGGACCGAAGGTCCGCACCCCCTATTGACGGCAATCAGAAGGCTGCGCTTAACCGAAAAGGCAATGTTCTGTATAATTCCGGGGATATTGAAGGAGCCAAGAGGATCTTTCTTACCACCGGCTATTCCGACGGTCTTTCAAGGATCGGAGATTATTATCAATCTCAGGGTAGGGAGTTGGATGCCCTGCGTATGTATTGGATAGCCCCGGCTAAAACCAAGGCGGAACCGATTATCATGCGCTTATCCGCCCTAATTCAGAAAGTAATGCACGAAAAAGAGGGTTTTTAAAATGAGTGAAAACGTAAGCCACATTCCGGCGGATGTTCCCGAAGAGCCGGCAGCACCAAAGCGCGAATCGGGTTCGGAAATCTCGGAACTGTCAAAAAAGGGCTACCAGCTTTTGAAAGAAAACAAGGTAGCCGATGCCATGGACTGTTTTGCGAAAATCCTTCTGGTGGATGAAAGCAACAACTATGCCCTGGTTGGCATGGGGGACGCCGCCCGGAAGCGGAATTCCTTCCGGGACGCGGTGGAGTACTACCGGCGCTGTCTGACCCACCATCCGGGAAATAACTACGCCCTTTTTGGACTGGCGGACTGTCACAAGGCACTGAACCAGTACCACAAGGCCATAGAAATCTGGGAGCAGTACCTTATCCATGACGATAAAAACATCACCGTCCTGACCCGGGTGGCCGACGCCTACCGGAAGGTTCGGGATTTCAAACATTCCAAGGCGGTGTACCTCCGGGTTTTGGAGATGGAAAACGAGAACCCCTATGCCATCATCGGCCTGGGGCATCTGCACTACGACTTTAAGGAATACCGGGAGGCGCTGTTTTACTGGGAAAAGATGCTGGAAAGCACCGGGGAGGGGGTGGATATCCGGGTGCTTACCTCCATCGGGAACTGCCACCGGAAGCTCAAGACCTTTGCGAACGGCATTCTCTATTTTGAAAAAGCCCTGAAAATGGACCCCCATAATTTTTACGCCCTCTTCGGGCTGGCGGACTGTTACCGGGGCATGAACCAGCAGTGCCGTTCCCTGGACTACTGGAACCGTATCCTGGATCAGGACCCCCGGAACAAGGTAATCCTCACCCGGGCGGGGGACGCCTACCGGAGCCTCGACGACTATGAGCGGGCCAGCGATTATTACCGCCGGGCCTTAAACATCGAATTCGATACCTATGCGGTGCTGGGGCTTGCGGTAATGTCAAAAGTCCAGGGCAAGCACGATGAAGCCATTGAGTCCCTGCGAAGACTTATTCAGCAGGACCCGAAAAACTACCGTTTCTATATAGAAATTGCCGATTGCTGCATTAAAAAGGGCGACCGGCGCCGGGCCATCGAATTTCTGGGGGAATTCCAAAAACTCGGTATCAGAAATACCAATGTTATGGAGTTTATGGGTAGACTCTGTTCCTAATGCCGGTACTCTCAGGACTATCCCCGGAGGAGCTGGTAAAGACACTGGACCCCTTACCTCCATTCCGGGCCAGGCAAATATTCAAATGGATAGCCCGTGGCGCCGCTTCTTTTAACGACATGACCGATCTTTCCCGGGATTTGCGGGAGGAGCTTTCCAAGCGGTTTACCCTCTACGGCAGCAATATAGCCGGCAGACTGGATGATCCCGACGGAACGGTAAAGCTCAAAATAGGGCTATCCGACGGGGCGGTGATTGAGTCGGTGCTGCTCCGGGACGGTGAGGGCCGGCAGACCGCCTGCATCTCCACCCAGGCGGGCTGCCCCGCGGGCTGCGTGTTCTGCAAAACCGGTTCCCTGGGCTTCCTCCGTAACCTTACGTCTGATGAAATAGTGGAACAGTTCCTCCACCTCCGTTCAATCATTCCAAATATTGCAAATATCGTTATCATGGGCATGGGGGAGCCCCTCCTTAACCTGGGGGAACTCCGCAAAGCCCTGGATATCATCACCGACCCCCGAGGGCTGGGCCTTTCAAAACGGCGGATTACCCTTTCCTCAAGCGGCATTGTGGCGGGTATCCGGGAGCTGGCCGATGCGGGGCCGGATCTGCGCCTGGCGGTGTCCCTTACTACGGCGGACCCGGCCTTGCGGGAAGAACTTATGCCCATAGGCCGGGCTAACCCGCTGCCGGCCTTAAAGGAAGCCCTGCAATACTACCAAAAGAAGCGGGGCCGCCGGATAACCCTGGAGGCGGTACTTCTGGGGGGCGTCAACACCCGGGACGAGGATATCAGCGCCATGATAGAATTTACCCGGGGGCTGGATGCGGCGGTGAACCTTATCCCCTGGAACCCCGTGGAGGGGATGACGTTTCGGGGAATAGCCCTGCGGGAACCGGAAACGGGTGAGATTGCCCGGTTTAGCCGGGAACTAACGCGAAGGGGGATCACGGTGACCCGGCGTTTCAGAAAGGGGCGCTCGGTATCCGGCGCCTGTGGGCAGTTGGGGGAGTTGGGTGTTAATATTGTTATATTTTTCTAACATTGAGGACAAATAAAAAGCGCCGCTTCCAACCGCCGGCTTATCCCCCCTTTGCGATTCTTTTTATCTTATCCAAGATTACCCGGAGCCGTTTCATCATCTTCCATGCAGTGGAATTTGTCAGGGCGAGGAGGACTTTTGGGACGGCAGCAAGTTCAAGCTGCTTCTGTAGAATAGCGTTTTCAGCTAACTTAAAAATCTGCTCGTCCATAACCGGTTTAATTGTTAGCTCTACCTCAATTGTACTAATTACTTCATCGGAAGAAATAAATACATAGGGGTCAGAATGCGAAAACAACATCGCATTTTCAATTTTTGAGTTGTAATTTCCATTGAGTAAAGCCGTATTTATGGCGGTTCCATTTATTTTAATTGTTTCAATTATCACCATGCAGGGTCTGTTTGCAAAATCAACACGAAACCGCTTAACGCCATAATCACGAACATCAAATTCCAATGTATTATAGCCAAACGTATATTGCGTCTCGACGGTGCGGTGCTCGGTAAACTGACCGTTGACTTCAGCATAGAGTTTCAATTGCTCGGTATGCGGGATGTCCTTAATTTTCCGCTGTATGGTAATGGAATCGGAATTATACTTATAGTAATCATGCTTTACACAAATAAATATAAACTGATAGACGGTACCAAATTCCTTTTTCGCCAACTCCATTTCCACTGCGGGAGGGACATCCCGGTAATCATTATTAAATTCACTTTCGGATAATTGAATCACCGTCCCATCCTGAATATACGGGACTAATCCGCATTTTCCTACTAACTCACATAAACTGTCATAGGTGAAATGGCGCAGATGCGTATAATCAAGCAAGCCGGTAGTCCGGTAAATAAACTTATTTCTTATCAAATCAATAATAACGGCGTTATGGGCAATATTCGGTACGGAGAAAAGAACCTTCCCATCGAACTTTAAATATTCTAATACCTCTTTTACTACCGGTTCAGGATTCACCAGATGCTCAATTACATCGGAAAAAATGACAAAATCAAATTGGGGAGCCATAGCTAATTTGTTTTTCCACTCAAACTTCTCAATATCACCGCAGTAGCCGTCATACGCATACTGTATCGCATTGATGTACGATGCCTCATCAATCTCGATAATAAATACATCGCAGTTAAGCGTTTCTTTCATATACCGGGTCATAAAACCGCCGGCCGGTCCGAACTCAAAAACGCGGCTATCAGGTAATACCTGTCTTAAAATCATCGTGTGTGAATCGTTCTGGACAGTCATGTCCAATTGATAATCGTATTTTCCCATACTGTTTACCTGAATGGTCCTTCAATTCCTTCCGCACTATCGTTATCATAAAAGGAATGCTGAAAAAGAATGATGTAATCAGACGAGGGAAGATGAGTAAAAAGAGCACGGGGAACAGTCCCTGGCGGACAAATGCCAGGAGACTCGCTATCCGAGCCCTGCCCATCGTCTGGGTCATCATGTTGCATATCATCACCCAGCCCAGGAAAGGCATGGCGATGAGTTCCGGATCATCACTGCGGAACAGGGCGATGATGCGGGGGGCGAAGATGCCCATACAATGCCCAAACGCACCACCAGTTTTTCAACCGGAGCGGTAGTCATGTAGCTAAACTTTCCAGCCTGATGTGGTTGGGGATGTTCCATAGTACACCCTATGGTAACAGTATTTTGCTCCTAAAATAAGATTGATTTCCCCATGCTGTGCCGCCGCCCCGTCAATATAGTTGCCGTCACTCCGACAATATGGCCGTCACCAATATATAAATCTGCTATTTCGAGTGTTCCCGTGCTCTTTTTACTCATCTTCCCTCGTCTGATTACATCATTCTTTTTCAGCATTCCTTTTATGATAACGATAGTGCGGAAGGAATTG
>BNUX01000090.1 GCA_025997675.1 Spirochaetia bacterium | reverse complement strand
GGCTTTGAGTGGAAACTGGCCGCCGCATCGGTGACGGGCTTTGCCGCCAAGGAAGTCATCGTTTCCACCCTGGGAATCCTCTACCGGGTAGGGGTGGAAGAAACCGAGGAAAGCGAGGGCCTTCGGGACGCCATACGGGGTGACCCGGACATGAACCCCCTCTCAGCGTTTGTGTTCATGCTCTTCACCCTGATCATTCCCCCCTGTTTCGCCGCCCTGGCTACTATCCGGGCGGAAATCGGCTGGAAGTGGCTGGGCTTTGAAGTAGTGTTTCTCCTGGCCCTGGGATGGGTTCTCTGCACCATCGTCTACCAGCTTGGGAGTCTCTTTGGTTTAGGAGCGCTGTTATGAATACTGTGGCAGAAACCGGTATTATTATTGCGGTGGTAGCCCTGGCGGCGGCCTTTGTGGGGATGCGTATCGTTAAAACCTTCCGCAGTAGGCGGCCTTCCTGCTGTTCCGGCGGCGGGAAAGTTCCGGTGAAGGGCGCCTGCCGTCAAGGAGACGGGTGCCCGCATTGCTCAGGGAAATGAAATGGCCGCACGGCTACTGAACAATTCCCCCGCCGCCACTTCCGGGTGATGATACCGCTCCGTGTCCTGCTTCAGCCGCCCAAAGATGATAGCCTTTTGGGGGCAGAAGTTCAGGCAGGCCTGGCATTGCTCACAGCCGTTCTGAAAAACCGGGCCTTCCTTCGTCATGGTGATCGCTCCGGCGGGGCAAATCTGTGCGCAAAAGCCGCAGGCGTTACAATCGGCGGTAACACGGAAGAGACGGCCCATCCTGGGGCAGCCGATGTGGAAGAGGGCGCTTACAAAACCGGCGAAGGGCCGGAACATCATGACCCTGTTGCTTGCCCGTGATATAATTGCTGCGGCCGCCTGTTCGGTTGCCCCCTCTTGCAGGGCGAGCCGCTCTTCCCGTAATTCTTTTTTTTGTGCGCCGAAGATGGGGATGTAATTTTCCACTGCGGGAATGCGCCCCCCATAGTTCAGGATCAGTTTTTTCCGGCCCAGGACCCTGCGCGCTTCAGCCAGTGCGCCGCCCGGGGAAGAGCCGTAGCTTACCAATGCGGCGAGGTACTCCGCGTGGATTTCGGCTTTTTCCAGGAACCGGCGTACCATCGTCGGCATCCCGTAGGCGTAGGCGGGAAACATAAACACCACTGCGTCCGCTTCGATACGGACATCGGGCTGCTTTATTTCCCGGCTTATCGGTACAATCACCGCATCGCCGATCCTTTCGACCAGTTTCTTTGCCGACCAATAGGTATTACCCGTACCGCTAAAGTAGTAAATCTTAGTCATTTTTCTTGTAGACCTCAAAATAAAATTCCACCTGATCCTTCAACGCATCAGTTACCGGGCGGGGTGCATAACCTGTAAGGGCGGTGATTTTTTCGTGGGAGAAGTTGCAGTTATCACCCAAAACTTTTAGGGCGTAGGGGGTGAACATTAATGTTTGTCCCCTGGCAAGGGAAATGGTCTCGGCGATACCGGCAAACAGTTTTACGAAGGCCAGGGGCAGACAGAGTTTCGACGGCTTTACCCCGGCGGCCCGGGCGGATGTCTCCACCAGTTCCTTTACCGAAAGGATATTCCCGGAAAGGATATAGCTCTCACCGGTAACACCCTTGTCCGCAAGATCCGCCAGGGCCTTCGCCACATCCTTTACGTCCACAAAATCGTAACGGCCGGTGATATAGATCGGCAGGCGGCGCTCGGCGACATCGACCACCATTTGCCCGAAGTTGGAACGCTTCAATTCAAACCCGCCGACGACCCCCGATGGCATACCGATTACCGCATCCAAACCCCGTGTATGCACCGCGTCCAGGACCAGGTTGGAAGCCGCCGCCTTGCTTACCGCGTAGGCGCCGGAAACTTTGTCGGGCTCAAACCGGGGGATTTCCCGCAGGACAGTGGTATTGTCGGAAAAGGGCAGGGTATGAATCGTGCCGGTGTAGATCAACCGTTTTACCCCGCAGGCAAGACACGCGTCAATAACGTTTTGGGTACCGTCAATATTGACCGCCCTGATGTTCGCGTCAATTTTACTGGCAATAGAAACGATGCCGGCTAAATGGTAAACATAACGCGCCCCCTCAAGGGCTGCGCCGATGGATTCCGGCTTGGTGATGTCGGCAAATACTACCTCGTCGGCATAGCGCTTGAGGTAGGGGACAACCCGCTCACCCCGGTAATACAGCGCCCGGACGTACAAGCCCCGGGCGTGGAGTTCGGCGCAGAGGGCAAGGCCGATGCGGCCGCTTGCACCGGTTACAACATGGATTTCGTTATTCATGGAAGGGATGGTAGCACATACCGGGGGCGAGTGTCAAAGCATAACCCGCAGTATAACACTATTTCCTTTCTTGGAAAGTATTTGTTTCCGGTAGGTGAGAACCCGTTCCGGAGCCCGAATCTACCCCTGCTATTTCCTGGCATGCAATTATTTCGGTAACCTTTAGAATCAAACGCTTATGCTCTTCAGAAAGACGATGAAAATCTGACCATAACCGTGCTACTTTGGCATCTTCCATCATGCATCCACCCCCTTGTTGTGATTATATTATGATTATTATAATATTATTATATAACCATGTCAATTATGAATTTTGCGAATGCTTGTAGAATAATCTTTACCCTACTATATTGAAATCATGGGTGAATTGATTAATCAACGGGTAAAACAGGTTCGAGAGGCCCTGGATTTATCCCAAAGGAATTTCTCCACCATTTTATCGCTTTCCAGCAGTTACATAGCGGGTATCGAGACCGATATTCGAAAGGTGAACGGACGCCTCATCAAACTCATAATTGCCGAATTCGGGGTAAACGAGACATGGCTGACCACCGGAGAGGGTGAAATGTTCACCCAAAACCCCGACGAAAAGTTTACCAAACTTGTTGGGTTATTTAAAGAACTGCCGTCCAAGTATCAGGATGTGGTGTACCAGATGATTGAAGTTTTACTCAGGGTGAAGGATTAACTATGGTCCGTACCCGGATGATGCCGTTCACCGCCTTTAGCTGAGTCAATGCCTCGCCGGGGATTTTCTGTTCCGTATCAATAATATTGTAGGCGTATTCATCCCGGTGGTGGTTGATAAGATCCATAATATTGATGTGCATCCCCGCGAGGATGGTGGTGATCTGCCCCACCATGTTGGGGATGTTCCGGTTTATCACCAGGAGCCGCCAGGGCGCCCGTTGATCCAGCCGGCACCGGGCGTAGTTCACCGAATTTTTGATGCCCCCGGATTCCAGGAAATCCATGAGCTGCTGCACCGCCATAACCGCGCTGGTGTCCTCCGCTTCCGGGGTGGAGGCCCCAAGGTGGGGTATGCAGATAACCTTCTTGCAGGCCAAGAGTTCCGCTGTGGGAAAATCCGTAACGTAGGTGGCGAGTTTTTCTGTTAAGAGGGCGGCGATGATGTCGCCCTCGTTGACCAGCCCCCCCCGGGCTAGGTTAATAACCCGGCTGCCCTTCTTCATGAGCCGGAACTTTTCGGCGTTGAGCAGCCCCTTGGTAGTATCGCTGAGGGGGATGTGGAGGGTGACGTAGTCGGCGCGGGCCAGGAGCCCCTCCAGGGTTTCCGCCCGCTGTACCGCTCGGGACAGGTTCCAGGCGGCGTCCACGGATATGAAGGGGTCGTAGCCGATAACTTCCATCCCCAGGGCAATAGCATCGTTGGCAACCATTACCCCCACGGCGCCCAGGCCCACCACGCCCAGAGTCTTGCCCCGGATCTCAGGCCCCTCAAACTGGGACTTCCCCTGCTCTACCAGTTCCGGAACCTCGTCGGCGCTGTTGGCAAGGGTGGCGCTCCAGTTGATCCCCGGCAAAATCTTCCGGGAAGATAGCAGCAGTGATGCTATCGCCAGTTCCTTTACCGCATTGGCGTTTCCGCCGGGTGTGTTAAAGACCACCACGCCGCGGTCGCTGCACCGGGATACCGGGATGTTGTTCACCCCGGCGCCGGCCCGGGCTATGGCGATTACCGTTTCGGGAATATCCGTGTTGTGGAGGTCCGCGCTCCGCACCAGGATGGCGTCGGGGTTGGGAATCCCGCTGGCCACTTCATACCGGTCCCGGGGAAACAGTTCCAGGCCCAGAGGGGATATTTTGTTCATGGTACGTATTCTAAACATGGCTAACCTCAAATTGCTCCATAAATTGAATCAGGGCCTTCACCCCCTCAATGGGCATGGCGTTGTAAATACTGGCGCGCATTCCCCCCACCAGCCGGTGGCCCGCCAGGTTTACTAAGCCCTTGGCAGCGGCCTCCTTAACAAACCGGGTGTCCAGATCCGCCCGGCGCTCAGCATCGCTGAGGGTACTGACAAAGGGGATGTTCATAAGGCTGCGGCTGGATTTTTCCACCGGGGAGCGGAACAGCTTTGAGCTTTCAAGGTGGGCGTAAAACAGGTCCGCCTTTTCGCGGTTCAGTTTGCCCATTGCGGCTGCGCCCCCCAATCCCTTGAGCCATTCCAGGACCAGGCCGATGATGTAGATGCCGTAACAGGGCGGCGTGTTGTACATGGAGCCCTCCGCCGCGTGAATGTCGTAACGGAGCATCGCCGGAGTCCATGAAGGGGCGTGGCCGATGAGGTCCTCCCGGATTATCACCACCGTGGTTCCTGCGGGCCCCAGGTTTTTCTGCGCCCCGGCGTAGAGGATGCCGAAACGGGAAACATCCAGGGGTTCCGAAAGGATGCAGCTTGAGATATCCGCAACTAATGGCACAGTATTAGTGTCCGGCAGGCTGGCCCACCTGGTGCCCACAATAGTGTTGTTGAGGGTGATGTGGTAATAGGCGTCACCGGGCTCCGGAGGAAGCGGCGCGGGTATGTAGGTGTAGCCCTTGTCCTTGGAACTGCCCCGGGTATGCACCTCAAGATACTTGGACGCTTCCTCGGCGGCCTTCTTTGCCCAGACGCCGGTCTCCACGAAGGAAGCGCTTTTGGGTTCAACCCCCGCAAGGTTAAGGGGGACCATGGAAAATTGCAGAGAGGCGCCGCCCTGGAGAAACAACACCCTGTAATTGGCGGGGATACCCATCAACTCCCGGAGCAGGGCCTCGGTCTTTTCGATGATGGGCTTGAAGTCCCTGGACCGGTGGCTCATCTCCATCACCGACTGGCCTGTGCCATTGGTATCGGTCATTTCCGCCGCCGCACGTTCAAGGACAGGCAGGGGCAGGGCTGAGGGGCCGGGGGAAAAATTGTACACGCGCATGAAAAACTCCTCTATCAGTAAAACTATTTATGTAATGTAACCGCTAAAGCCCGCAGTTCGTCTATTATGTACACATTGCGTACCGCAACCTCCGGGGGCAGTTGTAACACGACGGGGGCAAAATTGACAATACCCCGTATGCCTGCGGCGGCCAGTTTTTCCGCGGCGGCTTGGGCGGCATCGGCGGGGACGCAGAGCAGGGCCAGCTCTATGCCGAACCGGGAAATCACCTCGGGCACCTTAAAGGCCGGATACAGGGGGACCGGGGATTTGAGGATCTCTACCCGGTTCACATTGGTATCAAACCCGGCGGCCAGCTCAAACTCACCGGAGTCAAAGCCCCGGTAATTCAGGTAGGCCGAACCGAGCCGCCCAAGACCCACCACACAGAGCCGGCGGCGTCCCCCAAGATTCGGCAAAGTGGCCGGAGACATGTGTTCTTACCGTTCCAGTTTCCGGTACACGTAGCGGTGGGGCCGGTCCGCCTCGGCGCCCAGCTTCTGCCGCCGCCATTCGGCGTATTCGGACCAGTTCCCGTCGTACCAGACCACTTCCCCGTCCTCAAAGGCCAGGATGTGGGTGACTATCCGGTCCAGGAACCAGCGGTCGTGGCTTATCACCAGGGTGACCCCGGCGAAGGTGTCCACCGCTTCCTCTAAGGCGCGGAGGGTGTTCACGTCCAGGTCGTTGGTGGGCTCGTCCAGGAGGAGCACATTGGCCCCCTCCTTGAGCATCATCGCCAGGTTCAGCCGGTTCCGCTCGCCCCCGGACAGCACCGACACCTTTTTCTGCTGGTCCCCGCCGGAAAAATTGTACCACGCGCAATAGGCCCGGGAATTGACTTCCTTAGTGCCACCCAGCTTGATAATGTCCAGCCCGCCGGAAAGCTGCTCCCAGACGCTCTTCTCCCCGTCCAGGCTTTCCCGCATCTGGTCCGCATAGGCCAGCTTGACGCTGTCCCCCAGCCGGAGTTCCCCGGCATCCGCCTTTTCCTGTCCGGTGATAATCTTAAACAACGTGGTCTTCCCCGCCCCGTTCGGCCCGATGATCCCCACACAGGCCCCCGGCGGCACGGTAAACTCCAGGTCCTGAAAAAGCAGCTTGTCCCCAAAGGACTTGGCAAGCTCCTTGGCCTCAATAACCAGCTGCCCCAGCCTCGGCCCCGCCGGTATGGTAATTCTATTCTCCCGCACCTTCTCCCGTTCATCGTCCTGGAAAAGCTTTTCGTACTGGGTGATACGGGCCTTGCTCTTGGCGTGCTGTCCCTTGGGGCTCATGCGTATCCACTCAAGCTCACGCTCCAGGGTCTTCCGCCGCTCGCTCTCACCCTTCTCCTCCTGGGCCATCCGGGCCTGCTTCTGTTCCAGCCAGAGCGAGTAGTTCCCCTTCCAGGGAATCCCCTCGCCCCGGTCCAGTTCCAGAATCCAGCCGGCCACATTGTCCAGGAAATAGCGGTCGTGGGTGACGGCGATAACCGTGCCCTCGTATTCCCGCAGGTGCCGTTCCAGCCAGGCCACGGTCTCCGCGTCCAGGTGGTTGGTGGGCTCGTCCAGGAGCAGGATGTCCGGCTTTTTGAGGAGGAGCCGGCAGAGGGCCACCCTTCGCCGCTCGCCCCCGGAAAGGACATCCACCACCTGGTCCGCCGGGGGACAGCGCAGGGCATCCATAGCCAGTTCCAGCCGGCTGTCCAGGTTCCACCCATCTGACGCCTCGATTTTCTCCTGGAGCGCCGCCTGTTTTGCCCCCAGCTTATCGTAATCCGCATCCGCATCGCCAAAGGCTTCACTCACCTTGTCGAATTCCGCCAGGAGGTCCATCAATTCCTGGACCCCCTCGGAAACAATCTCCTTTACCGTCTTCCCCGCCGCCAGTACCGGCTCCTGTTCCAGAAACCCGATGGTAAAGCCGGGGCTCACCGTGGTCTCCCCGGAAAACTCCGTGTCCACCCCCGCGAGAATCCGGAGGAGGCTCGACTTCCCCGACCCGTTCAGGCCGATAACGCCGATCTTGGCCCCGTAAAAATAGGAAAGATTGATATCCTTGAGTACCTGCCTGGTCCCGTGCTTTCTTGAAACCCGGTGCATGGAATAAATAATTTTTTTATCGTCCGTGGTAGTTGCCATACATCTACTATACCCTGGTTAAGGGCTTTGGGGGAAGGGCTCCCGAATTAGCCGCATTTCCTCCGTTCTACCCGTAAATACGGTATACAGAGCAGGTTTTTCCCCGTATAGTGCAGGGGAGGTACTAAAATTGGAAGCGGTTATAAGGGTTATCAGAAACATCGTACTTTCCTGGATAGTAAAAATTTTTACCACAAACGATGCGGTCCGGTATGCATCGTTATTACTCGTTGCAAATTCGATACGTGAAAGAGAAGTACCCGGCTGCGTTGCGGAGTTGGGGGTGTATAAGGGTGATTTTGCGAAAAGAATCAATATCTGTTTCCCCGACAGAACATTGTTTTTGTTTGATACCTTTGAGGGCTTTGACCAGCGTGATGTAAACGCGGAACGGGCGCAGAATTTCTCAAAGGCGGTAGTGGCAAGTGATTTTACCAATACCAGCGTTGAGATGGTTTTGGATAAAATGAAGTACCGGGATACCTGTATCGTCAGGAAAGGGTATTTTCCGGAAACAGCAAAGGGCCTTGAGGAGCAATTTGCCTTTGTGAGTATTGATGCGGATTTGTACGAGCCGATATATCAGGGGCTTGTGTATTTCTACCCCCGGCTGGAAAAGGGCGGCTACATTTTTGTCCACGATTGTAATGGGGATGTGTATGGGGGAAAGGCGGCGGTGGAAAGGTATGCCGGGGAATTTAACATACCCTACTTCCCCTTATGTGATGTTTGCGCAACCATTGTTTTAAGTAAATAGGCCGAAGAGCTTGAGGAATTGAGCAGATTATACCGATACTATCTGAGGGCGAAATACGGAATGAGTGGAGCAGGCAAGCGCATGATTATCCTCCTGGCGGTTCTCCTTTCCGGCTGTAATAACTTCAACCAGTCCCTGGAGCGGTATATTGCAGACCATCTCAGGGAGGATGGGGAGGAGGGGATCCCCGACAACATACCCGACGACATACCCGGCGACATATCCGGCGGCATATCCGGCGGCATACCCGATAACATACCCGACGGCATGGTTGTATACCTCATGGCTAATGGCGGTGTCTTTTATTCCGGCCTCCAGGAAGCCGTGGATGCCGCCGGAGGCACGGCGGCCGCAGCGGACACCATCGCCGTGGTTGCGGACATAGACCTCACGGCGGCGGTGTCCATCCCCGGCGGGAAACATGTCAGGTTGATAGCCGGAAAAGCGGCGCGGACCATACGCCGGGGCAGCCATACCGGCAGCCTTATTACGGTAGCCGTCGACGGTTCCCTGGAATTGGGGGGAGCCCTTGCCCTTACCCTTGACGGCGGCGGCCTGTCCGCGCAAGCCGCCCTGATTACCGTAGCGGGAACCCTCACCATGAGCGGCAATGCGGTAACCCTGACGAATAATAACAATAATAATGACCCCTATGGCTACGCCGCCGACGCTTATGATACGATAGGCGGCGCGGTGAATGTGAGTGGCGGTATGTTTACCATGTCGGCCGGAACTATCACCGGGAATACGGCCTTCTACGGCGGGGGGGTGTTTATGGTCGACGGCAGTTTTATCCTGTCCGGAGCCGGTTCCATCTCCGGAAATGACGCCATGTTCAGCGGCGGCGGGGTGTTTACCGAAGGGGGCAGCTTTTTGATGTCAGGGGGTTCCATCTCCGGGAATCGCGTCACCGATCCCGGTGACGTGATCGGCGGCGGGGTGACGATGTTGGAAGGTATGTTTGCCATGAGCGGCAATTCCTCCGTCAACGGGAACACTGCTGTCCGGGCTGGCGGCGTGTATGTGGAGAAGGGTATATTTACCATGCGAGATACCGCCACTATCACCGGGAATAGTGCCGGCCTTTGTGGCGGAGTGTTTATAATTAATACCAATGGCAGCATGAGCGGTAATTCCTCCATCAAAGAGAACAAGGCCACCTCAAATGTAGACGGCAATTGCGGCGGGTTAACGGTAGTTGGAGGCAGTTTTACCATGAACAACAATGCCGCCATTACCAGGAACACTGCCGTAGACAGCGGGGGCGGGGTGTATGTGGAGGACGGCGGCACGTTAAAAATGGACGGCAGTTCCTCCATTACCGAGAACACTGCCGGAAGCAATGGGGGCGGGGTGTATGTGTACAGCGGCGGCACGTTTACCATGAAGGAGACCGCCACTATCACCGGGAACAGTGCCGGAGTTAACGGAGGCGGGGTGTATGTGAGGAGTACCGGTAAATTCGACAAGAACCTGAACACGATCATCTATGGGACTGATGGAGCAAGCCCTCCCTCGTCGACCCCGCCGATCCCGCCGGACGCCCCCAATACAGCCGCCACCGGCGCCGCAGTGTATGATGACAATAAGGTTACCGCCGGCAAGGCAAGGGAGACCACTCTGGGGCCGAACGATCCCTGGTCCTAAGCGGCGCGGGGGAGCATGGCGCGCGGAATGCCCCGCCCTTTGCTATTCCCCTCGGGAGGAAACGGTGTATCATGAGGAATTGAGCAGATTATACCGATAATATCTGAGGGCAAAATACGGAATGAGTGGAGCAGACAAGCGCCGGGGCGCCGGCATCACCTATACAATGATATTCCTCCTGGCGGCCCTCACCCTTGACGGCGGCGGCCTGTCCGCACAAGCCGCCCTGATTACCGTAGCGGGAACCCTCACCATGAGCGGCAGCATGGTAAAATTGCAGAATAATGTCAATACCAGTACCCTCAATCCC
The DNA here is from genome assembly GCA_025997675.1 of Spirochaetia bacterium. Classification (GTDB taxonomy): domain Bacteria; phylum Spirochaetota; class Spirochaetia; order Treponematales; family Breznakiellaceae; genus Termitinema. Next base: position 927 of record BNUX01000090.1, on the reverse strand, counting down.
AGGATAAACGCATAGAAAAGGAGGCGGAAAAAATTAGCAGCCATGGGGGCGAAAACGTATCAATTAGTCAAATTCCCCCAATTTTTAGCGCGCATCTTGTCAAACGCCGTTTACTTTGTACAAACGCCGTTTACTTTGTACAAACGCCGTTTACTTTGTACAAACGCGGGCTATTTTGTACAAACGCGGGCTATTTTGTACAAACGCGGGCTATTTTGTACAAACGCGGTTTATTTTGTACAAACGCGGGCTATTTTGTACAAACGCGGTTTATTTTGTACAAACGCGGGCTATTTTGTACAAACGCGGGCTATTTTGTACAAACGCGGGCTATTTTGTACAAACGCGGGCTATTTTGTACAAACGCGGGCTATATCTATCCCGATACGAAACACGCCCCGCTTCTGTGCTGCCTTCGGTCTCCAAGCCCCGGCGTCCTGCGGCAATAGCAATTACTGCTTTGGTTATCCTATCGAGTAAGCCAATCGCGTCCAAAGGCTTCCTCCGCTTCCGATAAGTCCCAGCCGCCATTAATGAGGAAATCAGCCCCCATATACTTCTTTCCCCACTCCGCAAGCCACGGCGGCATTGGAATTGACCGCGCTAAGCGGGTCGCTTCCTCAGGTTTGCCCTGCTTTTTCAGCTCAATGCTCTTAACGCGTATCGCCAGTTTTTCCTGTAAGGTCATATGGCCCTCCCAACCCCCACTATACCACACCCTGGAGGTATAGCAAAGGGCGGGCCGTATAGCCGCAGGATAAACGCACAGACCCCCGAACGTTCTCGGTAAACCCCTGATCGCAGATATATTAACCAAAATCCGCAGAGATTGCCGAATAGTGGCGCACACCGGCGAAAAGCGCGGTACACTGATCGCTTTAGCCGTATCGTGATAGATATAGCCCGCGTTTGTACAAAATAGCCCGC
>BNUX01000089.1 GCA_025997675.1 Spirochaetia bacterium | reverse complement strand
ACCAACAATTCTCCCTTCTTATTGAACGATATTCCTGTAGGGGTATGCAACCCTCTTGCGAAAATAATTTTGTTTTTATTTTTCGCAATACGGTAAATCACATTTTGTGAATAGTCGGCAACGTACAAATTACCGTTATCGTCAAAAGCTATGCCAGCCGGTGACCCCATGTTATCAGCGAAAATAGTATGATTACCCTTTGTGTCTACTTTCGTGACGCTGCCTCCGCTCCAGTTTGAAACATACAAATTCCCCTCACGGTCTACAGCAATTCCGGTGGGAGAACGAAAACCTGTATACGTTTTCTCCAATACCCACTCAGCCGTTTTTCCCTGTGCATTGCCCTGTCCTATGGCAAAAAAAACCAAAAGAACAACATTGAGCATTAGTTTTAACATACTATTTTCCCTCCTTGATTTCTCTCTCCGCAAATACTTTTTTTGCAACATTGACGGCATTAAGCACTTTTGGAAAACCGGTATAGGGTATACATTGAATAAAAGTTTCAATCACTTTTTCTGGTGTTATACCCACATTCAATGATCCGTTAATGTGAACCGCTAATTGCGGCTCACAAGCTCCTGCCGTCAACAAACTGGTAATGGTTATAAGCTCTCTTTCCTGTAAAGAAAGCCCCGTTCGGCAGTAAATGTCCCCAAAGGCAAATTCAATGATGTATTTACCCAAATCCGGCGCTATTGTTTCCAATGAAGCAATAACATTTTGCCCCGCACTGCCGTCTACCTCGTTCAACCTGTCTGTCCCTTTCTGAAAGCGTGTGTTTTCCATTGGAAAACCTCCTTGATAAAGATTATATTTAGAAGATACAAGCTAGAGTGAACTCGAGGTCAAGTGTTTTCTGAAAGAAATTTGAGTTTTTTACTCTTGAAACAATTTTTTTCATACGCTATAATCTAGAGTATGGAATATTCGATTGGGGAATTTTCAAGGCTTACGTGTTTAGGTATACATACATTGCGCTATTATGAACAGGAAAATTTGATTCTGCCTAATCGTAAATCCAACGGGCAACGGTGTTATTCTGAAAATGATGTTACTTGGATACAATTTATAAAACGCTTAAAAGATACAAAGATGCCTATTAAAGAAATTCAAAAATATGCTGAATTAAGGGCCGATGGCGATCCGACTATGCCGGAACGCATGGAAATGCTCATAAAACACAGGGGTGTTCTTAAAAATGAAATTGAAAAATTACAAGAACATCTTAACAAGTTAGATACTAAAATTGAATTTTATAAAGTAGAAATCAATAGACTATAAACCAAAAAGCAAGCGCCCGGTCTATCTAAACCGGGCGCCCAGTATGCATAACATTCACTTGACATTTCCGGAAAAGCTCTTTATACTGATCAAATCAAAGAGGAGGATCTTACAATGTACAAGAAAGCGTTAATTATTTTGGCGGCCATTATGGTATTCGGCTGCAAAGCGAATAAATCGGCAGAGTATCGTACCGCCGATGCCGGTGCGGTTGATACAAAGACTGTTTTTGTTAGCCCGGAATGGGTTAATAGTGTCATCAACAAAAAGCAAAAGGAGAGCGGCAATTATATTATTCTTGAAGCTAACTGGGGTAGTGCCGCAGAAAGTCCCGACTACAACAGCGGTCATGTTCCCGGGGCAATCCATGTTGATATTGCCAGTATCGAAGAAGAACCTGACTGGAATTTGAAATCTGCCAAGGATGTAGAAAAGTCTTTGTTAGATTTGGGCATTACGAAGGACACCACGGTGATCCTATATGGCGCCGATGTTTCAGGAACGGCGCGTATTGCGTATGCATATCTATGGGCGGGCGTTGAAAATGTCAAAATTTTAGATGGCGCAATAGACGCCTATAAAAAAGCAGGTTTTGAATTAGAAACGAAAGCGAACAATCCAACTGCGGTACGTGATTTTAAAGCGGTTGTTCCCGTTCATCCTGAATATTGGATTTCTATTGACGACGCGCAAAGAAAATTAAAAACCGATCCGAACTTTAAGTTGGTTAGCATTCGTTCCTATACAGAGTTTTGTGGAGAAACCAGCGGCTATTCGTATATTGACAAAGCCGGTGAGCCAAAAGGGGCTGTTTGGGGTAAATCCGGCCGTGACTCGGATAGTATGGATGAGTATGTCAATGATGATAATACGTACATTAATTTGCAGCAACTAAAAGATCTATGGAGTGATGTTGATTTTACGTTGGATAACGAGTTGGCATTTTATTGCGGTACCGGCTGGCGGGCTACAATTCCTTTCTTAATTATGTATCAGAATGGCTATACCAACATGGAATTATATGACGGCGGTTGGTTCCAATGGCAAATGAAGCCTGAGTTTGAAGTTCAGGTTGGTGATCCGAATAAGCCCGGTGTTGTTTATACTACGGTAGAAAAGCTGCCTAATGATAAAGCGGCTAAATACTAGTCTTATTATTATCCTGGCGCCAATAGAATTGGTTTTATTCATTGGCGCTTATTTATTTCATCATTTTACCATTAGGAAAATGGGGATGTATCGCCATGTTATTTATTTAAATCATAAGTATGAGGCACTCGTACCGCTTGGCTTACTTAAATACCTTATACTAAGTCTTACCGGTATCTTGTTAATAGTATGTCTGATTAATTTCATCAGGCTGCAAAAAAAGAAAATTTACCAGGTGATCGCTTTTATTATTACTGTTTTTATTAATTGGTATTGTCTGATATATTTAATTACCAATACTACTGAAAATTACCGGGATTATTACTATGTTGGATTATTACTTGGATTAGGCGCTGTACTAAATAATATAATTGCCGGTTTGATTTTCGGGGCAGGCGGTCTTGACAAAAAAACTCCTTTGGGATAACATAGGGGAAGATAGTATTAAGGAGGTTTTATTATGCGTAAGGAAATTTGCAGCGCCCTGATACTGGTAGCGCTGACCCTGCCTGTTTGGGCCGGGGGAAAGAAGGATGCGGCGCCGGTACAAAGTGCGGATGGCGCGACACGGGCTATCCGTACCAATGGGAACGTCCTGCCGGTCCCCGCCGGTGCGGTTGCCAAGGCCGGGGATCAGGAGCGGTTTGACAGCTTTGTGTGGTCCGTCGATAAACTGAAGTCACAATACAACTCGGTTATCGTTTTGGATGCCCGTGATGAGGGGGAGTACAAAAAAGGGCATCTGCCGGGGGCGGTTCGCGCGGCATGGCAGGAGTGGTCTAATATGGCGGTAAAACAGGACAGTGGGGAATGGGGCGTCATTCAGAACAATGAAAAGTTGTCGGAATATTTTGGCAGCCTTGGAATAGACGGAACAAAACCGGTGGTAATCTACACCGACAGTGTTGCCGGTTGGGGTGAGGAAGGCCGCCAGCTATGGACATTCAGAGTGTTTGGCCTGAACAATACGTACCTGTTGAATGGCGGGATACACGCATGGGAAGCCTCGGGGGGCGAAATTACCAAAGATGCGGCAAAAACAACGCCGGTCCGCGGGCCATCCCCCAATCCAAACATGGGGTTATGTGCAAGTACCCAGGATGTAGTGAATGGGTTAGGCGCCGTGAATGTGTTGGATGTGCGGGAAGACCAGGAATATGCGGGGGCCATCAACTACGGGGAGGCGTCAAAGGGCCGCATTCCCGGGGCAAAGCATATCTGGTTTAAAGATTTTTATACGCCGGACGGGTTTTTCCTGAGTCCCGCACAGGTGCGAGCCCGGTTACAGGCTGTCGGCTTCGAGCCGGACACGCCGGTTGTTACCTATTGTACCGGCGGTATCCGTTCCGGTCTTGCGGCTATTATGGTACTGGCCGCCGGGTATGACAATGCCTGTAATTATAACGGAAGTTTCAGCGCATGGGCGGGTACCAAACAGCAAATTGACCAGGAGGTGTACAAAACACTTCAAACAGTGGACAATCTGAACTAGGGTTATCTATTACCAAGCGGCTCCGGCGTTTTTCGGAGTCGCCTTGGTTATCAGTACGAGGTGTATTTTGCCCGCCGAGCAGGTTGTTTCATCAGAAACTCAAGTAACAGCGTTGACGCTGCAGTATTTTCGTAACGGGCTTCATTGCAGTGAAGCAATCCTGCGTGCATTTAACGAAGTATACAATTTAGGGTTTGAGACACAATACTACAAGATTGCCACGGGCTTTGGTTCCGGCATGGGAAAATCCGGCTGTTGCTGCGGTACCGTTACCGGCGCGGTAATGGTGCTGGGCCTCATTGCCGGCCGTACTAAAAATTATGAATCAGAAAAGATTGTTTATGCGGCAACACAGGAACTGCATGAAAAATTTCGCGCTAACCATAAGGCGCTTTGCTGCCGGGTATTAACTAAAAATGTGGTCTGGAGCAGTGCGGAACACAAGATGCTTTGCGCACAGTATGTTTCTGATACGGCGCGGATAACCGGTGAAATCATTAGGGAGCGGCTTTGGGAATACCTTCCGGAAGGCGGGTCACGCCATGTTGCGTTAAAAAGAAATCCGTTAGCGTTGCTGCGTTATATAACCGGCAGGGGAAAATGACAATAAAGAAGGTGGTTTTATGAAAACAGAGGGTGTTAAAAAGTGGACGGCCAGAATTATTGTACTTGCCTTTCTTGTTTTTGCGGTGCTTGGTTACTTTTTTTTGCCGCCCATCCACAATGCATTGAACCCTATTTTCGCGCTGTTTGCGTCTATGAATGTGGAGGCGGTGGCGGCCTACATCCGTTCCTTTGGCGTTTGGGCAGTGGTGGTATCGTTTCTGCTGATGATATTACAATCCGTAGCCGCTCCCCTCCCGGCATTCCTGCTCACCTTCGCTAATGCCGCTATCTTTGGGTGGTGGAAAGGGGCGATACTTTCATGGAGCAGTGCAATGGCGGGGGCGGCCGTTTGCTTTTACATTGCCCACATATTAGGCCGGGATGCGGTTGTTAAACTAACCAGCAAGACTGCGTTGAAACAAATAGATTCATTCTTTGCACAATATGGAAAAAACACGATTCTCATCTGCCGTTTATTGCCCTTTGTTTCATTTGATGTGGTAAGCTATGCGGCGGGGCTTACCGCGATGAAGGTGGCGCCGTTTCTCATTGCCACGGGGATTGGGCAATTACCCGCGACCATTGTCTATTCCTATGTGGGCGGTATGTTGACAGGAAGCATACGGTTGGTGGTTACCGCCCTTCTCATCATCTTTGCGCTTAGCGCGCTTGCGGTTCTCCTAAAAAGTATCTTTACCAGGAAACAAACCGCAAAGGAATAAACGTGCTGGATACGGGAGTACGAAAGAAAACAGCCTTCATATTTGACGCGGGGGCCCGGGTCTTTGAAACGATGGGCTTTTCCCCCCTGAGCGTAACCGTTCTCGCGCTGCTTATAGGGCTTGGGGCGAGCGTCCTGTACCTTCTGTCTTTTCCGGCGGCGGCGGTTATAACCCTCTGGGTTTCAGGGTACCTGGATGCGGTCGACGGCGCCCTTGCCAGGCGCACCGGGCGGGTTTCTCCCCTTGGGTCCTTTCTGGATGTCTTCTTTGACCGGATTGTTGAGGCTGGTATTCTGCTTTCACTGGGGATAGTGCACCCCGGTTCTTCCTTTCCCCTTTTATGCGCCGCCCTGTCGATAGTTCTTTCCATGACCGCGTTTTTACTCACCGGGACGCTGGTAAAAAAGGAAAGCGAAAAAAGTTTTTTTTACCAGTCGGGGCTTATGGAGCGTACCGAGGGCTTTATCATATTTTCCCTCATGTGGCTTTTCCCGGATGTGCTCAATGTGCTTGGGTACCTCTGCGCAGGGTTGATACTTTTTACCGCCTGTCAGCGGGCTCTTATGACGGCCCTAATTTTACGCAAAGAAAAATCATAACAGGAGTATGATAATGAGTAAAGGATTCCGCACCGTAACACTATTTCTTGCGCTTTTTGTTTTCATAAGTTTTTTTGGATGTGCAAAAAAGAATTCGCTCCCAATGGTCGTTATGAGCGGGTGGGGAGGAGACCCTAAGGTAAATCAATGGATCACTGAGGAATTGGCCCCCTTTGTTGAAAAAACCGCCGGAGTAAAACTGCAATGGTCCCCCATGAATATTGACGAAATTCTTGCGAAGCTTGAACATGAAAAACAAGCGGGGGTTACGGGAACCATTGACGTGGTCTGGATTAACGGAGAAAATTTTCGTTATGCGAAGGCCAATGGGCTCCTCCATGAATCCTTCCTTGAAACGCTGCCAAATGCCCGCGCCTACCTTGATCTTGATGATAAAAAAAACTGCTATGATTTTGGGCTGCCCACGGATGGCTCCGAATCCCCCTGGGGGCGGGCGCAGTTTATCTTTGCTGCGGACACGGAAAAGGTTCCGCATCCTCCGAAGAATGCCCGGGAACTTAAAACGTTTTTAGAGGCCAACCCCGGCGCCTTTACCTACCCGGAGTCGGATGATTTTGTCGCCTCCGCGTTTTTACGTACCCTTGTTTACGATATTGCCGGGTATGACGCCATAAAGGATGTACCCGCCGATTACGATGCTATTGCCCGAGTGATTGCCCCTGTCCTTGACTACCTCAATGCTATTGAGCCCCTGCTCTGGCGGAAGGGCGCAACCTATCCTAAGACGGTGGCCCAGCTTGATGAGTTGTTTCAGGATGGAACGATTTATATCACCATGGATTATAATTCCTACAAGAGTTACGCCCAGGTAAACGAAGGCCTGTGGCCCCTTAGCGCCAGGACTTTTGTGTGGGACAGCGGGACCCCGAGCAATACCCACTTCCTTGCAATACCGGAGAACAGCGCGGCGAAGGAGGCGGCTCTTAAGGTAATTGACGCCGCCCTCTCCCCCGGGATGCAGGCGTCAAAGGCAAAGCTTTCCGGTTGGGGGGATGCGCCGGTGATAGATTTTTCGCGGCTTACCGAAACGGAGAAGGCCCTTTTCAACACCAACGCAACGGGCTTGAATCCCGCCGCGTACCGGTCGCTGCTTGCGGATGAGGAGCTTGCCGCCCACGCCATGCCGGAACTTTCAGGGGATGTGGTGGTGATCATAGAAAAACTGTGGCAGGAAAGGGTGCTTCTCCGGTAAATGAGGAACGCTGCGCCGCAAAGGCTGATGTTTCGCGCCCTGTTCCTTGGGCCCGCCGTACTGCTTACCGCAGCGCCCCTTGTTACGGGAATGGCCTATGCCCTGCATGGCGGCGGCCGTAACGGCCTGGCCGATTTGTATGCCCTTGCGGCGCTGCCCCTGTTTAGAAGTTCTGTTTTATTTTCCCTTTGCATTGCCCTTGTTACATCGGTAATAGCGTCACTGTCAGGCGCGTTTCTTGCGTACCTGTTCTGCGAAAAAATTCAGGGCCGTCTTATCCTTGCAAAGGTACTGGTTATGCTGCCCTATCTGGCGGCAGCGTCTCTGGCGGCGAATGCCTTTGGAGACAGCGGGCTTGCCGCGCATCTTGTAAAGGTTTTCTATCCAGGCCTGCGTACCCTGGGTATACGGTATCACCCCCTGGGCCTGGGGGTGATCATTACCTGTCTTTACAAACAGATACCCTTTGTTTTTTTGACCATGGCGGTGGTGTTTTTTGACATACGTAAACAATTTCAGGAGACCGCCCGTACCCTTGGCGTAGGCAGTTGGGATATGTTTTGGCGGGTGTTCCTTCCCCTGGGGCGGCGGCCCTTTGCGGGGGTGGCCATACTGCTGTTTCAGTTTACCCTTTTCAGCTACGAAGGCTTCGCGTTCCTGGGGCCCTCTGCGCCAAAAGGGCTTGGCGAACTTTTAGTATTGCTGTATTATTCAGCGGATGCGGAAAGCAAATCCCTCGCCCTGACCCTCTGTGGGATTGAGTTTGTTTTTTCCCTTATTTCTGCGGCGGCGCTTGCCCTGGTGATGTTATATGGAAGAAAGAAAGAACAATAATATACCGCGAACCCTGGCGGGCATCACCGTTATGGTGTTGGGGGTGTTGCCATTTGTTTCACTGTTACTGTGGACGGTAATTTCCCGCTGGTCCCTTTCAGACCCCTTCCCCCGGAGCTTTACCCTTTCAGGGTGGCGTTATATTGTGCGTTCCGGGGATATTCCGGCGTTGTTCCGCGTCACCGGATACGCAATTGCCGTAGCCCTTGTTTCCTGCGCCCTTTCCCTCGTTTCCGCACGCACCCTGGCGGAAAGCCGGTCACGGATTGCTCCATTTTTCGAGGCCCTCTTTTTTTTCCCGGCCCTTGTTCCGGTTTTATGCATGACCCTTGCGGTGCATCAATGGGCGGTTTGGTATGTTCCTTCCCTGATGCGGCTCCCCATGTTTTCGCTCTATCTCTTTTTTTCGTTTCCCTACGCGTTCCGGGTCATTTATTCCGCATACCGGGGGGGCATACAGGCGAGCCGGGAAACCGCTGCTGTTCTGGGCGCCAATTCATGGCAGACCCTTTTTCGTGTGGAGCTGCCCCTTATCGCTCCCCATGTGACCATCGCCTTTGCGTTTGCCTTTGCGGTTGCCTATGGGCAGTATATCATTGAGGCCTTTTTCCTTACGGGTAAGCATACTGTTTTTTCCATACGGATGGCCGCCTTCCTTGAAAGTTCAAACCGTACGACGGCTGCGGTATACACGGTATTTTATATCGCCCTTGGCGTCTGTGTAGTATTGTTACCCGCCGCCGCAAAGCGGATTACTGCGGACCGGGGGGGCCTTTCATGACGGAGATAGAGGTTTCATCCCTCGGTTGGCGGGTTGGGAAAAACAATATCCTTAAGGATATACATCTCCGGGTTACACCGGGATCCGTTTTTTGCATTATTGGTCCAAGCGGCGGGGGGAAGACATCGCTGCTGCGATCCATCGCCGGTATCATCAATAATTATTCAGGCACGGTATGTTTTAACGGGGTAAGCGTCGACTCACTCCCGCCGGAACGGCGGGGCGCAGTGATGCTGCGGCAGCCCGGTATGCTGTTCCCCCATCTTTCGGTGCGGGAAAATATTGCCTTTGGCCTCAAAATACGGCATACCAACGCCGCAGAGATCCGGGAACGGGTGGATGAATACCTCTCTCTGATACGGCTTGCCGAACGGGCTGCCTCCTACCCCCATGAACTTTCGGCGGGGCAAGTCCAGCGTGCCGCCCTTGCCATGGCCCTGGTAATAAATCCCGCCGCCCTTCTCCTTGACGAGCCCTTTTCGAATCTTGATCCATCCCTGCACCGTGATATTCGCGCCGAGATACTCGCCATACTGTGCAATGCGGGAATCACCACGATCATCGCAACCCACGATTGGGATGACGCCTTTCTTATGGGGGACACCGTTGCCCTCATGTTTAAGGGGGAACTTATCCCCCTCAACGGCGATGGGACGCCGGAATTTCCACCGGAAACGGACCATGAGGCGGTACAATACCTCGGGGGTTTACGGGTTGTGGAGGGGGTAATCAAGGACGGCTGCTTTACTGCCCCAAACGGTATTTGCATTCCCACCGCCGTTTCCGATCGCAGCTGCCGGGCGCTGGTTACCCGGGACGGGGTGCGGCTCATCTTCTAATCCACCATTAACAATACTATCTATTCAACCCAGTTTAGAGTTTCTAAACCTTCTACATTTTTAAAATGATCTGTATTATTGGTAACAAGAGGCAGGTTATGTTTCAAACAATAGGCCGCAATAAACAGATCGTCATCCTCAATACCATTGCCCTGTTTTTGCATTTTTAACTTTACCGTTGAAGCAATGTCTAAAACAATTTTATCAATAACACCAATGCCTTGAGCAAAATACATTTTCTCGAATGTTGTCATCTTGTTTTTTGAATTATTTCTCAATAACCAATTATTGATTTCAAAATAAACCGTTGGAGGAATGACAAATTGGTTTCCCTTGCTATTTTCCAGTCGCATCCGTGCGACAATCGTTGCATCTTTTTTGAGAAAATAGGAAACAATGTTAGTATCAAGAGCATAGGTTGTCATAGAGCTTCTGTTTCTTCAGGACTTCTAAAGTGTAAACATTCCGGTTCACCTTCAAGCACTTCATCGGAGTTTTCTATTTCATCTATTATTTCGTCCCATAACATTTGATACGCCTTCCGTTCCCTAGCCTCGTCCACGTTCTCATCTAATACCGTGACGATGGTTTTCTTTCTTTCGGGGATTTGAACGGGGGTATCGGTTACAAACCGCCCCGACTGAAAATAACCTTGAAATGCCAGCATAGTGCCCTCCTAAACTGTTGCACCTCATAATATAATGGTTTACCCGAACATCATCAATAGAAGAAATGGGAGAATTTTCCAATATTACCGCCCCAAACAGTATTTGCATTCCCACCGCCGTTTCCGATCGCAGCTGCCGGGCGCTGGTTACCCGGGATGGGGTGCGGCTCATCTTCTGAGCCGGAATAATCGAGTAGGAGGCTACCCATTATTTGGGTAGCCTCCCTCCAAAAACAATCTAAGTAATAATAATTACCACAATCGCGCAGAAGTCCCCCGGCTTGCCGCTGTGATTGAGGAAGCGGCCCGACACATACATCGTGCCGCCGGAATATTCCTGGGGCACGCTGATGGTCAGGTGCAGCTTACGGTCGTTGATGACAAGACCCAGGTCCTGCTGCTCGTAGCCGCCCGCCGGGGGAAGCACCCCCGGCCGGTCCAGACGGTAGTGGATCTCGTGGGTGGCTTCCTCGTCATTGGGATCCGCCTGGGACGTGGGGTCCCAGTCAAGCCGCAGTCTCACCTGGCATCTGGCGGGGTTTTCCACCCCTATCCGGATTATCCCTTTGGGCTTATTCTCCTTGGTTTTCTCGGTCGCTTCCGGCGCCGCCCCCATTTTATCCAGGTTCTCATCCGTACAGGGAGGGATCAGGAGATACCGCTCATTACCCTCGACCAAAAACCCCTTCAGCTTCTTAATAGCCGCAGTGTTGGCCCTCACGTCCTGATGGTTTTTGGTGTCCTTGTTATCAACCTTCCCCAGGGCCACCCGGGCAATGGCAACACCGGCGGCGTACCGGTCGACAAATTCCTGGGGGTATCCCATAGCGGTTCCGTTAATCATCAGGTACGCAACCTGCTGCTCACACAGGGTAAGGATTTCCCGGTGTTTTTGAGGAATCTTCACCTTTCTTCTTCCCATTATATACTCCTTTGCGGGCTACCCCGCTATCATCCATAGGTGCGAATGGGTCATCCGTGGGTGCGGATGACTCATCCATAGGTGCGAATGAGTCATCCGTGGGTGCGGATGGGTCATCCGTGGGTACGAATGAGTCATCCGTGGGTGCGGATGGGTCATCCGTAGGTGCGGATGAGTCATCCGTAGGTGCGGATGGGTCATCCGTGGGTGCGAATGGGTCATCCATAGGTGCGGATGACTTTTCTCCACCAATCTGATGAGGGGTAAATTACGAAAGGAGGGTTCCAAGGACCTTCACGTAAGGTACGGGTACCCCGGACTTCGTGTCGGGA
>BNUX01000088.1 GCA_025997675.1 Spirochaetia bacterium | reverse complement strand
CCCAGGAAAAGATACTGTATGCGGCATCGGGAATAACGGTGAACTAATTTTTTAATGAGGTAAATATGGCGGAACAACAACCAATCATAGAGGGAACAAAACGGTGGAATTTTAAAGATTACATGAACACCTTTGGGGTGCTCTTGAGTCTCCTGATACTCTGTGTGTTTCTGACAATTGTTTCTCCCCGGTTTTTGACGGTGGGAAATCTGATGAACGTGGCGGGCCAGGCGGCGGTCAATGCAATCGTCTCGATAGGACTGTTCCTGGCTATTCTGACATCGGGGATTGACCTTTCGGTCGGCTCGGTACTTGCCCTTTCAACCATGTGCATGGGTCTTTTTGCAAAGAACTTCAACCTGAATCCCTACATGGCTTTGCTCAGCTGCCTCCTCATCGGCGCCCTTCTTGGCTTATTCAACGGGCTCCTCTTAACGAAGCTGCGCCTGCCCCATCCCTTCATCTCCACGATGGGTACCAAACAGATGGCCCGGGGTTTGTGCCTGGTGGTAACCGCAACCCAGCCGGTGTACGGTTTTAAGAAGCCTATCGTGTTTTTGGGCAACGCGAGCCTGGGACCGATTCCGGTTTCGATTCTTCTGGTGGCATTGCTGTACGTGCTGATGTATATTTTCCTGAACCGGACTAAGACAGGGCGCTATATCTACGCGGTGGGCGGAAACAAGGAAGCGGCGCGGTTATCGGGGATCAACGTTAACGCCATTCTCAATCTGGTGTATGCCATGAGCGGGGCTATGGCGGCCCTGGCAGGGATTGTGCTGGTTGGCCGTGTTGATACGGCGTATCCTCTGGCCGGCGTTGATTACGAAACCGACGCCATTGCCGCAGTTATTATCGGTGGCGCGAGCTTCTTCGGCGGGGTGGGAAAAATCGGAAATACCATAGTCGGTGTTCTTCTGATAGCGGTTCTCCGGAATGGCCTTAACCTCTTGGGGGTAACTTCGGCGTGGCAGACCTTTACCATTGGCGCGGTAATTATCATCGCGGTATTCATCGACGTATTGCGTCAGGACATAGGAAAGCGCTAGACTCTGTATGGGTGTTACGTGAAATTGGCCTATGCTTTTTCACTAACAAATATTCAATTTTATACTTGGAGGTATGGAATGAAACGTTTTATTTCGGTTATGGTGGTTGTACTGATGTGCGTCACCGGTGTATTCGCGGGCGGCGGCAAGGAAGCGGCAGGCGGAGGCGCCAAACAGATCAGGGTTGCGGTTATTCTCAAAACACTGAGTTCACCCTATTGGCAGACCGTTCTTGGCGGGGCCAATCAGGCCGGTAAGGATTTCAATGTGGTGATTGACGCCTTTGGCCCTCCCACGGAAGACGGTGTTGAGGAGCAGATCAACATGGTGCAGAACGCGATTCAGGGCAAGTACGACGCCATCGTGTTTTCTCCCTGCCTGCCCGCTGCCGCAGTCTCGGCACTGAATCAGGCGAGCGCCGCTAAGATTCCTGTGGTGGTTATCGACAGCCCCATGCCTGCGGATTTCTCGAACTACATTACCTTCATCGGCAGTAACAACTATCAGATCGGCGTTCTTGGCGCCCAGGAAATGCTGAAGGTTCTCAAACCAGGCGCGAAGGTTCTCGTTCTTGAAGGCGCCCCCGGCAATCCCTCTATGACCGACCGGGCTGACGGCGCTGAAAAAACGCTGCGCGATGCGGGTATGAACATCCTTTCCCGCCAGCCCGCGTATTCGGACCGTGAACGGGCCTTTAGCATCACCCAGAACGTACTTCAAACATCGGAAATCGACGCCGTTTGGGGTTCAAACGACGACCAGGCCGAGGGCGCCTACCGGGCCATAACCCAGACCGGCAAGACCGCGGTGGTAGTCGGTGTTGACGGCAACACCTCCGCCAAGGAATCCATCCGTGACGGCGGTCTTTTCGCGACGGTAGCTCAGTCCGCAGATCAGATGGGCTACCTGGGCGTTCAGTACGCCCTTGATGCCATTGCCGGCAAGAGCGTTGAAAAGAAAATCGACGCCCCCACCCCGGTGGTTACCAAGGCGAATGTTGCAGAGTATCTGAAGTAAACAACGCGCCGCATGGTAAGATAAGTAATTGATGCGATTACCGGAATTTTGTTCCGGTAATCGCTTTTTTTAATTGCTTCAATCATGGCGATAGAGCAGATTTGTAAGGTTAAAGGGTTATGATCAGCATCAAGGATATAGCAAAGCAGGTCGGGGTGTCCGTTTCCACCGTATCACGGGTGGCAAACGGGAAGCGGTATGTAAACCCCAAAAAGCGGGAACAGATCCTTGCGCTTATCGAAGAGACCGGGTATGTACCTAATAAGGCCGCCAGAAATATGGTTCTGCAGCGCAGTTTTACGGTGGGTATCGTGATTCCCTATACCTTCAATATGTTTCAGCGGCAGCTTTTTTCCATTATAGAGCGGCATTTGGAGTCCTTTGGGTACCATACCCTGTTTTTCTTTGTAACCTTTGACGGCGAGAGCGAAAGGGAGTGTCTGGCCCGTCTGAAGTCGGAAACGCTGGACGGGGTTATTCTGCTCCAGGAGATTCGGGATCGATCCTTTTATGAAGCCCTGGGACGGCTGCGGCTTCCGGTGGTAGCCTCAACCTTTAGCTTTTCCGGCATAGCTTCCATCCATATTGATGAGGAAAATGCCGCCATAGATGCGGTAAACCACCTCACCGGTCTTGGGCACCGGAAGATCAATATGATATGCGGCAGTGATTTTACCTTTGGCAAACAGCGGATGGAAGGGTATTACAAGGCCCTGGATGCGGCGGGCATTGAGCGGGATACAAGCCGGGTACTGTTTGCCCGGTACTATACGGCGGAATCCGGTATGTACAGTATGCGGGAACTTCTGCTGCGGAACCGGGATTTTTCCGCCATCTATGCCGCCACCGATGAGTTGGCCATAGGGGTCATGCGGATTTTGAAGGATGAAGGGCTTCGGGTTCCCGAGGATGTCTCGGTGGTTGGCTTCGATGATATCGAAATCGCCGATTATATGATCCCTCGCTTGACCACCATACGCCAGCCCCTGGAGGAGATTGGAGGTCAAACCGCCCGGACTCTGCACCGGGCAATCACCGGGAATCCTATCTCGAAGGTGGAACAGGTCCTGCCCTACAAACTGATAATCCGGGAGTCCACGGCACGGAAAAACAGCGATGCTCATTCTTGACGCAAGGACCGGCAGGCACGAAGGAGTGTTACTTGTTCCGGAAGAAAACCTCTCTCTCCATGAAGGAACGCCACTCCTGCACCGTGCTACGGGTATAGTATGGTGTATCATAATGATACATTAAAAAAATATTTTCACGAATTCCCCCAAATTCTTCTCACTTCCCCCTTGCGCAAGTTCCCCGCTTTCTGATACACTCGTTAAATCCCTGCGGAAATGGAAAATTTTCCACCCCCGCTTGACTTTTTTTTTTGTCCTTGCTATTGTAATGTGAATTAAGGGAGTTTTTAGTAGATGCCTACAATAAATCAGTTGGTTCGTTTTGGCCGGCAGCAGGTCACTTCCAAGACGAAATCACCGGCCTTGCAGTCCTGTCCCCAGAAACGCGGGGTGTGTACCCGTGTCATGACGGTTACCCCGAAAAAGCCGAATTCCGCCCTGCGGAAGGTCGCCCGTGTGCGCCTTTCCCACGGTACTGAAGTAACCGCTTATATCCCCGGTATCGGCCATAATCTGCAGGAACACTCGGTGGTCCTGGTCCGCGGCGGCCGGGTTAAGGACCTCCCCGGTGTCCGTTACCATATTATCCGGGGCGCCAAGGATACCCTCGGCGTGGAAGACCGCAAGCGCAGCCGTTCAAAGTACGGCGCCAAGCGGCCTAAGGCGTAAGGAGCGTAGTCGTGGGACGTAAAAAGAAGACCGTGGACCGGGGGATACTTCCGGATCCTAAGTATAATAGTGTGGTGGTTTCTAAGTTTGTGAACCGGATGATGTGGCAGGGGAAGCGTTCCGTTGCCCTCCGGATAGTTCATGGCGCCCTGGGAACCCTGCAGGCCAAGGCCGATAAGGAGCCCCTGGAGGTTTTTCTCAAGGCCATTGAGAACGTGAAGCCCAATGTCGAGGTTAAGTCCCGGCGGGTCGGCGGCGCTACCTACCAGGTTCCGATTGAAATTCGGGAAACCCGGCGGGAAGCCCTGGGGATGCGGTGGCTTATTAACGCCGCGCGGGCCCGTTCCGGCCACGGCATGGATGAACGGCTTGCTGCGGAGCTCCTGGATGCGTATAATAATACCGGTACCGCCTTCAAGAAGAAGGAAGATACCCACAAGATGGCGGAAGCAAATAAGGCATTTGCCCACTATCGTTGGTAGTATATAGAAGAAAGTTGCGATTCGGGGTTCGCCCCGGAATGGTTATTTGAAATAGAGGTCCGGCTTGTTATACCGGGCTATGATTCCCGCGTTGAGCGGCTATCGGGGAGGCGACAGGAGTTTTTGTGATATAAAGGGTCTTGAGCCCCTCGGCGGCAAATGGTTTGGTGAAACGGCGCGGAAATCTCCAAATTCCAAACCGATCATCGTGGCGGGGCCTTGAAGAGCAGTATGTTTTTCAGGGTTTCGATGGATAGGGTTATTTATAGATGAGAAAGGTGGATGTAATGGCAGGAACCGGGCCCTCGTGGTGTGGTTGTTGCTGTCCTTGTCACCCCTTCTTTTTCTAAAATGACTTAAAAGTTTTCTTTTTCATCAGTAGGGCTTGCACTCTTTTGAGTAGCCGGCTATACTACCTAACCCCCTTATGGGGATAGTGAGGAATGAATGTATGTGCCCAAAAGCGTAAGGAGGACACGTTATGGCGAAGGATAAGTTCAATAGAACAAAAATTCACATGAATGTCGGGACCATTGGTCACGTTGACCATGGCAAAACCACCCTTTCCGCCGCTATTACCATGCACTGTGGTAAGAAGTACGGCGATAAGGTCATGAAGTACGACGAAATCGACAATGCCCCGGAGGAAAAAGCCCGTGGTATTACCATCAATACCCGGCACCTGGAGTACCAGTCCGAAAAACGGCACTATGCCCATATCGACTGTCCCGGACACGCCGACTATATCAAGAACATGATCACCGGCGCCGCCCAGATGGACGGGGCTATCCTGGTGGTATCCGCCCCGGATTCGGTCATGCCCCAGACCCGTGAACACATCATCCTGGCCCGGCAGGTCGGCGTCCCTAACATGATCGTCTTCCTCAACAAGATAGACCTCATGGACCCCGAACTGATTGAGCTGGTCGAGGAAGAGGTTAAGGATGTTCTTACCGCCAACGGGTTCCCCGGCGATAAGATCCCCATCATCAAAGGTTCCGCCTTCAAGGCCATGACCGAACCGGACAACGCCGAAGCCATCAAGTGTGTCGACGAGCTCCTGGAAGCTATGGACAGCTACTTCCCCGATCCGATTCGGGATGAGGCGAAGCCCTTCCTGATGCCCATTGAAGACGTCTTCACCATTCCGGGCCGCGGCACGGTCGTTACCGGTAAGGTAGAACGGGGTATCCTCAAGTTGAACGAAGCTATTGAAATTGTCGGTATCCGGCCCACCAAGGACACCGTG
Source organism: Spirochaetia bacterium (assembly GCA_025997675.1). Taxonomy (GTDB): domain Bacteria; phylum Spirochaetota; class Spirochaetia; order Treponematales; family Breznakiellaceae; genus Termitinema. The sequence continues at coordinate 6,030 of BNUX01000088.1, read as the reverse complement.
GTTACGGGTATTGAAATGTTCAATAAGCTCCTGGATAGTGCCCAGGCCGGCGATAACGTCGGTACCTTGCTCCGGGGTATTGAGAAGAAGGAAGTGGAGCGCGGACAGGTTCTGGCGAAGCCCAAATCCATCACCCCCCACAACAAGTTTAAGGGACAGGTCTACTGTCTCTCGCAGAAAGAGGGGGGACGGCACAAGCCCTTCTTTGACGGATACCGGCCCCAGTTCTATTTCCGGACCACCGATATTACCGGTACGGTCAAGCTCCCCGAGGGGAAGGAAATGGTTATGCCCGGGGACAATGCTGAGATTATCGGTGAACTGATTCACCCCATCGCTATGGAGAAGGGGCTGCGTTTCGCTATCCGTGAGGGCGGCAAAACCGTCGCATCCGGGCAGGTTACGGAAATCATCGAGTAACACCGTTTGAAATGATTGATGAGGGAGTTTGCTTTACGGCGTAGCCGGAATGCGAACTTCCCGTCATCGGAGGAATAATGGCTAAGGAACGAATTCGCGTACGATTACGCGGTTTCGATGTGGAATTGATCGATCAGAGCGCGAAGTCCATCGTTCAGACGGTGCAGAAGGCGGGAGCCAAGGTTACAGGCCCTATCCCCCTTCCCACCCGGATAAACAAGCTGACGGTACTTCGTTCTCCCCATGTGAATAAAAAGGCCCGGGAGCAGTTTGAGATGCGGACCCATAAGCGGCTGATCGATATTATAAACCCCTCCGCAGAGGTAATGGATTCCTTGATGAAGTTGGAACTGCCTGCGGGTGTGGATGTTGAGATAAAACAGTAAGGTGCGGTAAATTACCGCTTTGGAGTTTACTATGTTGGGGCTAATGGCCAAGAAAGTGGGCATGACGCAGATTTTTGACGAAGAGGGCAATTTGGTTCCGGTAACGGTGCTGAGGATTGACCCGAATACCGTTGTTGCCCGGAAAACCGAGGACAAGGACGGCTATGCCGCCGTGCTTCTCGGCATTGATGACATGAAACCGGGCAGGGTGAGCAAGCCCTATGCCGGGCAATTTTCGGAGAGCATTACGCCGAAGAAGCGCATCAGGGAATTTCGGGACTTCGAAAAGGAAGTTGCCGATGGGGATGAGCTGGGCGTGGAAGTGTTTGAGGGTGTCCGGTATGTGGATGTTACCGGGGTGAGTAAAGGCAAGGGCACACAGGGCGTTATCAAGCGCTGGGGGTTCAGCGGAGGCCGGGCTTCCCACGGCTCCAAGTTTCACCGGGAACCGGGCAGTACCGGGCAGTCAACCTATCCCGGCCGCACCTTTAAGAACATGAAACTGCCGGGCCGTATGGGCCGGGAGCAGGTAACCGTTCTGAGCCAGCGGGTCATTAAGGTTGATCTTGAAAATAAGCTAATCATGGTTCGCGGCGCGGTCCCCGGAATTAACAAGGGGATCGTGGTGGTCAGGGCTGCGGTGAAGAAGTAGGCGGGGAAAACAATGAATCGGACAGTGTATTCCATAGATGGCAAGGAACTTCGTAGCATAGACCTGGATGACGCCGTTTTCGGCCTTCCGGTGAACGAAGACCTTATCTGGTACGCCATCAATAACGAGCTTGCCAATAAACGGCTGGGAACCGCCAGCACCAAGGATCGCGGCGAAGTCCACGGCTCCAATGCCAAGCCCTACAAGCAGAAGGGTACTGGTCGCGCCCGCCGGGGTGATAAGAAGTCTCCCATCATGGTAGGCGGCGGTGTTGTATTCGGCCCCCGTCCCCGGGACTTTTCCTATACCATTCCGAAAAAGGCCAAGCGCCTTGCCTTAAAGACCATTCTGAGCCTGAAAGCCCAGAGTGATACCCTCAAGGTGGTGGAGGATTTCTCCGTCGAATCGGGAAAAACGAAGGAACTGGCGAGTCTATTGAAGAACTTCGGCGAAAATGAACGGACGGTGGTTATTCTCAAGGATGACGATGCCAGGATCCGGCGGGCGGGGGCTAACATTCCCTGGCTCAGTTTCCTTTCCTATAACCGCCTGCGTGCCCACGATATTTTCTATGGCCGCCGGGTTATCATTTTGGAAACCGCCGCCAAAAACCTCAGTGACTTTTATGGGGAGGCTGCCGAATGATTATCTACGAAAAAGTGCTTATCGAGCCGGTGCTTTCCGAAAAGGCCAATGGCCTTCGGGAAGATGGCAAATATGTGTTCAAGGTCGATCCGTCGGCCACAAAGATTCAGATAAAAGAAGCGGTTCGCAAACTTTTCAACGTCCATCCCATTTCCTGTACGGTCATGGTGGTTGGGGGTAAGCCCAAACGGCTGCGGAACCGCGCCGGTTATACATCGACCTGGAAGAAGGCGATTGTCCGCCTCCCAAAGGACGAGAAGATCAGCCTCTTTGAGGGTGTATAGGTAGAGGACGTAGGGGAAATATATGGGAATTAAAACGTATAGGCCGTATACATCGGGAATGCGCATGTGGCAGAGCCTGGACTATTCGGAGCTTACCAAGACCGCGCCGGAAAAATCCCTCACCACGGGCCGTCCGGAAAAGGCCGGCCACGATTCGCATGGGCGGATCAGCGTCTGGCACAAGGGCGGCGGTCATAAGCGGCTCTACCGGACCATCGACTTTAAGCGGGACAAAACCGGTATACCCGGAAAGGTTGCCACCCTGGAATATGATCCTAACCGGAGCGCGAATATTGCGTTGGTTAACTATGTTGACGGCGAGAAGCGTTATATCATCGCCCCCAAGGGTTTGCAAGTTGGTACGACGATTGTAAGCGGTCCGGAAGCGCCCATCGAAGTGGGCAACGCCCTGCCCCTGGAGAATATTCCCCTGGGCTTTACGGTTCACAATATTGAACTTACCCTGGGTAAGGGCGGTCAGATGGCTCGTTCCGCCGGTTCAAGTGCCCTGCTCGCAGCTAAAGAGGGGGACTATGTTACCCTCAAGCTGCCCTCCGGGGAAATGCGCATGGTCTTTAAGAAGTGCTACGCCACCATCGGTACGGTGGGTAACGAAGACCACATGAACGTGCAGCTTGGTAAAGCGGGCCGCAAACGCTGGCTGGGGGTACGGCCCACGGTTCGCGGTATGGTCATGAACCCGGTTGATCACCCCCACGGCGGCGGTGAAGGAAAGAACAAGGGAATACATCCGGTCACTCCCTGGGGGCAGCCCACCAAGGGATACAAGACCCGGAGTAAGCATAAGCCTTCGTCACGGTTTATTGTAAGCCGCGGCAAGAAGAAATAGGAGAAGACGGGTGTCAAGATCCATTAAGAAGGGGCCCTTTATTGAGAAGAGCCTCTATAAGAAAGTGTTGGAAATGAGCAAGGCCGGGGACCGGAAGATGATTAAAACCTATTCCCGCTGTTCTACCATCATCCCTGAAATGGTCGGGGGGACCATATCGGTGTATAACGGCAAGACCTGGGTGCCCGTGTATATTACGGAAAACCTGGTGGGTCATAAGTTGGGCGAGTTTTCCCCCACCCGGATTTTCCGGGGCCATGCGGGTTCGGATAAGAAAGCCTCCAAGGGGTAGGATGATATATGGAAACGAAGCAAGCAAAAACCGGTTACCGGGCCATATCAAAGTTTCTTCTCGCCTCACCCTTTAAGGTGCGGCCTGTGGCGGACCTGATTCGCCGCAAGCCCTACCCTGAGGCTATGTCGGTTCTGGAGAATATCCCCCACAAGGGCGCCCGGCTGCTCCGCAAGACCGTCAAGTCTGCGGCCTCCAATGCGCTGAGCGCCAACAAGCAACTTGACGAGGATATGCTTTATGTGCGGGAAGTACTGGTTAACGAGGGACCCCGGATGAAGCGGGTTTGGTTCCGGGCGCGGGGCCGGGCGGATATGTTATTGAAACGAATGTGCCACATAACCGTGGTAATTGATGAAACCGTAAAGGCGGGGAAATAAATGGGACAAAAAGTAAATCCTATCGGATTGCGGGTTGGCATCAACAGAACATGGTCTTCCCGGTGGTATGTGGACCCCAAGGAATACGCCGATACCCTGCATGAGGATCTGCGGCTCCGGAAGTTTATCGTCAATATGAACGAAACCAAGGGGGCGGATATTGCGGAACTGGAAATCATCCGGCATCCCCAACGGATCACCATTGTGATACACACCGCCCGGCCAGGGGTTATCATCGGCGTCAAGGGTGCGAATATCGAGAAGATCGGCGCGGAACTGCAGAAGCATGTTAAGAATAAGAAGATTCAGATAAAGATCAAGGAAGTCCGGAATGCGGATAACAACGCCCAGATTGTGGCCCAGAACGTTGCCCGGAAGCTTTTGGCACGGGGCAGTTTCCGGCGGACCATGAAACAGGCTATTTCCGACGCCATCAAGAAGGGTAATGCCCAGGGTGTAAAGGTCAGGCTCTCCGGCCGTCTCGGCGGCGCGGAAATGTCCCGTACCGAGGAAGCCAAGGAAGGGCGCATCCCCCTGCACACCCTGCGGGCGGATATCGACTATGGTTTTGCGGAAGCCCACACCACCTTCGGTTCCATTGGGGTCAAGGTTTGGGTATATAATGGTATGAAATACGGCAAGGAACAGAAGGAAGATGCGGGTGCCCTTGTCCGGAAGCGGCGTGACCGCGCCCCTGCGAGGAGTTAGGTATGTTAAGTCCGAAACGTGTCAGGCATCGAAAGGTGCAAAGAGGCACTATGCCGGGGAACGCCACCCGGGGAAACACCGTGGCTTTTGGGGAATTTGCCCTGGTTGCTATGGATCGTATGTGGATCACCAATCGGCAGATAGAGGCCGCCCGTATTGCCATGAATAGGCATGTAAAGCGGGGCGGTAAGTTGTGGATACGGATTTTTCCGGATAAGCCCTATTCCAAGAAACCGGCGGAAACCCGCATGGGTAAGGGGAAGGGTGCCCCCGAATATTGGGTCGCGGTGGTAAAACCCGGGACGGTTATGTTTGAGCTTGGTGGTATCGAAAGGAGCTTAGCGGAAGAAGCTATGACCCTGGCGGGGGCTAAGCTTCCCATTAAGACCAAATTTGTGGCCCGCTCGGATCTTGAGCTTGGTGCGTAGGAAAAGAGGAACGGAGTATGAGGAATTCTTTTAAGAATTTAAGTTTCGCCGAGCTGAAGGCTAAGCGGGATGAGCTGAATAGAAAGTATATGGAACTCCGGTTCAAGATGGTTATCGGCCATGTGGAAAATCCGCTGGAGAAGCGCACCATGCGCCGGCAGATCGCCCGGCTCAATACTTTGGTTCGTGGGCAGGAGATTGCCCAGGTAAAGGCTCAGTTGAAAGAGCTGGCGGCGAAGGCCTAAGGAGTAGATGATGTCAGATCAGGCGGCGGCGAAAGTTGCGAGCGGGAAAAAAGAGTTTGTGGGGATCGTGAAGAGCGACAAGATGGATAAGACCATTGTTGTGGCGGTGGTAACCAAGACCCTGCATCCGCTGTATAAGAAGTATATTACTCAGACGAAGAAGGTTAAGGCCCACGATGAGGCAAATGATGCGAAAATCGGGGACCGGGTGCGGGTTGTGGAATGTCGTCCTATCAGCAAGGAAAAATGCTGGAAACTTGCGGCGGTTCTGGAACGGGCGCGCTAAGGGAGTATGAGAAATGATCCAGGTGGAGTCTTACCTGAATGTTGCCGACAATTCAGGCGCCAAGGTTGTGCAGTGTATTAAGGTGCTTGGCGGTTCCAAACGGAAGTATGCCAGTATCGGTGATATTGTGGTGGTTGCGGTGAAGGATGCCCTCCCGACCTCAACCATAAAGAAGGGGTCCGTCGAAAAGGCGGTGGTGGTGCGTACCCATAAGGAGTACCGCCGACCCGATGGCACCTATATCCGGTTTGACGATAATGCCTGTGTCATTATCGACGCGAACCAGAATCCCAAGGGCAAACGTATTTTCGGGCCTGTGGCACGGGAACTGCGGGAGAAGGATTACATGAAAATTGTGTCCCTCGCTCCCGAGGTACTTTAGGAGTTAGGTATGGCTGAAGCGGCGCATAAGTTTAAGCTGAAAAAAGAGGATACGGTCCAGATCATTGCCGGT
>BNUX01000087.1 GCA_025997675.1 Spirochaetia bacterium | reverse complement strand
CTAAGGAGGGAATACAAGATGAAGAAATATAGTTTTTTACTGACAGCCGCCCTGGCTCTCTTGCTGGGCGGGGCATTGGCCCTAACCGGGTGCGATATTGGCGGTGGTAGTGGCGACGACACCACCGACACCCCCATCGACAAACCCGTCGACACCCCCATCGACACCCCCATCGACGAGCCCATCGACGAGCCCATCGACGAGCCCACCGAGCCCACTGAGGCGGAAATAATGAACGCAGCCGATTTCGGTGCAGACGCGGTTATCGAGACGCTCACCATCAGCAACTCAACCCAGTTTGGGGACGCCAAAACCGCCATAGAAGGAACCGCCGGCAACTATGTGCTCAATATCACCGGTGAGGTAACGGTGGACACAGGCATAACCCTGGCGGAGGACGCCATCGTTTCCCTACGGGGCGGCGGTACCCTCCATCGGTCATCGGGTAATGGCGGTTTATTCACACTTGGAAACGAAGGCAGCAAGCTTATACTGCGGGATGCGGTGCTTCAAGGGCACGTCGGCAACAATATTGCGCTGGTGAAAGTGGACGAGAGCACGGCGGTGTTTGTTATGTACGGCGGGACTATCACCGGCAATACAGTCAGCGGCGATAACGGCGGCGGGGTGTGTGTCATCGGCGGCACTTTCACCATGAACGGCGGGACCATCAGCGGCAATACCGCCAGCTACGGCGGCGGGGTGCTTGTCGACGGGGGCACTTTCACCATGACCGACGGAACCATCAGCGGCAATACCGCTCAATACCAGGGCGGCGGGGTGTATGTCTACCAGGGCACTTTCACCAAGACCGGCGGCAGCATAACCGACAATACGGCCACCGGCGATGGCGACGCGGTGTTTGTGTATGTTGACGGCGGCGGCGACGACAGATACCGCGATGCCGACGCCGGAACGGGGGATAATATAAGTACCACAAGTGACCTTGGTACCGCCCAGGACACCGCCCCCTGGCTGTAGAATGAGGGAGGGATGATAGCCTAGCCGGAACGGGAGCCCGTTCCGGCTTTTTTGTTGTTTGACTTTATGCCGCACTTGGAGTATAGTTAAGAAAGCGGAGGTATACGTGCAAGTATCATTACAAATTAACGAACCGCAAACTGAGCGGCTTAATAAGTTGGAACAGCTCACCGGCCGCACAAAGTCGTTCTTCATTAGCGAAGCAATCAATCACTACCTTGACGATTGGGACGATGTGCAATCAGCCGAGCAGATATTATTGAACATTCGTTCCGGCAGTGAGCCGGTTGTTTCATGGGAAGACCTGAAAGGTCGAAATGGGATATAAGATTGAATGGTCGGCGACTGCTGCAAAGCAATTTGATGGATTAGATAACGGAATAAAACAGCAAATCGCGAAAACCTTGCAAAAATTGGAGGAGCGCGATGACCCAAGGACTTTCGGTAAACCCTTACAAAGCAATCTCGTAGGTTTGTGGCGTTATCGTATCGGAAACATTCGGCTTATTGCCGAAATACAGGACGATAAAATGATTGTGTTGGTATTGACCCTTAATAAGCGGGATGTTATATATAAACATTAGCCTCAGAGGAGTCTTTTATGTCACTAGTACGAACCGAAATCACCCTGAAAAACACGGCCGACATGATCAGATCACAGGACGGACACATAAAAGAACCGGAAATCCGTCAAACCACCGTACAGGCGCTGGTCGACACCGGCGCGTGGACCCTGGTCATCGACCCTGCCACCCGTGAAAAACTGGGGCTCCGGATAATCAAAACCGAGACGGGTACCCTTGCCGATGGTACCGTGGCGGTTTATAACCTTGCGGGCCCGGTGGAAGTTATCTGGAAGAACCGCAGCGCAACCTGTGACGCCCTCGTGGTGCCCGGCGCCGATGAAGTATTGCTGGGCGCAATCCCCCTTGAGACCATGGACTTAATGGTCAACCCCCGCCTGGAAGAGGTGGTCGGCGCCCACGGCGATCAAATACTGCATACGTTAAAGTAACCCCCGGAGAGTGCAGGGAAAGGTTGACAAGCCGCCTGGTTTTAAATATGCTGTAATACAGAGGTGTTACTATGTCAACAACTATTCAGGTGCGGGTAGATGATGAATTGAAGGCCGCCGCCGACACGCTGTATGCGTCTATGGGGTTCGACACATCCACCGCGATACGGATGTTTTTAACCGCGTCTTTACAGGAAAACGGCATCCCCTTCGCCCTCAAGCGCCGCTTAAACGCCGAAACCCTCGAAGCAATGGAGGACGTGCGTCTTCGCCGCAATCTGCACGGGCCCTATGAAAACGCCGCAGAAATGATAGAAGCGCTAGAGTCTGACGATGCTTAAAGTGCGTTAATCTATACGATAGACTCCGGAGAGCTTATTTTGTTTGCATCCCGCACCGGGAACAGCACCCGTTCCGGCTTTTTTTGGCGCGGGGGGAGGGTGTCCGGGGGATACACACATGGTGAAAAGGAGGGTATACTGTAGGGAAGAGGTTTGACATGGCAGAATACACGGTATTATTAACATGGGACGATGAGGCGCGGGTATGGATAGCTGAAAATGACGATATACCCATAGCGCTTGAATCCGGCTCTTTTGACGGTCTTATTGAGCGGGTGCGCCATGCGGTGCCTGAAATCCTTGTCGAAAACGGCAAGTCCCCCGAGGCATACCTAAACTTTATCACGCACCGCCGCGCAAAGGTTTACGCCTAATGGCGGAATACGAAAAACGTGTACGTGAACAACTTGACAAAAACGGATGCTGTTTTAAGCGGCACGGCTCAGACCAAAGGTCTGCGGCGACCATGAAATATGGTTTAGCCCGATAAATAAGCACACGTTTCCCGTTGATAGTGAAATAAAATCACGGCACATGGCAAACAAGATAATGAAACAAGCCGGCATTGAGTATCATTTCTAAAGAAAGCGCAGAGGGGTATATGTATGGAAAACGTCGCGGTGAATGAGACATTAGTTGATAACGCTTTACGAGTTTCAATAAACCAGTCAGCCGGTGAGGTTGTTGAAGAAGCTTTACGGTTTTTTGTCGCACAGAAACAACAAGCTCAAATAAGGGATTTTCGCGGGAAACTCCACTGGGAAGGTGATATTGACGCGATGCTTCTATCACAGGCGGCTCTTGCGAAGAACTGGGACACGGCGGAAGAGGATGCGGCATGGGCGGATTTGTAACGGGAGAAGATCGCCGCTTCCGCATAGGAAGCAGAATACCACACTCAAGACAGCCGGAGCGGGAAGAGCAGCCGTTCCGGCTTTTTTTGGCGGAGGAGGCTTGCGTATTCGGACTATTTGGCCTTATAATCTGTGTAAATATGATTAAGCCCTATACCATTGAAGAAATAAAAAGCAAGGTCTCCGACACTGCCCGGCACTACGGTATAAAAAGGGCGTATCTCTTTGGTTCCTATGCACGGGGAGAAGCGGGAACGGAAAGCGATATTGATATCTGCATTGAAAAGGGAAAAATCCGCACCCTTTTTGACCTTTCGGGATTTTGTCAGGATTTGAAAGAAAATCTGGAAACCGAGGTTGACGTAGTTACCACCGCCGGACTCTCCGGCTCTTTTAAGGAGCAGATAGAAAAGGATATGGTCCTGATCTATGAATGAACCTCTCAAAAAAGACCGGCGTATCGTAATACATATCCTGAAACACATCGAAAACATTTTTAACACCCAGAAGCGATTTGGCAACGACGTAAAAACATTCGGTGCAGATACGGATTATTTCAACTCTGCCTGTATGAGCATGTTGCAAATCGGGGAGCTTGCCCATCACTTGACTGCGGAGTTCACCAAGGAACACGCCGATATTCCCTGGAAAAACATCATCGGATTACGGAATGTGGTAGTTCACGGATATGGCCAATTGGATATTGAAACAGTTTGGGCCGCCATAACCGATGATATACCGGAACTGTACCAGAAATGCAAAGCGATAATTGCCGTGGATAGCGAAGGGGTGTCGGGAGTACAAGGATGACTGTCACCAAGGACCAGAGCCGGAGCGACGTACGGGTTGCCTAAATGCCGTTTATATGATAAGCTGTAATCATGGAGCCGGATATAGTATGCAAGCCTTCGGCCTTCAAACACGGTGTTACTGAGGAAGATATACATTCGGCGTTTAGCACTGCCGTGTATGATGTTATGCTGAGGGACGACCGGGAGAAACGGTTGCTTATTGGTTTCAATACGGCGGGTAATCCGCTTGAAATACTGTATAATGAACTGGACGATGGCAGGGTGAATGTGTTTCATGTCATGCCCTGCCGGACTAAATATGCTGCCTATTTGCGCAAGGGGGAAAATCAATGAAAGAAATGACCGATGAAGAAGCGGATTATTGGGATGAATACTACACGAAAAATCCGCCGGAAATAGACCCGGCTACCAACGGCGGTTTTGCGAAAAAGTCCTTCAAAATGATTGCCGTTGACCGCCTTTCTGAAAACTATCTTTTGACCAAGGCATTGGCGACACACAAAACCCCCACGGAAATCATCGGCGAACTGGTACGGGAGAAGATCACCGCTTCCGCATAGGAAGCAGAATACCACACTCAAGACAGCCGGAGCGGGAACAGCAGCCGTTCCGGCTGTCTTGGTGCGGGGAGCGGCTGCCGGTAAAGGTCAACCCTGATTCAGAATCCTCTCCTTCAATACCCGTACTGTTTCCTCAAACTGCGCCAGATTCCCCCGTACCAGGTTCACAAAAAAGTTATCCTCCGCCTTCCCCACCACCTGCTCCATCTCGTCCTTATTGCGATAGGTGATGTTCCGGAAGGGATCGTTGAAGTCTTTTGCCCGGCTGCGGTAGACCTGCTCGGTAATCCAGCGCCGGGTTTCCAGGGCGCGGTCCAGTTCGCGGGCAAAGGCAGCCGCGTCAGGCGCATTGTTCAGGAGGTACTTGAGCACCCCCCAGGCGTGGCGGGCCTTGTCCAGAGGATAGGCGGCCTGGAATTCGTCGTAAGCCCGGTGAATGGCCTCCCAGCTTTCGATGTTCCCCTCCCGAATCCGCTCCCGCAGTTCGTCTACCCGGAAGGCGGGAACGATTTGGCCCCCAAGGTTTATCCAATCGGTAATACGATCCGGGGCGCCTTCCACTTCGGCGGCCAGGGTTTCAAAGGAAAGGTCCGGCCGGGATTCCAGATAGGTGATGAGGGTTTTGACGGCGTAGAAACGAAGCATCTCCTGATACGCAGCCCAGGCTTTCCGGGGCTTGAGAAGCACCGTCCGCCGCTTGTGCCGCTCCAAACCGGGGGCGGGAATCTCTTCGCCGGCATCGGGGATGTAGGCGTATTCCGGGTCCTCCTCGTCAAGACAGTCATCGGGCGTCAGCGATGGTGTTGCGGAGACCTCCATGTTTGCGGCCTTCATCCAAACCTCCATCTGTGTAAGGGCGGCGATGATCTCCTCCGCCGTGTCCGGGGCCAGATAGTCCGTCTCAATGTGCTGGACCTTGATAACCCGCTTGTCCCGGTCCCGGGCCTTCCAGGAATTCCGTTCCAGGGCGTAGAGGTTGTACATCCAGAAGTAGGCGGGCATTACCTCCAGCCGGTCCTTCCGCACATTGTTGTTCACCAGGGAGAAGGGGAGGGTGATGTTAAGTTCGTAGGGGTAGTTGCCCTTGGCGATAAGCACAAAGCTGGCGAAGCGGCTGGAGTGTTTCAGGCTTACCGAGAGCCCCGGCCAAAACCCGCGGCCCGCCCGGATCTCCCCATCGTTAGCTCTGCTGTTGTGGTTTGACCCGATGGTCGCCCCGGCGGCAAGATTGGAAAGGCCCTGGATCATGGAGGCGATGAGGAAAGAATTGTTGTGGTGCTGTTCGTGGACGGGGAAGATCAGGTTGTTGAGGATTTCGCAGCAGGACACGGTGGAATTATCCCCCAGCACCGAATGGATGAGCCGGGCGCCGTATTTGAGGTTGCTCCGCCTGCCCATGACAAAACGCACCGCCTTGGAACCGTAGAAGGAGGTGCATCCGTACCCCACAATGCCGTTTACCATCTCTACCCCTTCCCCGATCTGGCTGGGCTCGTCCTCCGAGGAAAGGATGCTCAGGTTCTTGAGCTTGTTGGCCCCCTTGATATAGGCCGCTTCCCCCACGGCCACATCCTTGATAACGGCGCAGCTTTTGATAACCGCCCCCGTTCCAATCGTTCCGTACAGCCCCCGCCCGCCGCCGTAGTTTTTCTGCGTAATGTCACGCAGTTTTTCTGTCAGCGCCCTGTCGTCCCGGTAGCAGGCCCAGAGATAGGCGTCGGCGCAAATCATGTCTGCGAAGGGCAGGATAGACCGGCCGCCGGCCTCGTTCATCACATCGATCCAGACCCGGACATCCTCGTCCTCACCATCCTTGACAAGACCGTTACCGAATTTGGCGTGGTTGGTGGTCTGCATCTCGTCTATCCGGGAAAGGATAACCCGGTCGCCGATGATGTAGTGGGAAATGTAGGGACAGTCCTGGATGGAGGTATTGTCCCCGACGTCACAGGCAATAAGGGTGCTGTTTCTGATCCCTGCGGGAATGCGGTAATCGTGGTGTTGGAGGAGCAGGTTCTGCATCGCGCCCAGGCGGATGAGGCCGTAAAAGTTGGAGTTCCGGATCAGGGCGGCATCAAAGGGATCGCTTACCAGGAAATTATCCCAGTTGGAACAAAAGTTATCGTTCTTCACCAGGATTTCTATTTCCTGGACCGTGAGTTTGCGCCATGTCTTTTCCGGTTTTCCGTTCTGTTCATTCCGCCGCCAGTACTCGTCCTTCCCTGCCGGAAGATACTCCGGGGGAATAAAATCATAGCCGTACCGCTCGGAGGGTTTAATCGATATTTCTGCCATAGCGTAGTATATTCCTTCCCGCCGTTTTATGCTATCATCCCCAGGACTATGGAAAAAAGCTCTTTTATTCACCATACCCTAGCGGCAGGCCGCAAAGCCCTGAAACCGGCCTTTACCACCGCCCGGTTCCTGCTCTGCATCATGATCCCCGTATCCTTTGCGGTGATGTTCCTGGATTATTCAGGGATACTCTACTACATCGGCCGGTTCCTGGGCCCCCTCATGCACTACCTCGGCCTGCCCGGGGAGGCGGCCCTGGCCCTGATTAGCTCGATTTTTATCAATATCTATTCCGCCCTGGCGGTGATTGGCACCCTGAATCTGACCGGCCGGGAGCTTACGGTGCTGGCTGCCATGTGCTTTTTAGCCCATAACTTCTTCGTAGAATGTGCGGTGATGAAGAAAACCGGCTCCTCCCTGACCAAAATGGTCTTCCTGCGCCTCTTCAGCGCCGTCCTGGCAGGGTGGGTCCTCAACCGTATCCTCCCCGCCGAGCTGGGAAAGCCCGTCCACAGCAATCTGGGGGCCGCCGCATTAGGACCCCACACCATCGGCCTGGACCTTGGGGGGATGCCGGTGGTACTCAAGGCGTGGATCATCGAAACCCTTTTTAACATCCTGCGGATTTTTCTTATCATTCTGGGGATCATGTTTATCCAGAAGCTCCTGGACGAGTTCGGCGTCATGCGGCTCCTGGGCCGGGTTATGGCCCCCCTGATGAATGTATTCGGCCTCCCGGAGCATACGGGCTACCTGTGGATAGTGGTAAACCTGGTGGGTCTGGCCTATGGATCGGCGGTGTTAATAGAAGAAGTCGATACCGGGGCGGTATCAAGAACCGATGCGGACCTTTTTAACCATTACGCCGGCCTCAGCCACTCCCATCTGGAGGACACGGTGCTCTTCGTATCCACCGGGGTCCCCCTCTTTTGGGCCGCCGTGCCCCGGCTGGTTCTGGGAATCCTGGCGGTATGGCTGGAACGGCTGCGGCGCTACCTGGTGATGCGTTCCTACCGGGTGCGGGTGGAGTAGGCGATTAAACCATATTTAAAATGGGCTGGGGGCAAAAGGCAATTATTATCCGAGATAAAAAAACATTTTCCCAAAAACGTACATGAGTATACCTATTATGAGCCCTTTGTGGGAGCAGGGGCGGTGTTTTTTGAATTGCAGCCCAAAAGGGCAATCATTAACGATTTTAATACACAATTGATCCTAACGTATAGGGTAATAAAAGACACCGTTGAAGAACTCATTAGGGTATTAAAGCATTATAAAAATGATGAAGAATCTTTTTATGAAATCAGAAATTTAGATAGGAATACGATACGGTTTAACACACTGACACCTGTTGAGAAAGCCGCCCGCTTGATATTTCTTAACAAAACCTGCTTTAACGGTTTGTATCGCGTTAATTCCCAGGGTCATTTTAATGTTCCCTATGGAAGATATAAAAATCCTGCGATATGTGAAGAAATTGTATTGCGGCACATTAGCGATTACCTTAATACCAATGAAATTAATATGTTAAATGAGGATTTTGAAAATGCCCTTATAAATGCCGGTGAAAAATCTTTTGTATATCTTGATCCCCCGTATCATAGCCCTGATAAAACTAATTTCACCGGGTATCAGGCAGATGGTTTTGGTGAAGAAGAACAGGAACGGCTGCGGAATGTTATCATTAAAATGACTAACCGGGGCGCGAAATGTTTATTAAGTAATGCTGATACGGAGTATATTCGCGAATTATATGATCATGATTATTTTGATATTATATCCGTACAGGCAAAGAGAGCGATTAATTCGGATTCGGCAGGCAGAGGAAATGTTAATGAAGTCTTAATAAAGAACTGGCGTGAATTCCCTTGACCTTTTTCAGAATTCGCCGGAACGCGGAATTTTCTTTCTTCAACTCCCGGGAGCCCCGGGTTATTTTGCAAAGCGATATCCCCAGATTTTTCGCGATCTCCCTTTGGGGCTGCCCTTCATCCAGGGCTTTGACCAATGCCCACCGGGCGGCGACATCCGCCGTCTCCGCAGGGGTCAGGAGGCAGCGGAGGAAGGATTCGATAAGTTCAGGTTCCCGGACAACGGCCAGGGTCCGGGACAGCTCTCCGAGATTTTCCCCGACCCTTGGATCGTCTATGTTCATGGCCACCCCTCCCCAAATATGGTCGCGGTAAAGGTTAAAAGCCTGGCCTCCGGGTCCGCAAAGGAGGCAGGGGGAAGCCCCGCTTTTACACAAATATAATCCAGGTATTCATCCCGGTTCCAGCCCTGTTCCACCGGCACCTGGGGCAGCAATACCCCGGAACGGCCCCTGAGGCTGAGGTAGAGACCGTGGATGCCGACCTCCACCTGCCGGGGATCGGCGCAGGGTTCCATGGGGGAGAGGGCGGAGATTTCGATATCGCAGGCGGGCCATTCGTTCCTGGTGAGGGGCGGAAAGTGGGGGTCTTCAAAGGCCGCTTCGGCGGCCATGATGCGGATGGTTTTTTCCAGAGGGTCCGGGGAGGACATCCTGCCTATGCAGCCCCGGAGGGCGCCGTTTTTGTGGAGGGTCACAAAGGCCCCGCAGGGCCGGAGCAAGGCGGAAGTACCGCCGTCAATGGCCTGGAGCACCGCCTCCCGCCGGTATTCGGGCCGCCGGTTTTCCAGCCTGGCGGCGATGGTTTCCCGGGCGTCCGCCAAAAGGGCTTTCCGTTCCTCCGGGGCAATCGTAAAATCCATGGGCTTAGTATAATACGAAAAGAGGAGGATTGCCATAAGCGAAATTTACCTGATTATTTACCCTTTAGGGACATGCGGCTTTTAATAAATATTGTCCTTTGATTTTATATAATCATCAAAATTTTTCAGCCATTTTTTTGCCAGAGTTATTACTGTTTCATAATCATTCAGTGATATGTTTTTATTATAAAACGCTCTTTTCTCAACAGTAAAATCATTTTTAAAATCATGTATTATTAATTCCAGTATCTCCCAAAAATCCTGATCCTCTTTTTCGTTTCTTTCAAATATTGAGATTTCAAATCCGTTTATATCAACTGAAATATCAAAGGTAAAATTGAATTTCTTCTCAGAAATAAAACAGTTTTGCAATACTGCGATAGAACAAAAATAACCAATATCTCCAATATTATTATATACACACTTCTTTGTAAAATTCTCATCGTCATTCAAATCACCAATTATTCTATTGGTAATTTGAATGAGTTCATTTCTCAAATCCATTCCATTGCTAATAATATTTTCAATTTTTTCAGCATTGTCATCGATCTTGGCCAATTTTAAAAACTCATTATTCATTTCACTTGCCCCCTGTAAATATGCTATATTTTCAACGAATTCGTTAAGAAACAAAAAATATCTATATTCTAATTGCCCAATCAATTCCGAATAGTGATTTCGAATATTATTACAAAATTCTTTTTGGACAACATTTCTCCAATTTTCAGAAATATTCAATACTTTGTTTTTTGAAAGAATTATACATACTGGTCTTTTGTTCAAATTTTCCGATAATTTCTTTAGATAATTATAATAATCATCTAAATCATTATATAGAGGCGCATTGATTTTATTTTCTATTCCGATAATGTAGTCATTTGTTTCTATTACAATGTCTATTCTTTTCCCGGAATCGGTATATTCTTCTCGTCGTACATCACAAACAGCATCATCTAACGTATTGAATTTAGTATTTATACAATCCAACAAACATTTCAATATCAAGTTGTTAGTTAAAAAATACGAAAGTACATTACTAAACACGTTTTCATAATGGGGGAATCCTGAGATTTCAAAAAAATTTTTATTATGTTCAATTTTTTTAAAAGCTTTATATTCTTTTAAAAACTGTTCTAAGTCATTTGCTTTCATTAACTCCACCCCTATTAAAGCTTAAAAACACTCAATGGTCTTTAACCACTTGAATTGGATACCCAACATTATGAGCAGTCTGATATACATCAATACCCATAGCATCAGCACCGGGTCTGGATTTATCCTTATGGATACATTTTATACGAGTACCTTCGGCTATACAATCTTTACAAAAAATACATGAACCATATTGTATAGAAAAATGAAAAATAATCGCGTTCTCATATTCATAAATCATTTTACGGCATTCCTCAACCGAAGGTACTGCGGGGGGACAACTGCCGTTCTTGCCATAATTTTTACAGCCAAATTGACAGCGGAACCTAACCCATTGCGCAACAATAATATTTTCTCGAGGAATTATCCATTTATAATCAGTAAAACTATGTTCTTTTATGATTTTCTCAATTTGGTCTTTGTTATCCATAATTTGTATCTCCATTTTCATAATAATATTATATTCAAGAAATTTTGTCAATCAATATTTCAATATATTTAAGAGAAAATGAAGTAAAATTGTGGGCCTATTGTAGTTTGCTTTACAATTAATATTTATAGATTTTTAATTTGCTACCTTTTTCTATTTGGTCAAAATCCGTATCATTATGAAATAGGTATATATCATTTATTATTGCATATGACGCTATTAAACAATCATATGGTTTTCTGATTGTTATACCTTTTTTCCTTAAAGATCTATATAAATCTATTGCATGTTCGGTGATAAACAATATTTCATTATTTAACATTATTGCATTTAATAAAATATCTTTAATTTCCTTAAATGCTTTATCATCCCTCGGACTTTAGTCCGCAACACCTTGTAATACTTCCTGGTAAATATTGGGGCATATAAAAATATTATTTTCTTGCAGTATTAATTCCTGCAATTCTGCTTGGATAGAATTTTCTCCACTCTTAAAAAATTCTATCCAAACAGTTGAATCCACCAGAAAATTATTCATCTCATGGTCCTCATCTCTTCGAGATTCCCTTCCCATACATTTGAACCCTTATACTTCAATATTCTTTTTAAATTATTTTTTCTGATATATTCCTTTAATACCATATTTAATACAGCCCTACGGCAGTTCACTCCCCAATTTTCAGGTTCCCGGA
>BNUX01000086.1 GCA_025997675.1 Spirochaetia bacterium | reverse complement strand
TATTTTCCGGAAACTGGGGCAGGGAATTCACGTGCTCCACAATGGTGGCGGAAAGGGCGGAGAGGGCCGCAACCCCTTCTACCATTCTCCTGTCCATGGGGATGCAGATCCGGGCGATGGTTTCCGTCTTTGTTATCTATATCTTTGTTGCCGCCCAGCCGGTCCCCCGGGAGACTATCATGGCGCCCCGCTGGCTTAGTTCCCTGGAGTCGGACTATTCTGCGGAGATGTCCGTCAACAATCCCCAGGACCAGGACTATCTGGTTCCCTTTACCCTTGGGAACCGGTTCGGCTATGTGAATACCCGGGGGAAGTTTACCATTAACCAGCCCATTAAGGGTAAAGTATCCCTTTCGGATGAGCGCTGGGCCGAATATGATGCGGTTCCCGATACCATTACCATCCGTGACCTCCAGGGGGAGGTCCTCACGGTGATAGAACAGGGGCGGGGCTATCCCCTGTTCCTGGACGGGAAGATTTTTCTTATCGGGGAGGAACAGACCTCCCTCTCCCTGGTGAACGAGGCCGGGGAATTGCTCTGGACCTACGATTTCGCGGCCCCCCTCACCGGTATCGACGCCGCTGCGGACCTTATTCTCACGGGCTCCCTGGACGGGACCGTGGAGCTTCTGGACAGGTTGGGCAGGCGGGTCTTTTTCTTTGAACCCGGCGGCTCCCGGCTGGCGGTGATCCTGGGCTGCCGTATCTCCGGGGACGGTTCCCGGCTGGCCATTGTTTCGGGTTACGATGATCAACGGTTCCTTATGCTGGAACGGTTTGGGGATTCCTACCGGGTTGTCTACCACGAATTCCTGGAAGACGGCTTCCGGCGTGCGGTCCATGTTTCTTTTGTCGAGAATGACCGTTGGATCGTCTATGAACGGCAGGGAGGGCTGGGGCTCTACGAGATTGAAACCCGGCGGAACGTCAAGGTCCCCCTCCGGGGAACGATCACTGCCCTGGGTGAGGGGGGCAATGATTCCCTCATCTTTGCGCTTAGCTCCCTGGGGGGCCGGTCAAAAATCCTAGCCGCCCTGCGGCTGCCGGGCCTCGTCGTCCTGGAGGCTCCCTTTAGGAGTGAGACCGCCTTTTTTAGCAGGCGGGGTTCGGAAATCTATATAGGCGGGGATATGACCCTGGCCTCCTTTGAATTGGAAAAGAGGTAACCCCATGAAAAAGTACCTGGCCCTGATTTTTGCCCTATCCAGTCTCCACGGCATGGACTGGCCCACCCAGGAAGGCCGGATGAGCCGTAACTTCGGGTGGAACGACCACGGCAAGCCCGTCATGGGGGTGTGCTTTGAGGTTGAGGGGCCCATCCGCGCCGCCGATGCCGGGGAAATTCTCTTCTATAGCAGTCCCGACAGTACCGCCTCCCGGATCCCCTCGCCCCTGGGCGCCTGGATTGCTATGGATCACGGGGACGGGCTGGTGAGCATCTACAGCCGCTTCGATGAGACCCAGCTGCCGGAGACCCTTTCCCTGGTGGAAAAGAATACGGACATCGCCGTAGCGGGAAAATCCGGCCGGTCCGGTACCGGGGGCTTTTGTTTTTCCGTCTTCGACCGGCGGGAGCGGCGCTGGGTGAACCCCACCATGATCATCACCCCATTGCCCGACACGAGGCCTCCAAACATCCTGTCGGTTACCCTGAAAAACGAAAGCGACAAAACTATCAACCCCGCCCAAACCAGGAACGTCAATCAGGGCCGGTACACGGTTATCGTAGAAGTTTCGGATACCCGGGAAAACAACGGCGATCTGCCCCTGGCCCCCTTCCGTATCATGTGTTCCCTGAACGGCGTTGAGCAGGGCTACCTCAACTTTGAAACCTTCTCCGTCCGTGACGGCATCGCCATGGCCTACCGGAACAGTCTGGCCCCGGTGCGGCAGGTCTACGCCTCCTACCCCGGTTTCGAGATCGGCGACATTGCCTTTACCCGGGGCCAGGTTACCCTGGAAATAATCGCCCTGGACAACGCCCAAAATTCCCGGAATGTAATCTACCGGCTCCAAGTTGATTAAGACCTGGTCCACCCCGGTGGAAACGGAAACGACCCGGACAATCCCCTGCATCCTCTGCGGCGGTGAGGTATTTACCCCACACCTTTTCTACGAAGGTTTTTCCTACGTCCGCTGTACCTGTTGCCGCCTGGTGCAGATGAACCCCCAGCCGGAACACGACGCGGTACGGCGGCGCTACCAGGAAGGGTACGGCGGCGATTATCTGGCCTACGAATTAGCCAACGAGGCGGCGTTCCTCCGGCTCCAGGAGCTGGCCCTGGGGGACGCGGGGGTGGACAGTAATACTGCCCTATCGGTTCTGGATATAGGATGCGCCACCGGGGCATTGTTAGAAAAACTGCGGGACCGGGGCTGGGCGTGTACGGGGGTGGAGATTTCCCCGGCGGCGGAATATGCCCGTAAAGAGCGGGGGCTGGATGTGCGGAGCTTGCCTTTGGAGGAGAACCGGTTTCCCGATACGGATTTCGATCTGGTTCTGGCGTCCCATGTGATCGAACACCTGAACGATCCCGCCGCCTTTGTGGCGGAGGTACACCGCATCCTGAAACCGGGGGGGCACTTTATCGTGACCACCCCGAACATCGCGGGCTTCCAGGCGCGGCTCTTCCGGGGCCGGTGGCGGTCCGCGATTTTTGACCACCTCTACCTGTTTTCGGTTAAGACCCTGTCCCGGCTTTTAACCGGAAAGGGGTTTGCGATAGAGCGGGTGCGAACCTGGGGGGGATTGGCGGCGGGAACGGCGCCGGCGCCGGTTAAGCGCATTGCGGACCGGGCGGCAAAACGGCTTGGGGTGGGAGATGTGATGCTGATACGGGGGAAGCGCCTGCCTGCTAAGAGTACTCTCTCTGCTGCACGCTAAGCAGTTTTTTATCCGCCATAGACTTCCGCAAAAGCTTCTTCATGGTCAGTCCAAAGGCGATGCTCAGGGGCACACAGGCTCCCAGCCAGGCCAGGGGGCCGGCGAAGCAGGCTCCGGCAAACCCGAAAAAGGCCGGCAGAATAATTGCCGCCAGGGTACGCATTACCAGCTCCATGATCCCCGCCACCGTGGGGATCAAACTGTCCCCCAGTCCTTGAAGGGTGTTCCGGAAGATAAACAGTAACGCTAACATGATATAAGAGGCGCCATTTATTTTGAGGTAGATATGCGCCAGCCTTACCGCCAGGAGATCCGTGCCGACAAAGATTGCCGCAAGATGATTGCCGATAAGGAAGAAGAGTGCCCCGATAAGGATGCTGAAGACCCCGGAAATGACGCTGCTCTGGACTACCCCGGCGCGGATACGGTCAAATTTACGGGCGCCGTAATTCTGCGCCGTAAAGGTTGCCATAGTAACCCCGAAGGAGGCCATAGGCATGGTCGCCACCATATCTATTTTCTGGGCCGCCGCAAAAGCCGCCACTGCGGTGGTCCCCAGCCGGTTCAACGCAAACTGCAGCACCACCGTCCCGATAGCAATGATACTCATCTGGAAACCCATAGGCAGGGCCACCCTGATATGTTCCGCCATATCCGCCCTGTCAATCTTCCAGTCCTCCCTACGGATTCTGAGGACAGGCATCTTTTTGACAATCACCAGGACGCACAAAAGGCCGGAAAGAAACTGGGCGATAACCGTGGCATAGGCCGCGCCCTCCACCCCGGTATGAAAGACCAGGATAAAAACATAGTCCAGGACAATGTTAATAAGGCAGGCAACCACCAACACTAAGAGGGGCGTCCGGCTATCCCCCACGGCGCGCATAACATTGGAGAGGAGGTTGAACATCACCAATACTGCGGTGCCCCAGAATATGATGATGATATAGAGGTATGCGCCGTTGAAGATCTCCTCCGGGGTGCGGAGCAGTCTTAGTATGGAACCGGTGAAGATCACGCTTATGGTGGTCAGTACCACCGCCATGATGATAGAGAGGACGATGCTTACGGCGAAACTCCGGCGTACCCCGCCATCGTCCCCGGCGCCGAAACGCTGGGCGGTGATGATCGAGGTCCCGGAGGTAAAGCCCAAAACAAAGCCCAGGAAGAGGAAGGCGAGGCTGCCGGTACAGCCCACCGCCGCCAGGGCCGCCACCCCGATGGTCCGCCCCACGATGAAGGTATCCGCCATACTGTAGAACTGCTGAAACAGGTTCCCGATAAGCAGGGGAATGGTGAAAGAAACGATGAGTAAAGCGGGATTTCCCACGGTAAGGTTTTTAGTCATATCTTATCTAACTATACTCAATTTTGTACAATGGGGCTATGAGATTCAAGTGCATCATCTTTGATCTGGACGGAACCCTGGTGGACACCATCGGCGATATTGCCGCCGCCATGAACCATGCCCTCTTAGAAGCGGGCTTCCCCACCCTCAGCCGGGAACGGTACGCCAAAATTGTCGGCAATGGCCTCCGAACCCTGGCTGCCCTCGCCCTGCCCCCGGAGGCCCGGGACGAAAAAACGGTGGATACCGCCTATCGCAACGCCCTTAGCTTTTACCGGGGACATCCGGCGGATTTTTCACAGCCCTATCCGGGAATACCGGAACTGCTGGCGGAACTGCGGGGCAGAAAGGTGAAAACCGCCGTCCTGTCCAACAAGGCGGATCACTTAACCCAAATGGTAATCGGAAAGTTCTTCCCCCCCAATACCTTTGACCTGGTCATAGGGGAACGCTCCGGCATCCCCCGCAAACCGGACCCCACATCCACCTGGGAACTCATTACCGAACTGGACGGAAGCCCCCGGGAAACCCTATTCGTGGGCGATTCGGAGGTCGATGTCGCCACCGCCCGTGCGGCGGAGTGCAGCTTCCTGGGGGTAAGCTGGGGCTTCCGCAGCAGACCCGCCCTGGCGGCTGCCGGCGCCGACCGTATCATCGACCACCCGGCAGAACTGCGGGAACTGCTGGCGATACGGTACTAAGTGTTTTTTTGACGCAACGGATCGTCCGCCCTACGGCAGTTCACCCCCCATTTGAGAAAGTACTGCCCAGCAGCTAAAAACATGTTTTTAGGAGCTTGCAACTAGTTATAAGGAGCCTGCAACCAGTTATAAGGAGCCTGCAACCAGTCATAAGGAGCCTGCAACCAGTTATAAGGAGCCTGCAACCAGTCATAAGGAGCCTGCAACCAGTCATAAGGAGCCTGCAACCAGTCATAAGGAGCCTGCAACCAGTTATAAGGAGCCTGCAACCAGTTATAAGGAGCCTGCAACCAGTTATAAGGAGCCTGCAACTACTTTTTTTGTTTGGCCCGAGGTCTTGCATTATAGAACCGGTGAATATATATTGAAATAGAAAAGTATGGCAAATAACAAGGTAATAGCAATTGTAGGTACTAACGCATCGGGGAAAAGTGCATTAGGGTTTGAGTTAGCAAAACATTTTAATGCGGAGATAGTTTCTGCAGACTCACGGCAGGTATATAAACATCTTGATTTAGGCACAGGGAAGGTAACGCAGGATGAAATGTGCGAAGTGCGGCATCACCTAATCGATATTTTGGAACTCAACGAGCCTTTTTCGTTAGCGCAATACCAGGCTTTAGCCTATCAGGCAATCGATGAAATTATTACCAGGGGCGCGATTCCATTTTTAGTCGGCGGTACGGGGTTATACATACGTTCGATAGTAAATGGCTATAATTTGGCAGATGTTCCACCGGACGAAAGATTAAGAGCAGAGCTGGCCGGTAAAACTGACGAAGAGCAAAGGCGAATACTCCTTTCGATGGGTGATATTGATGTACCGAAAAATATTAGCAGTAGAAGTTTATTGCGTCGAATTGAAAAGCGGCGCAGGGGAATAACGGCGGAAAATGAAAACATCCCGCGTTACGATGTTTTGCTGTTAGGGCTTACCTGGGATAAAGAGGAATTGCATAAACGTATAGAAACCCGCCTGGATAAAAGAATACAGCAGGGTATGATTGAAGAAGTCGAGCGCGTAATAACGTTAGGTGCGACGGCAGAATTTCTTGAGCGGCTTGGACTTGAATATAGGCTTATATATAGATACTTGATGGGGAAATACGAAAGCCGGCAAGCATTCAGGGATGATCTCTTCAAAGAAATCCGTCACTTTGCAAAGCGGCAAATGACATGGTTCAGAAAAGATACAAATATAATTTGGCTCGATAGTAACGGGGATTACTTTACGGAAGCAAAAAGGTTAATAGGTGATTTCTTATTACTGGAGTGAAACTATAAATGCATCCGCCGCTGTAACTCTTCCCACAGGGATTTGCCCTCAAAGACCAGGAGAAATGCCAGGGAAATCAGGGACAGGGCAAAGCAGATTACGGCGGGGTATACAATGGTAACCACCCGGAACAGGATGAGGAGCAGCGAAAAAATACTGATCACGCTGATGATCCCCAAAAATATGATGTAATCCTCCACCTTCAATTTGCGGATCTTGGCAAATGTCGCCAGGGCGGGCATGGAACAGCTAAAGAGGATGGGGATGACAAAGTTCAGGGACCATTTGTAAAAACCGGTGAACACATCCCACAGAAGCACCATCGCCGATAATACCAGGAGCTGCAGGAAAATGATTTTCGGGATATTCCACCACTGGTTATTGACGACCAGAAAAGAAAGCCAGAGACTTGCCAGCCCCGCGATCACGAAGAGGGACCACCAGATACCTCCGGAAGGAATAGCGATATTAAGGGCCGCGGATATGACCGCCACCGCAATAGTGCCAAAGGCAATAAAACTGATGAGCCGCTTACCGGGAACCGTGCGATTGAAAATCGCCCGGAGGGGAATCTCCGGGAAAACATTTTTGGCCGTCTCGGCTTCTCCGGATAATTCCCCCTGGCAGAGCGGGCAGCGGCGGGGACTACCGGCTGCCGTGATTTTGCACTTATGACAAAACAGCATACTGCGCCCCCGTCTGTTCCGCCATGTTGGATACAATTTCCACATCCAGCCCAAAGCCGCTGAGGGTACGAAAAAAGTACCGCTCAACATCACTGCTTACAAAGGGGGATGAAAAACTGATGACCAGGGTATCCTCAAAGGAGGTGATACCCACTAGGGGACGTTTGGTGCTGGCACACAGGCTGAATAAGCGTATATGGGGAACCAACTCCGCCGGCATGGTAATTTTTCCGATGTTGGAAAAAGCGGCGCTGTCATCCTTTTCCGCTTTCCAGGCGGCGTTCTTTAACACCGGCGCCTTCACCGCCAGGGGAACCACCTTGAGATACGGCGCATGTTCCAACGCGATGAGTGCATTGAGCCGCTCATGGATTTTTTCGGGCCGCAACTGGTCCTTAAACGAAAGCCGTACCTTGGCCAGGACATCTTCAAAACGCGGCCCATTGGCGGCAAAATCATAGGAAACATTGATGATACTAAAAAAATTCCGCGCCGTGGGTGTGACAAAATAGCGCCGCAGATCCACCGGAATGGTGAGAGAAACAGGCCGGTTTTCATCACGAAGGTTCATACCCTCGTGGATAGAACAAATGAGCAGGCCGGCCAGAAGTTCCCCCAGAGTTGTCTGAAATGAATGGGCCTTTTGCAGTAACGCTGCGGCGGAAACATGGCCCTCAATGACACCGAGCCGGGATTCGGGATACCGTTCACCCTTGACGCGGTAGGCATGGGGCAGCTTGGGAATCTTAACGGGCTTCTCCTTTGCATAGTATTTGTCAAAGGCATCGCCGCTCCGTTGTTCATCCGAAGCGTTGTTATCCTCCAGGCGGGTAGTTGCGTCGATTGGCAGGCGGTGCTTTTCCAAAAGATAATAATAGACAATGGTTTTGAGAAACTGCAGGGCCCCAATCCCATCGGACAGGGCGTGATAGAGTTCAAGGTTTATCCGTTTCCGGAAAAAGCTCACTTCAAAAAGCAGGCTTTTCCTGTTTGCATCGTACAGGGGCGCACAGGGAGGCTTGTATTCCTCCCGGACCTGGGGCACAATATCGCTTTTTTCAAAGTAGTACCAAAAAAAGCCCCGGCGGATGATGAAGCGGTAAAAGGGAAATTGTTCCAGGGCAGCATTGAGGGCATTTTGTAGGATTGCTGCGTCCACTTCCTCATAAAGTTCAGAGGAGAAACGAAAAACCTTGGTGTCATCCTTGGTGGTGCTGGGGGGAAAAATCTTTGCGGCATTATCAAGCCGGGTCCATTGGGCGGAATACATTGCGCTCCCCTATTCCTCTAAAAAACTATTGATCAACCCATAGGTTTTCCTGACATGGACAAAGTGGGGGGGCAGCATCATATAGGCATGGAAGGCATCCTGCATACGATACACACTAACCCTATTCCCCGCCGCCAGGAGCTTCTCACCGTAACATTCCCCCTCATCCCGAAGGGGACAATACTCGGCGGTGATAATCAGGGTCCTGGGCTGGCGGCTCAAATCCGCCGCTAAGAGTGGGGCAAAGTAGGGATTGTGCAGATCCGCCTCTTTCCCCTTATACAACTGTATCATATCTTCCACCCGTTTTGAGGTAAGCAGATAATCATATCCGTTGGTCCGGATAGATTCAAAGGGCGAGCGTTCACTGTGGTCGGCGGCAGTAGCAGGGTAGATGAGGATTTGCCGGGGAGGCAGGAACTCGCCCCGGTCCCGGGCCATAAGGGAAACCGCCGCCGCCAGGTTCCCCCCGGCGCTGTCACCGATGACCGTTATATTGGAAGGGTTCACGTTGAGCAGGCTGTTTCCCAGGAACAGTTCCCGGGCCACGGCGTAACAATCCTCAGGCGCTGCGGGGAACCGGTGTTCCGGGGCCAGCCGGTAATCCACGGAAACCACGATGCCGGCGGTGGCCCCCGCCAAATGGGCGCACATTTTCGTGTAACTTTCGATGCTCCCCGTAACCCATCCGCCGCCGTGAAAAAACAGCAGCAGATGCCGGGGCCTGCCTTTTTGGGGCAGGAATACCCGCACCGGCACTTCGTAATCCCCGGAATTGACCACATGGTCCCAGATGGCATATTCCGCCGGAATAGGGCGCAGTTTGGCGCCTAAGTGTTCAAGCCGCCGTTCGGCCTTATAACTTTTTTTAATGTCCACATTCAGATTGAAATAGGCGATTGTTTTAAGCGCCGCCCGCATCGCCTTATTTATCGCCATTGCTGATGGCCGTATCTAAGGCCACCTCCATCATCCGGGTAAAGGTGGTCTGCCGTTCCGTTGCGCCGGTCGTTTCCCCGGTGACCAGGCTGTCCGAGATGGTCAGCAGGGACAGGGCTTCCCGGCCGTATTTGGCCGCCAGGGTGTAAAGTTCCGCGCTCTCCATTTCCACCGCCAGCACGCCCCATTTTGCCCAAAGCTTCCACTCATCGGGATCTTCGGTGTAGAACATATCCGACGAAACAATGGGCCCCACCAATGGCTGCCAGCCCTTGGCGAGCGCCGTGTCGCAGGCCGTTTTGAGGAGGTTCCAAGTGGCGGTTGGGGCAAAGTTTCTGCCCCCAAAGCGGATAGCATTGGCCCCCGAATCGGTGGAGGCCGACAGGGCAATCACCAGGTCCCGGAGTTTCACCTCGGGCCGCAGAGCCCCGGCGGTCCCGATGCGGATAGCCCGGCGCACATGGTACTCCCGGAACAGCTCGTTTAAATAGATGGAAATTGAAGGAATCCCCATGCCCGTACCCTGAACGGATACCCGTTTGCCCTTGTAGGTACCGGTGTAGCCAAAGATGTTCCGCACGGCAGTGTATTGGTACGGATTTTCCAGGAAGGTCTCGGCGATAAACGTGGCCCGCAGGGGGTCCCCGGGGAGGAGGACCGCCTCGGCGATTTCCCCGGGCTTGGCTGCTATATGGATGGACATGACGGCTCCTTACAAATATCTACCCTATCAGTATAGTAGATTCACCAAATTGCGCCACCCTCTTTCTAACGCGAAACTATTCCCCCTCCCACGAAAGATCCCAGCTCCCCTGTTCACCCCCCAGCATTGACGCCAGGACCGGCAGACTTTCCCCCAGGACTCCCCGCAAAGTCCAGGGCGGATTATAGATCACCATCCCGCTGCCATACATGCGCCTAACGCCATTGTCCGCAGCGGCTGTACGCAGTTCCACTGCACACCGATTCCCGCCATAAAACCTGAGCAGGGTTTCCCGTAACGCCGCGCCTTCCCCGCCGGAACCAGGTGCGGCACCATCGCCGGTCTTCCGTCCCAGCAGCGGGTACCAGATGATATACAAGCCCGTGGAAAAACGCCGGAGCGCTTCAGCAAGATATTCCGGAACAGTGGTATAATCACTTTTCATTTCGTAAGGCGGATCGATAAAAACACAACCCCGGCGGGAGGGCGGTGGCAGCAGCGACTTGAGCCCCCCAAGGCCGTCTTCCCGCAGGAGCCGGAACCGGTGGTCGGCGGCGAAATTTTCCTCCAGGGCCGTAAAATCTGCGGGATGCAGTTCAAAACAAACCGCCCGGTCCTGTTCCCGGAGCAGCCTTTGTATAAGCGCCGGAGAACCGGGATACCGGCCGGCCGGATGGAGTCCCACCCCAAGCGCGTCCCTCACCAATACGACGTAGTCGGCAAGCAGGGGCGGTAAGTCGGCTTGTTCCAACAAGCTCCCTACCCCTTTCTCCCATTCCCGGTTCCGGGCGGCATACCCTTCTGTCAGCGAATAAAACCCCGCCCCGGCGTGGGTATCAACCACAAAGAAGGGGGTTTCTTTGTGCCTCAAATAGTCCAGGCAGTACATTAAAACCGCATGTTTCAAAACATCCGCCGCGTTTCCCGCATGGAAGGCGTGCCTATAGCTCAGCATTGCTACATCATACCCTCAAGCCCGAAATTGTGTCCACTTAGCCTTTATCGCAGAAAGGTGCGCGTCAATCGTTCCCTTTTTTGAGTCCAGGATCTCTGCGACCTGGCGGTTGCTCGCCCCGGTTTTCATTCCCGTCAAACGTTTCCGCATGGACGCCAGCCGTTTCTGTCCCCGAACCAAACAGCGTTGCAAATTTTCATAACGGCCGGAATTCGGTGCCACTTTCTTGAGCTTTTTTTCAAAGATTATACACCGGTAGAATTGACTGTGGATCCGTTCCTGGAGCCCACGGATTTCCTCTTCCCGATCTAAACGCAGTTTTCGTAATCCCTCAACCAGTTCGCCGAGTTTTTTTGGATCCATATTAAGCGCCGGGGATATGCGCTCCAGAAAATCCGCCGACACATAGTGATACGATTTAAGCAGTAATACTAATATCTGCCGGGGATTGTTTACCGCATCAAAAACCGGTTCCGGTTCCGGATATACCTCTTCTTCCTCCGCGCAGGCCGCATCGTCCTGGGCCTTCGCCTTCCAGCAGGCATATTCCGCCGTCTGGTGGTCCGCCTCCCGGGTACGGTATTCCTTGGAACACCAGCGTACCAGTGAATTGATATAGGCGTCAAAGGAGGCGCCCGTGTCCCGGTAATTATCAATGGCCGCACTGATCCGGGGATAGAGCCAGCAAATATAATCCATGTAATCGTCCCTGTTCCATCCATAGGGATGAAACTGCTGATCATTATCAAGGATAAATTGGTAGATATGACCCTCCAGATCTTTTTTGCTGATATTCCCAAGGGAATAACGGTTCAGGAGGTTTGTCAATGGGAAGCTTTCATTTATTTTTTTGACGCTCATATTACTATAATAAAGATTTACCGGAGATATTGACGAAAAAAGTGAATTTTATTTCATAAAAGGTGATCTATGTCACTTTTTATGAAAAATGATATGGAACGCTTCAAGTATCTTCGGCTCTATCTCTGCAATGGTCCCGGCAAGGCTGAGACCCGCCGCATTTTTGTGGCCCCCTCCGCCGAAACCTGCGGCAATGGCCCCCACATCCACCGCGTCCCGAGAACGGAACCCGATGGTGCAATTTTCCGGGCTTTCCTGGCGGATGATCACGATGGCTTCCACCCCTGCCACGGACTGCAAAAGCTGGTAGAGGCTGTCCGAGTCCCGGCCCTCAAGCCCAAACCGCTTTGTGTCCTCCAGGGATTCGGTGGAGAGGAGAAGCTTCCCGCCGTAAAAGGACCGTGTCGCTGACAGCACCTTGCCCAT
>BNUX01000085.1 GCA_025997675.1 Spirochaetia bacterium | reverse complement strand
AGGAATTACGTGAACATGTCAACAGCTTCATACACTTTCCTCCCTTTAGTATCGTCGTGGGGCTTCACCCGGAAACCCCGATAATTCAATACTATATCGTAAGCCGATCAAATAATCAAGTGTTTTTATTCTTTTTTTGCTCGAAATCGTATATCATAAGATAGATGACCACACCGATGTCATCTTCCATGTATTGAAGTGTCAAAGCAAGTATTACCACTTGCTTAACCAATAGGAGAAACGTATGCCCAGACTGACCGAAGCCGAATACGATGCCCTTGACGAAGAAATCACGAGAAACCCGCCTGATGTATACTCCGCCAAATCCCGGTGTCCCGTCCGCATGGTTACGGTGGATGATCTTTGCGCCGACTGGCTCCGTATCAAGGCTGCCGCCGAGCATACCACAGAAGGGGCCATCATCGGCGAACTCGTGCGAAAAGAGATAGCGGCCACGGCGTAATCTTATTATGTATTGACAATCCCCCCCTTCTTGTTATACCCTAAACGATGTTGTAGAACCTAGCGGTTCTCTTATATTCATCGGTAAGGGGTGTATCATGATGTGGATCATGTGGATTATCCTCCCTCTTGCCGGGTTGACCTTAGGCTGGACTATACGATGGCTTTACGCCAGATTTCAACTTACGGCTTCGGAGCAGCGCGCCGAACGTATAAAACAGGATGCGATAAAGGAAGCTGACGCTAAAAAGAAGGAGATTCTTCTTGAGGCAAAAGAACAAGTTATCCGTGATCGGAACCAGCAGGAGAGGGAGACCCGGGAACGCAGGGGGGAATTGCAGCGGTACGAAAAACGTATCCTACAGAAAGAAGAGGCCATAGATAAGAAAACGGCCCAAATAGAGAAGACCGAGCTGGTTCTGGCGGATAGGGAACGTTCCCTGCAGTCCCGGGATGACGCTCTGGGGAAGGAAGAGGAGCGGTACCGGGCGGAACTGGAGCGGATTTCGGGGCTCACCGTGGAGGAGGCGAAGACCCTCATCATCCGGGATATGGAGAATGAGGCCCGGCATGACGCCCAGGCCCTTATCAACAAGATTGAGCAGGAGGCGAACCTTTCCGCGGAAAAGAAGGCCCGGGATGTGCTGCTTGCCACCATCCAGCGTCTGGCCACGGAGATAACCGGCGAGGTGACCGTGACCACCGTGACCCTCCCCAATGACGAAATGAAGGGCCGTATCATCGGCCGTGAGGGGCGGAACATCCGTACCCTGGAAACCATGACCGGGGTGGATATCATCATCGACGATACCCCGGAGGCGGTGATTATCTCCTGTTTTGACCCGGTGCGCCGGGAAATTGCCAAGGTGAGTATGGAACGGCTCATCGTGGACGGGCGTATCCATCCTGCCCGGATTGAGGAGATTGTCACCAAGGTTACCAAGGATATTTCCCAGAAGATCTTCGAAGAGGGCGAAAAGGTGCTTTTCGACCTGGGGATCCACAACATCAACCAGGAGGCCATACGCGCCCTGGGGCGGCTCTATTTCCGTACCAGTTACGGCCAGAATGTGCTCTACCACTCTAAGGAAGTGGCGATCATCGCGGGCATTCTGGCCGCCGAGGTGGGGGCAAACCGGGAGCTGGCCAAACGGGGGGCGCTGCTCCACGATATCGGCAAGGGGATCGAAAGCGATTCGGATCTGAACCACGCGGAGATTGGCATGGACATGGCCCGGAAGATGGGGGAGGACCCCCGGATTATCAACGCCATCGGGAGTCACCACAACGATATGGAGGCTTCCTGCATCGAATCGGTACTTGTGCAGATAGCGGACGCTATTTCCGCCGCACGGCCCGGCGCCCGAAGGGAAACCCTGGACAACTACGCCAAGCGGCTGGAAAACCTGGAGAATATCGCCACGGGCTTTACCGGGGTGGATAAGGCCTTTGCCATACAGGCGGGGCGGGAGCTGCGGATCATCGTCAATAACGAGGCGGTGAACGATGAGCAGTCCCGGGATCTGGCTAAGCAGATTGCCAAGAAGATCGAGAACGACCTGCGCTATCCCGGGAGAATCAGGGTAACGATCATCCGGGAAACCAGGATTACCGAGTACGCACGGTAAGGAACAGCCGGGGGGTTGGCTATGGCGTTTTCGTTTTTCAGTTGGCTTATCTCCTTCATTACCGGGAGGCCCGATCCCGAACGGGAGCGGAAGCGGGTACTGAAGTGGACGACGAAGATGCTGGCGGCCAATAAATACGGGAACTTCTACCGGACAAAGACCGAAGAGGTAAGCCCCGAGTTTGCCCGGTTCTTTTTCGATATTTATAAGGTTGTTTCCCCGGCTCAAGCGGTGCTCCGGAATGCGGCCCAATCAAACCGGTTAAAGCTTTACACTATCCATGCATTTCTGGATGAGACACAGCTGGCTATACTGGAGCGGCTAACACCTGCAAACATTGAACTAAGGGCACAGAACACGCCCTCCGCCTCCCTTGCCCATGAGATGCAGGATGAATTCGATTGTCTGGCGGAGGGCTTTGATCCCGAGCGGGTAAATGCCATTGATGGATGTTATACCCTGATCCTTGGCATGGCAAAGTTTGTAGCCTACGACTTTTATTTCCTCCTCCGAAAATTCGACAGCCAGTTAAGCGAGCGAACCCTCAACGTCAACCCCCTGTTCGTTGCTATCCAGGGAGCGGCGGTTTCCGACGATATTAAGGATTTTCTGGAACTAAGCGCCGGCCTTGATATGGACCGGGATTGGGACGCCGCCCTGAGGGTGCTGAAGAACTTCAAAGGGGCGGACGTGGTTAATCCCAAACTCTGGGATAAGATACTGGCCGAAATACAGGAGGTGAAACGCGCCGGGATTCTGGAGATACTGGTCCGGATTATTACCAGGGACCCGGACTGGGGATGGGATCCCCGCCTAACCAGGGAGCATATTACCGGGGAGTACCTGGAAACTATCAGGCATGAAATATTTGAAATCCTTACCCGGATCACCACCGCTAAACAGGATGCCCGGGTTGTCGGGTACGCCAAGCGGTTTTTTGGTGACATCACTACGGATCGGCTGGCCCATTATAACGATAAAAACAATGAGCAGTACAAAAAGCGCAATTTTAACGGATTTACCTTTGCCCGGGGGCTCAATTATTTACAGGTTTTTCTGTTGGATGAAGGCCCGCAGGTACAATTTCTTTCTGACCTTATCCTAATCCGGGGGCAATGGATATCCCCCACCCTATTCCGTCCCCTATCGGATGCGGTGCGGCTGCTGGTAAGCATCCCCGATATGATTAAGGCCCTGGACGATTCCCTCTCGGACCACGGCGCCTATGGCCCTAAGCTGGAAAGGGCGCTCACCAAGGCGGAGCACAGCAAAAGCCAGATACGGAATATCAATGCTACCCTTGATCACCTGAACAACGACGCGCGGCTTATCATCACCGATGCAATCTTCAATCTTTCTGTAATAGAGGACACCCTCAAGGACATCCTTGAGGATTACCGGCGGCCTATTTCCCTGATTATCCTGAACTGGGGGGAGTTGGAGACCTTTTCCAATGGGGACCTGGAAGGCCGGATCGACAGGATGCACAAACGACTGGAGGAAATGCTGCACCTGCTGCACCTCGTTGTGCAGGATTCGGACGAAGAGGCAGAGACCGAGGCGGAGGCGGAACACTAATGGTATTAAAGCTTATCATGATTGGGGATGTGGTGGGGGAGCCGGGGCTGGCTGTTCTGGAAAAACTGCTCCCCTCTCTTATCCGCGATGAGGGGGCGGACTTTGTGGTGGTGAACGGGGAGAACGCCGCCGCCGGTTTCGGCATCACCGAAACTGACAAGACGCGTATCCTCAATGCCGGGGCGGATATTATCACCACGGGGAACCATGTCTGGGAAAAGCGGGAATTCTGGCCCGTCCTGGACGCGGAAGGCGGAGAGCGGATCCTGCGGCCGGCGAATTATCCCGGGAAGCCCGTAGGCCGTGGCTGGAAACTAATCCAAAAAAATAACGTCCCCTGGGTGGTGATTAACCTTCAGGGCCGGGAACTGATGACCCCTATCGACTGCCCCTTTAGGGCCTTTTCCTGTGTTGAAACCCTGGGCGCACAGGCTACCGAAATCCATCCCCTGTTGGACACCGAAGGTACCATTCCTGACCTTCTGAAAGAAACCGGGGCTATTGTGCTGGTTGATTTTCACGCGGAATCCACCAGGGAAAAGGAAGCCCTTGGCTTTTACCTGGACGGCAGAGCTGCCGTGGTGGCGGGCACCCATACCCATGTGCAGACCGCAGATGAGCGGGTATTGCCCCGGGGTACCGCCTATATCACCGACCTGGGGATGACCGGCGTGTCCGGCGGGGTTATCGGCATGGACGCCGCAGTGTGCCAGGACCGGGCCCGGACCCAGGTGCTGTACCGCATGACCTGCGCCGTCCCAACACCCGCACAGCCGTCGGAACTCCAGGGGATACTGGTAGAGATTGACCGGGAAACAGGAAAGGCGGTTTCCATACGAAGGCTGCGTGTTTCTTAAAAAGAATTCCTGCCCAGGGGGCTTCCAATCTTGATCTGTTCCCCGAGGTACTCAATAATGCGGCCCTCTATGAGGATCTGCACATCGGCAATGTTGGGAAACTCCGTGACGGTCCAGATGATCTGCCGCATCTGGCCTACATAACCCTCCATCCCATAACGGTTAAACTGAAACTCCTCACTAAAACTAATATAGGCGGTGGAGCCCCGGACCTGGGCGCTGAGCAATTTGGCGCCCGAAGGAATCAGGGTGATAAGGCCCCGGTCCTGTTCCTCCGGTGTGGGACCCTGGAGCAGCAGGCGAAGGGTATCCACCAGGGGGGAAGCAGATACGGCCACGGCTCGGGTAACCGGGGTACGGAGGATGGCCCCATCCCCGTCAACCCGTATAAAGTAGAACGCACGTTCCTGGCTTTTCCCCGTGGTGGGGGGCTTTACGGGCTGGGACGCAGGTTTGGTTTCCGTGACCAGAGGTGTCTGGGGGGCTTCCGGCGGCACATCAACCGGGGAAGCTGGCTTCTCCGAAGCTGGCTTCTCCGAAGCGGGCGCCTCCGAAGCGGGGTTCTCAGCGGCGGGGGATATAGGCGGCTGCACCGGGGGAGCTGTCGGAGATGTACCGGGGGGTGGTAGGGTTTCGTTTTTTTTGGAAAGGCGATCCAGAAGCCCCGTATTTTCAAGGGTGGTCCGGATACGCGGAGCGGACACGAAAAAAAGGCTGAAAATCACCACGAAAAAAAAGGTCCAGAAAAGAAATCCCATCGGTTTCTTCGGCTTCCGCACATACGGCGGCATATTTGGCGGCATTTGCGGCGGCATCGGAGGGAAGTTATCTTTTACGGGCTTGCGGGCTGCCATACCGTTATAATAGAAGAAATTGCCCCCGGGGTCAACAATACGATAGAATGGACACAATGAAAGAGTTCCATGAATCCACCCTGCGTATCCTGGAAGCCATTAGGGCGGTACCGGCGGGCCGGGTTTCCTCTTACCGGGACATAGCCTATGCGGCGGGGCTGCCCAATGGCGCCCGGCAGGTTGCCCGGATACTCCATTCCCTGGGGGAGGCGGAAAACCTTCCCTGGCACCGGATCATCAAAGCCGACGGGCGCATCGCCCTGGGGGCAGGAAACGGGCGGGAACTGCAAATCAGCCTGCTCCGCTCCGAGGGGGTGAAGGTGAGCAGGGGCGGCACGGTGGATATGGAACGGTATGCAGGGAACCGGTAGGTCCCTTACGATACCGCTTCAAAGCCCGCCCGTATAGCCTCTACGTTCATGGGTACAAACTTGTGCTTATCCTCTCCGAAGAAGTTTTTCAGGATGGACTCTATCTCCCAGAGGGAAAGCGCCCCGGTGAGCTTCGCCATAGCGCCCAGGGCAACCATATTGGCGATACGGCCGTTCCCAATTTTCTCTGCAATACCGGATGCCTCAACCGTAACCACCTTGAGGCCGCTCCGTTTGGGGGCATCCTTGACCATGCTTGAGTTGATCACCAGAAGCCCACCGGGTTTGAGAATCTCCTCACACAGGGAGAGGGATTCGCCGTTCATTACCAGGGCCGAATCGGGGGTGGTAACCAGAGGGCTGGCGATCTCCTCATCCGAAACGATTACCCCCGCACGGGCTATGCCGCCCCGTTTTTCAGCGCCGTAAAAGGGGAAGAAGGTGACGTTTTTCCCTTCCTTCATAGCGCAATACACCCAGATTTGTCCCAGGGAGATGATTCCCTGGCCGCCGAACCCGGCGAATAAGGATTTTTCCGTCATTTGGCGCCTCCTTTGGAGTCAAGGGTGTTCTTGATTTCACCCAGGGGGTATGCGGGGACCATGTTTTCCTCCAGCCATTCCATTGCCTGGACCGGTTCCATGCCCCAGTTGGTGGGACAGGGGGAGAGGACCTCTACCATGGTGAAGCCCACACCGGCCATCTGGGCTTCCAGGGCCTTCCGGATGTACTGTTTGGTCTTCCGGGTGTTGGCGGGGGTGTTCACCGCGCTCCGGGCTATGTAACGGGTCCCCTCAAGCTGGGCTAACAGTTCCGACACCCTTATGGGGTAGCCCATGCCCGCCGCATCCGGGTCACGGCCCAGGGGGGCGGTGGTTGCCTTCTGGCCTATCAGGGTGGTGGGGGCCATCTGGCCGCCGGTCATGCCGTAGATGGCGTTGTTCACAAAGATGGTGGTGAACTTTTCCCCCCGGTTGGCGGCGTGGATCATCTCCGCGGTGCCGATGGCGGCCATGTCCCCGTCCCCCTGGTAACAGATTACCAGGTGGTCCGGCA
Organism: Spirochaetia bacterium; assembly: GCA_025997675.1. Lineage (GTDB taxonomy): Bacteria > Spirochaetota > Spirochaetia > Treponematales > Breznakiellaceae > Termitinema. The sequence continues at coordinate 5,767 of BNUX01000085.1, read as the reverse complement.
ATACCCGCTTGATCCCCGTGGCCGCCGCAGGGGTACGCCCGTGGGGGGGCTGTACGGTGTCAAAGTCGAAGTAGAGGTCCGCCCAGATAGCGCAGCCCACGGGGTTGGTGATGATGGCCCGGTCCCGCAGCCCCATCTCGTCCACCAGTTCCGTGATGATCCGGGTGATTACCCCGTGGCCGCAGCCGGCGCAATATTTTGTAGATACGTTGCATAAACTTTTAGGATGTCCGTAGAGCTGTTTCATGATTTTACCCCCAGTATGCGTTTCACTTCCGCAAAGACCTCTTCCTCCGAGGGGATGACCCCACCGGAATGCCCCAGCAGATGCACCGGCGCACGAGGCTTTGACGGGTCCGCCTCATAGACCGAAAGCTTCACATCCTCCACCAACTGGCCCTCGCTCATCTCCACGGTGAGCAGGGGGCGCCCCGATTCGGCAATCTTTGCCAGGGCTTTGTAGGGGAAGGGCCAGAGGGAAATGGGCCGGAAAATCCCCAGCGTGATCCCTGCCTTTTCGGCAAGTTTCCTTGCCCCCAGGGCAACCCGGGCGGAGGTTCCGTAGGCGACCATGGTCAGATCCGGCGTTCCGGTATCGTAACCCACCGCTTCAAAACGGATCTCCCTGGCCTTTATCTCTTCGTAGCGGGCAAAGCGCTTCCTGGTCCGCGCTTCCAGTACCGGCGGGTCCAGAGCGAGGGACGTGATATGCACCGCCGGGCCCCCGGCCTTCCCCGTTCGTTCCGGCAGATGCCCCACCGTCCAGTCCCGTTTGGGGAGGCTGTGGAGGGGCCGCTCCGGGGGCAGAACCACCCCCTCCATCATTTGGCCGATCATGCCGTCCGCCAGGACTATCACGGGCATACGGTATTTGTCCGCCAAGTCGAAGGCCAGATAGGTCAGGTCCGCACATTCCTGGACGCTTTTGGGGGCCAGGACAATGCTGTAGTAATCGCCGTGACCGCCGCCCCGGGTGGACTGGAAGTAATCACCCTGGGAAGGGGCTATGGAACCCAGGCCGGGACCGCCCCGGACCACGTTGACCAGCACCAGGGGGATATCCGCGCCGGCGGCGTAGGACATGCCCTCCTGCTTCAGGCTGATACCGGGGCTGGATGAACTGGTCATGGACCGGGCCCCGGCGGTGGAAGCGCCGTATACCATGTTAATCGCCGCCACTTCGCTTTCCGCCTGGATAAAAATCCGGTTCCGCTCCAGCATATTCTTTGCCATATAGGCGGTAATCTCATTTTGAGGGGTAATGGGGTAGCCGAAATAACAGGTACACCCCGCCCGCATCGCCGCCTCGCCGATGGCTTCATTGCCCTTCATCAACTGGATACCTTCGCTATTCATGCCGACACCCCCTCTGCCTCATATATCCCGATACATACGTCGGGGCAAACTTCAAAACAGTTTCCGCAGGCGATACATTTTTCCGGGTGCGCCGGAAATGAGGGGTAGCTCCCCTGCACATTGAGCCGGTTATCCTTTTCCAGAACCTGTACCGGACAGGCCCGGATACACAACAAACACCCCTTACACAATTCATGGTCAATAACGACCTTACCCTTCTTTGCCATAGGGCCTCCTCTGGTGACACGTACTAAGAGTAAGTATATAAAAAACGGCCGTTTGCCGCTAGGGGGTCTTACGAGAAAACTATACTTACCTTACTTGACACTTTTTCCCCACCCCGCTACACTGAACGGGTAATTTTCAGGGTAGGGTAATGCGTAACGTTGTTATGCAAATCCCAACCGGCGGTATAGCCCGCGACTCCGAGCGTCTTTTGAACAAGGCGTTTGGACTGAACCGGTGAAATTCCGGTGCCGACGGTATAGTCCGGATGGAAGAAAATTGAAGGTTCCGCGGAAACCGTGTTTTCCTGCCGGTGCAGTCCTTTTTTTACCAATTTTATGCCCTGAATAACATGGGGCCCATACTCACCAAGGGGAAGGTCCCTGATTATTTAGGAGGCCATTATGGCACAAATCTTTTCCGGAGGGCGCATGGGGCGCCTAAAATCATGCGGGGGGCTTATTGCGCTCCTTTTATTGGGGTGCGCTAAGGGTGAAACTGCCCCCCAGGAAAACTATCTTGAGGCAGAAGACCTAAACCCATTTGTGAAGGTCCTGCAGGAAAATCCCAATGGTGTTTTGGCAAACCGGAACGGCGAAAAACTGCGGACACAGATTATCACCTTTCAATTTGCCGAGGGTAAGCGGGCATATTTTGCCACAAACAGTACCAAGCTCCTGTATGAGCAGCTTAAACGCCACCCCAATATTTCGTATTGTACCTTTGCGGAGGAATTTGAACCGGTCCTGTCAATAAACGGCAAGGTGGTTTTTACGGAGGATGCGGCGATCAAACTACGGGTATTTAACGGGAGTGCGAACGTACAGCGATTCTACCAAACCACGGACAATCCGGTTTACAAGGTTTTTTATATCGACACCGAAGAAATTGAAACCTTTGATTCTTATGGCGCTAAACGGTATAAACTAAAATAAGGAGGCGGTCCTTCTTGCGCCGTGTGCCACCCGTGGTACACGGCGCAATTTTTCTTACTTCCCTTCGATCCGGATGACCCGTTTCTTAGCCTCTGCCCGTTTCTTAATCTCCAGGCAGAGGAGCCCGTTCTTGAAACTGGCGGTGATGGCCTCCATATCGGCGTTTTCCGGCAGCTTGAAGGACCGGCTGAAGGAACTGCTCCGGCGTTCCCGGATTACATACCGCTCTTCGGTCGTTTTTTCGTCCTCCAAGGAACCTTGGTTCCCGGTTTCGATGGTCAGGACACCACCGTCCACATGGACTTCGATGTTCTTCTCATCATGGCCCGGCAGTTCTGCGGTGAGCTCATAGGTTTCCGCAGTTTCCTTGATGTCCACCGCCGGTTCCCGGCCAAAGGAAGCGGCCGGAGTCAGGGGAGATTCCCCAAAGAAGGACTCCATATACCGGTCAAAATCGTTCAGGGCATTTTCAATAGCCCTTGGGCTCGTCATAGGGCGATACAGGGTTACAGCTTTCATAATCTATCTCCTTAAAAATTGGTTTGTTTTTCCAGCCGGAACCGGCGCCAGGCGCTTTTTGTTCCGGCATTAATATAATAGCAAGGCCCGTGCCAAGTTTTTCCAAGAAGTGCATAATCTTTTTTGAAATTACTAATTCTATATATTATAAAGAATTACGACACAGTAGTTTTTGGGGAACGATATTCTGCTTGTCATATTTTCCGCTTACCCTAAACATGGCGTGTTAAAATAACCCGAACGGGTCATTTTAGATTTTCCAATGGGTCAAAATGAAACATTTGGAATTACTGAGTTGTTTTCCCAACAAAATCCGAGGGTATTCACCATTTGTTTTAATATATCCAAAGAGGGATTTTTCCCTTGTAATGATTCGGCTTGTTTAGCAAGCTGGTTCAGACCTTTTGAACGGGCTACGTCATTAATTGCATCAAGCATAAGAGTTATGTTTCCATCTGAAAACATATCTTCAAGATAGAAAGCCATTTCATTTTTTGATTTAAAATCCTCAGCGGCATCCCAATCAGTAATATTATTTTCCGAAAGTAAAGAATTCATCTCTTTAATCTCCCCTTAATATCTTTTACCATGTTTTTTGCAGTGACTATGTCTTCATCTTGTGAAGATTTATCACCACCTAATAGTAACACAATCACCTTAGCATTCTGTATAAAGTATATACGACACCCTGGCCCAAAGTCAATAGTAAATTCAGAAACGCCTCTTTCAGGTCTGATATCACCTAAAAGTCCTCTTTTTGCTCTGGAAATACGACCTCGGATTATGGCTCGCAGCCTTTCGTCCTTCAATTTTCCATACCATTTTCTGTAAGCACTTGTTTTTTTAACTTTTTTTCTTTGGTTATTAAGCTCATCATTATCTGCCACAAGTACCCCTGTATATTTAGTATAATTTATGGAAAATACAGCGTCAAGTGGGTCAAAATGAAACATTGGGCGTATTGATTTCGCTGTCATTAAAATGAATACCGCATCCGTAAGCCTTTTTTATGGTATACTTCCCCAAAGGAGATATAGGGCTATGAAGAAATATAGGAATGAAGCAATGAAGGTTGTCCACGAACAGGCATCGTATTATTATCGTGAGGGCATTATAAATGCCGCCGAAATGAAAGAGTTTGATAAGGGCTGTCTTGTATCAACAGCCGATACTGCCGGGGCCTCTACGGTGAAGCGTTCCCCTGCGGCTGCCGCCGCATCCGAACCCCACAGCCATAGCGTCAAATAGTCATTCTACCAAGCGCATAGCGGTCTTTCACCGCCGGACTTTAGTCCGCTTTACCGCCCGTCCTTATTAGGCGGATAAGCGTACCCTTAAATATACAAATCAAGCCTCATGCTGATAGTCTTGCGGTGTTTGCCGGTCAGCTCGGCGTTGGAAGCGAAGCCGTTCTTTTGGTAAAACGCCAAAACACCCTCATCATGCTCCACATCGGCGTCAACGGTGAGGAAGCGGGCCGCGCAGTAATCGTTGTTGAAATTGCGGGCAATATGGCTTGCAAGATAGATCAGGTAGGTACCTACACCCCGGTATTTTTGCCGAAAGACCTCACAAACAGCCAACTTGCCAATCTTCATGGCTGGGATAGTTTTGAACGGATAATTGAGCCTATGCAGTTCCTTTTCAGCCGTGGACAGCTTTACCGCATCGGCGATAAGCGACATATAAGCGGCAATCACCCCGTTGGCTTCCTCCCGAAGCAGCCATGTCAGGGCGACATGGTCAGTCTGGGCGCGGAGGGCATCCTCCCGCAGATAATCGGTATACTCAGCAGTGCGGCACTCGAAAGCGCCGAGCGGAGCGCCTTCCGTCAGCCGCTCAAGTCTGAAATACTGATTCCTGTTTTCCCGAGTGAGGGCAATGGGCTCACTCACTTTTCCCATCCCGGTTTAGTGGTCTTAAACGCCTTGGCAAGTTCCCGGTCTTCTTCCTCTATCCGCGCATACACCTCGGGCGGGATGGGTTTGCGAATCTGCGCGATCACTTCCCGGATGATCCTGATGTCTTTAATTTCCGTTGGCTGGACGGGTTTCCATGTGGTTCCCATATAAAGCCTCCATGCCTCACTATACCGCAAACCCGTCTTGAGGACAACAACTTCACAAGGGCCGCCGCTGCACTCACCAGCCGGGGATTGGCGCCGGGCGGCAGGTGTATACCCGGTGGAAACGGCATAGTGGCGCTTAAAACACGCTTTCATCGTGCCGGAACCCCCGCCTATTTGCAAAAAAAAGGAAGTAGGTTATAGTTAAACACGGAGGTTATATCATGGCAATAGAGAGGTATTCCCGGAAGGCTGGTACAGGGTTAACCCTCCAGGAACTGGCAATGCTTGAGGAAGCGGAAAAACGCCCCCAAGTGTATGATGATGATTGCCCGAAGCTTACCCCTCAGCAGCTCGCGGAGTTTTGCCCGGTGCATTTTGACAGCATGGAGGAACGGGCGCGGGCCATGCGTGGGGAACCAGAACGCATAGCGGCCAAATAATGAAAAAGTACATAAAAAGCCGCCCCCCGCTCTCCCGGTAGGCACGGACGGCGGCGTGTCTTAGGTAATCACGATGGTTACCGGGTCGCTCCAGGGCCCCGGGCCGGTGTGGTTGACATAGCGGCCGTAGACGACTATCTCCCGGGTCTTATCCGTGGAGGGGACTTCGATGGAAGCGGTGGCGCTAAAGGAGATAACGCAATGGGTGTGGAGGATTTCTCTGG
>BNUX01000084.1 GCA_025997675.1 Spirochaetia bacterium | reverse complement strand
AAGCGATCAGTGTACCGCGCTTTTCGCCGGTGTGCGCCACTATTCGGCAATCTCTGCGGATTTTGGTTAATATATCTGCAATCAGGGGTTTACCGAGAACGTTCGGGGGTCTGTGCGTTTATCCTGGGTAAACCCTGCCCCACATTGACAAAATCTCAAATTGGTGGTATATTTTGAGTGTCCTAAGAGATTTAGGGAGGTAAAGATGCCGGCAATTAGGGGAAGTACCGTTTTAGGTGAAAATTATCGTGAGATTGCAGACTTTTGCGAAGAAAATAGGGAACCTATGTTTATAACAGAAAATGGCCGGGAAAAATTGGCTATTATGAGCATTGACATATACGACGAAAAAATGGGAAGGCTGGAATTATATAGTGCATTAGAAGTTGGGCTCAATCAGATAAAAGATGGGGAAACAACAACCAGGGAAGAACTGTTTAGACATTTAAATAGTTTGATTGCCCAATAAATGTATTTTTTAAATCCTTCAAAAATAATAGAGGCCGACCTTGATTCATCTCATACATATATTAAAGAAAGATTGGAAGCCCCAAGGGCGGCTGATAATTTAATTGAAGATGTAATGAAGATTATGGATTATATATGTAAAACACCCTATACACGATCATTAGTGCAAGATACTTATTTAGCTTCCTTAGGTATACGGTCAATAAAAGTAAAAAATTATATTTTATTCTATAATGTTGAGGAAGATAAAAACAGGGTTAATGCCATTAGATTCTTATACAATAAAAGAAACTGGAAAAACATATTAAGAGAAAATAATTTAAAAGATATATTATAATGTTATGTATAGTAGAACCCTGCACCATGATGATACAGGGCGATGACAAATCTTTAATAAGCGTCGGCATGTATGCTAAAACTATCATCGGTGATAGTAAAATTCCCGAAAGCTCCGGAGGTTCCCCGGACGCTTAGATCCGTGAACACAAAGATAGCCTCCGTGTTAGCCAGGGATTCCGCCAGTACACTGCCTGCCTCGTAACCCAGGGCAAACAGTGATGTTGAAAGGGCATCGGCGTCAATAGAACTATCGCCGATAATCGTTACCGAAAGGAGGCCCCGGTCCACGGGGTACCCGTCACGGGGAGAAAGGATGTGGTGGTACCGCTTGCCGCCGGACTCGAAGAAGCGCTCGTAGACCCCGGAGGTTACCAGGGTTTTGTCCGCTGCCTCCGCTATGCCGAAATAGGCGCCCCGGCCTTCCGCGGGATTCTGTATCCCCACCCGCCAGGGAGTACCGTCCCGTTTAGCCCCCAGCACAAGGATGTTACCCCCCAGGTCGATAAGCGCCCGCTTAATGTGTGCGGCCTTGATGATCCGGGCCGCCTCATCTGCGGCATACCCCTTGGCAATGGCCCCCAGGTCAAGGCGCATACCCGGTTGGGTAAGAAACACGGTACACGCATCTTCGTCAATACCGATATCCCTCCAATTAATCAGGGGGAGGACTGCAGCTATTTCTTCTTCCCTGGGGATACGCTCGGCGTCGGTACCGATACCCCACAGTTTTACTAAGGGGCCCACGGTGGGGTCAAATGCGCCGCCGGAAAGCTCTGCAAAGTAGATGGCACGCTTCAGGACCGTAATGGTATCCGGGTGTACCGCCACCGCCTCTATGCCCGCAGCGTTATTTACCCGCCCAATATCCGAATCCTCCAGACTGGCGCTCATCAGGTTTTCTATTTCCCGGAGGCGGTCAAATATTGTCTGGTACACTTTTTGGGAGCCCCCTTCATAGAGGTTGACGGAGCAAACCGTGCCTAACACAAACTCAGACCGGGACGGCGCCTGTCCGGGACAGCCGGTGAACAGTATCAGTACGATAAGGCATTGTAGTGCCCGTGTTACTACGGGCCGGATTCGCCTCATATCAGGATCTGCTCGTCGATTGGCTTGCCGCCGGGCACCATGGGGAGTACCTTTTCGTCCGGGCTGATATGGGCGTCCAGCAGGGCCGGGCTGCCTCCGGCAATATCCTTCATGGCCAAATCCAACGCTTCAACAAAGGTTTTCGCATTTTCCGCGCCGTAACCCCGCAGCCCGTATGCCTCCGCAAGCTTAACGAAATCCGGCGGCCGGTCCAGGGTGGTTTCTGAATACCGTTCCTCGTAAAAAAGATTCTGCCACTGCCGGACCATGCCCAGCACACGGTTATTAATGATAACGATGAGGATGGGGAGGCGGTAATTGGTGAGGGTCGCCAGTTCCCCGCAGTTCATCCTGAAGGAACCGTCCCCGGTAAAAAGCACCACGGGCCGTTTGGGGTTGGCAATCTTTGCGCCTATGGCCGCGCCGAGGCCGAACCCCATGGTCCCCAGCCCCCCGGAGGTGATGAAGGACCGGCTCCGGGTAAAGGGGTAGAACTGGGCGGTCCAGATTTGGTGCTGCCCCACATCGGTGGCAACAAGGGCGTCGGGACCTAACCGTTTTGCGCTTTCCTCAAGGATGAACCGGGGGTGCAGGGTACTGCCGCCGGAATGGTTAGCGGGGTAGTAACCCTCGGGTACTTTTCCCTTCCACTTCTCTATATCCTCCCCCCACTCGTTGTTCATCTGCTTGGGAAGGGCCTTTAACAGTTTTACGATTATCTTTTTGATATCCCCCACAACCCAGGCGTGGGCCGCAACATTCTTGTTCACTTCTGCGGGATCGATATCAAGGTGGAGAACCTTTGCGCCCTTGGCAAAATCATCCGCCCGGCTGGTAACCCGGTCGGAAAAACGCGCCCCCACGGCCACCAGAAGGTCCGCCTTCTGCACCGCCTTGTTGGAAGCCACGGTCCCGTGCATACCGATAAGCCCCGTGTAGAGCCGGTGTTCCCGGCTTAAGGCGCCCACCCCCATGAGGCTCAGGGCCACCGGGGCATTGAGCCGCTCCGCAAGCGCCGTTAGTTCGTTGCCCGCATCGGAGATGACCACCCCGCCCCCGGCATATATCACCGGCCGTTTAGCCGCCTTAAACAGCGATACTGCATGGCCGATATCCTCATCGGAAAAAGTGGGCCGCCGGTTCCGTTCAGCAAGTCTACGCGCTCGAGCCCCGAGGAGTTCCTCCTCCGGGATGATACCGGACACCAGGGTATCCGCCGAAATAGACTCGATATGTTTGACCGGCCCTTTTCCGTTGGATTTGAGGGGAATCCATTCCCCCAACCGGGAGGTAATATCCTTTGGGATGTCGATAAGCACCGGGCCGGGCCGTCCCGACTGGGCCACCATAAAGGCTTCCCGCACGGTTTCTGCCAGGGCGTTCACCTCCTTGACTATCCAGTTGTGTTTAACGATGGGCATGGTAATACCGGCGATATCCACCTCCTGAAAACTGTCCTTCCCCAATATGCCGGTGGCCACATTCCCGGTGATCGCCACCAGGGGCACCGAGTCCATAGCTGCAGTGGCAATGCCGGTAACCAGGTTTGTTGCGCCGGGGCCGGAGGTGGCGATACAGACGCCGGTTTTGCCTGAGGACCGGGCGTAGCCATCGGCGGCGTGGGCCGCGTGCTGTTCGTGGCTCACCAGGATATGGCGTATCCGGTCCTTTTGTTTGAACAATTCATCGTATATAAACAGAACCGCTCCGCCGGGATACCCGAACACGGTATCCACCCCCTGCTCAATCAATGCCTCAATTAAAATACGGGCGCCTGTGTACTGCATTTCACGTTACTCCTTAAACACCGCTCCTGTGGCGGCGGAACTCACCTGTTTGGCGTACCGGGCCAGGTAGCCGGTGGTGACCTTGGGCGGGTGGGGCTTCCATGTCTCCCGCCGTTTTGTAAGCTCAGCATCACTGATACCCACACTAATACTGCGTCCGGGAATGTCAATAATGATCCGGTCCCCCTCCCGCAGCAATGCGATGGGTCCCCCTTCCGCGGCTTCCGGTGAAACATGGCCGATGGCGGCGCCCTTGGTGGCCCCGGAGAAACGGCCATCGGTAATGAGGGCCACCTTATCATCCAAGCCCATGCCGGCCAGGGCTGCGGTGGGGGCAAGCATCTCCTTCATACCGGGACCGCCCCGGGGCCCCTCATACCGGATGACGATAACATCCCCCGGTTTGATTTTGCCCCCCATGATGGCGTCAAAGGCCAATTCCTCGGAATCGAAGATACGCGCCGGTCCCTCATGGGTGAGCATCGAAGGGGCCACCGCGCTCTGTTTGACCACGCAGCCGTCCGGGGCCAGGTTACCCCAAAGCGCCGCCAGCCCGCCGGTGGGGGAATAGGGATTTTCGATGGGCCGAATAATCGCCGTATTCCTGTTTACCGCACCCTTCACCGCATCCGCCAGCACACCGTATACCGTGGGAGCCTTGAGGTCGAGGAGGTTTTTCTTCGCCAGTTCCTGTAACACCGCGGGGATACCCCCTGCGGCGTGGAGATCCTCGACAGCATCGGACCCTGCGGGGGCCAGCTTACAGAGGTTGGGGGTAACGGCGCTCACCTTATTGAGGAGTTCCAGGTCAAGTTTGAAACCCGCCTCATGGGCGATGGCGGGAAGGTGGAGGGCGGTGTTGGTGGAACAGCCCAGGGCCATGTCCAGGGCCAAAGCATTGAGGAAGGCTGCTTCGGTAAGGATGGACCGGGGGCGTATGTCCTTCTTGAGGATATCCAGGACCAGCATCCCGGTCCGCTTAGCCAGCCGGAGCCGCTCCGCCATCACCGCAGGAATAGTGCCGTTTCCCGGCAGTGCCATGCCGAGGGCTTCGGTGACGCAGTTCATGGAGTTGGCGGTGAACATCCCCGAACAGGAACCACAACCCGGACAGGCTGCATCTTCAAGGGCCGTAAGTTCCGCCTCGTCCATCTTCCCCGCGCCCACCGCCCCCACCGCCTCGAACATGGTAGTAAGGGTGAGGGTCTTGCCGTCCTTCCTTCCCGCCAGCATGGGGCCGCCGGAAACAAAGACCCCCGGCAGGTTGAGCCGGGCGGCGGCCATGAGCATACCGGGAACGATCTTGTCGCAGTTGGGTATGTAGATCATTGCGTCAAAGCCGTGGGCCATGACCATACACTCAATAGAATCGGCGATAAGTTCACGGGTCACCAGGGAGTAGCGCATCCCCTCATGGCCCATGGCGATCCCGTCGCACACCCCGATGACGGGGAACTGCACAGGAACGCCCCCGGCCATGCGCACCCCGTCGGCGGCGGCCTTTGCTATGGTATCCAGGTGCACATGCCCCGGAACAATTTCGCTCTTCGCCACCGCAATGCCTATCAAAGGCCGGTCAAACTCTTCATCAATAAACCCCAGGGCCTTAAACAGGGACCGGTGGGGGGCCTTAGCCACGCCCTTCTTAACAATATCACTGCGCATCCTATACCCCTTCCAGAACTTTCAGCACCGCTTTTCCCATTTCCAAGGTACCAACAATCTTTTCCGTATTCCCCGCCCCACTCCGGCCCGCAATATCCCTGGTACGCAGTCCCGAATCCAGCGCCGCGTTAACCGCAGCCTCCACCGCGACGGCTTCCTTTTCCAGGCCGAAGGAATAACGTAACAGCATTGCTGCGGAGAGGATCGCCGCCAGGGGATTGGCAATATCCTGACCGGCGATATCCGGAGCCGACCCGTGGATAGGCTCGTAGATCCCCATCACTGGCGCTGCAGCGCCTTGCGCTCCCCCGCTGCCGGCCAGGCTTGCCGAAGCAAGCATGCCGATGGAGCCCGTCAGCACCGAGGCTTCATCGGAAAGTATGTCCCCGAAAAGGTTGGAGGTAACGATCACATCGAACTGGCCGGGGGCGCGGATCAGCTGCATGGCGCAATTGTCCACATAGAGGTAGCTGGTTTCGATGCCGGGATATTCTTTAGCGATTTCCCTGCTTACCTCCCGCCAGAGCCGGGAAGATTCCAGGACATTGGCCTTGTCTACCACGCAGAGTTTCTTCCGGCGCAGTCCTGCTGCGGAATAACCCACCCGGAGAACCCGCTCAATTTCCGCTTTGGAATAGGTTTCCGTATCAAAGGCAACATTGCCGTCCGCACTCCGGCCCCGCTCGCCAAAGTAAAGCCCCCCGGTCAGCTCCCGGACGATGAGGAGATCAAAGTCCGGCTTCCCCTCGCTGTTACCGGCAATGAGAACTTCATCCTTCAATGGACAGGCTGCCCGTAGTTGGGGCAGCAATGCTGCGGGCCGGAGATTAGCATAGACACCAAGCCCCGAACGCAGCCCCAGGAGCGCCCGCTCCGGACGCAGGTGGCCAGGCAGGGTATCCCACTTAGGGCCGCCTACTGCGCCCAAAAGCAGGGCGTCGCACTGTTTAGCCGCCAAGAGGGTTTCTGCGGGCAATGGCTCGCCGGTTAGGTCAATGGCCTTACCCCCGGCTATCAGTTCAACATAGTTAAACACATGGCCGTACTTGTCCCCCACCGCATCCAGCACATCAACGGCCAGGGAAACTACCTCGGGGCCAATCCCGTCACCGGGCACTAACGCTATCGAATAGTTGCTCATGTATTGTTCTCCATATCGCCAATCAATTTATACTCGATAGAATCCACCAGCGCCGCACGGCTTGCGTCGATGATGTCCGCCGAAACCCCCACGGTGGTCCATACATTGATCCCGTCGGTTGATTCAATGAGTACCCGCACCTTTGCCGCCGTAGCCTCAATGCCGTCGATCACCCGGACCTTGTAGTCCGAAAGGCGCACCTTTACTAACTCCGGGAAGAACCGGGCCAGGGCGCGGCGGAGGGCGCCGTCCATAGCGTTCACCGGCCCCTCCCCCTCGGCGGCGGCGATTTCGTGCTGGCCGTCCACCAGGACCTTGACCCAGGCGTGGGAACAGGCCAGGGTCTCCCCGGTGGGGTGTTCGCTCACCACCCGGTACGCGTCTATGTGGAAGAAGGGTTTGTGCCTACCAAGTTCACGGCGTACCAGTAGTTCAAAGCTGCCGTCTGCCCCCTCAAACTGCCAGCCCTGGGCCTCCAGGGTTTTCAGCTTTTGTGCCAGCGCCGCGGTTACCGGATGATCCCGGGTAATAGACGGGTCCAGCTTCTTAACCCGTTCGGCAATGGCGGAGCGCCCACCAACCTCGCTCATCAGAAAGTTGCGGTCGTTCCCCACCAGCGCAGGATCGATGTGCTCAAAGGATTTATGTATCTTGATGATGGCGTCGGCGTGCATCCCCGCCTTGTGGGAAAAGGCATGGGCCCCCACGTAGGGCAAATTGTCGGGCACCGGAACATTGGCTATCTCCGCTACCCTGCGGGTCATATCGTAGAGCAATTCCAGTTTCCCGGCGGGAAGACAGGGGAGGCCCAGCTTGATTTCTATACTGGGGATCACCGCCGCAAGGCTCGTGTTCCCGCAGCGTTCCCCGAAGCCCACCAGGGTTCCCTGGATATGCCGTGCGCCCGCCTTCACCGCCACCACCGTATTGGCGGCGGCAAACCCCGAATCGTCATGGGCGTGGATACCGATGATGGCAGATTGACCTGCTGCCAGGGCCAGCACCGCCTCTACCCCCTCAGCAATAGTGTTGGGGAAGGAACCGCCATTGGTGTCACAGAGGACGATACGATCCGCCCCGGCATCAAGGGCCGCCTTCACCGTGGAAAGCGCGTAGGACGGATTGGCCAGCCAGCCGTCAAAGAAGTGTTCGGCGTCATAGACGAGCGTCTTGCCCCGGCCTTTCAAAAATGTCACCGTCTCGGCGATCATGGCGATGTTCTCCTCCAGGCTGACACGGAGTACCTCCGTAACATGGAGGTCCCAGCTTTTGCCGAAGATAGCCACCGCAGTGGTATTGGCGGCCAGGAGGCTTTGCAGTTGAGGATCATCTTCAAGCGTTGCGCCCTTCTTCCGGGTGGGACCAAAGGCGCAGAGCGTTGCGTTTGCAAGGCGCAGCTTTCCTGCGAGGCGGAAGAACTCCATATCCTTGGGATTACTCCCGGGGTTCCCCGCCTCTATCCAGGACACCCCCAGTTCGTCCAAAGCCCGGACCACCGCAAGTTTATCCTGCACAGAAAAACTAATACCCTCCCCCTGGGCGCCGTCCCTGAGGGTGGAATCGAATATTTCAACGTTGTGCGGCAAGGTCCCACTCCATGGCGTTGATCGCCGAAAGGTATGCCTTGATGGAAGACTCCAGCACGTCGGTACTCACCCCGCGGCCGTTCCAGTGCCGCCCCTCCCAGGCAATCTTCACCATACTCTCCCCCTGGGAGCTTGATCCGCCGGTGATGGCCCCAATCTCGTAGAGCTCCAGTTCCGGCTTTCTCCCTACAATTTCGTTAATCGCCGTGAACATGGCGTCCACGGGCCCGTCCCCCACCGCAACCTGTTTGCGGGCGTCCCCGCCCTTATGCAGCAGCTTTATGATTGCCGTGGCGCCCAGGGCCGACCCGGTGTTTATCGCCCAGTGGTCCAGCTTGTAGGTTTCCGGAACCGCAACGGAGACCCCCATCACCAGGGCTTCAATATCCCGGTCACTGACCACCTTTTTCTTATCCGCCAGGGCTTTGAACTCCGCAAAGACCCTTTCCAGGGTTTCCGCGTCCACCGTATAGCCCAAATCGTTGATCCGGTCCTCAAAGGCATGACGGCCCGAGTGCTTGCCCAACACCATGCGGTTCTTGGGAATGCCGATGGATTCCGGGGTCATGATCTCGTAGGTCTCCCGGTTCGCCATCACCCCGTGTTGATGTATCCCCGCCTCGTGGGCAAAGGCGTTCTCCCCCACAATGGCCTTATTAGGCTGGACCTTCACCCCCGTCACCTGGCTTATCATGCGGCTGGCGGTGTATATCTGGGTTGCGTCTATCCGGGTATCGGCGTTGACATAATCCTTGCGCACCCGCAGGGTCATGACAATCTCCTCCAATGAGGCGTTCCCCGCCCGTTCGCCGATCCCGTTAATAGTACACTCCGCCTGGGTCGCCCCGTTTTCTATCGCCGCAAGACTGTTGGCAACCGCAAGCCCCAGATCGTTGTGGCAGTGTACCGACAGATCCGCCTTTTCCATACCCGGCGTATGCTCCCTGATGTACCGGACACGGGAGCCAAACTCATCCGGCAGGGCATAGCCCACCGTGTCGGGGAAGTTTACCGTGGTAGCCCCGGCGGCAATCACCGCGCCGAAGACCTTGCACACAAAGTCAGGATCACTGCGGAAGGCGTCCTCGGCGGAAAACTCAATGTTGGAACAGAACCGTTTGGCGTACTTCACCGAAGCAACCGCCTGTTCCAACACCTGGTTTGCTGTCATCTTGAGCTTGTACTCCATGTGAATAGGAGAGGTGGCCAGGAATATATGGACACGGGGGTCCGCCGCAGGGGTCAGCGCTTCCCGACTTGCATCAATGTCCTTTTCCAGGGCCCGGCACAGCCCCGCCACGGTACAATCCTTGACTACACCGGCGATGGACTTTACCGATTCAAGGTCTCCGGGACTGGACGCAGGAAACCCCGCCTCAATAATATCCACACCAAGCTTTTCCAGCCGCCGCGCCACCTCCAGCTTCTCCTGAATGTTCATGCTGCACCCCGGGGACTGCTCCCCGTCACGGAGGGTGGTGTCAAATATCTTTACAATCCGCTTAGTATTACTACTCATCATACTATTTCGCCGGCTGGAGCCAGGTCATCATTGACCGTAACTCCTTGCCCACCTTCTCAATGGGATGCGCCGCCTCAATAAGGCGCATCCGGTTAAAGTGAGGGCGGTTCACCTGGTTTTCCAGTATCCATTCACGGGCAAACTTCCCGGTTTGAATGTCCTTCAACACCTGCCGCATGGTGTTCTTTGTATCCTGTGTGATGATCTTCGGCCCGGTAACATAGTCGCCGTACTCGGCGGTATCGGAAATGGAGAAGCGCATGAAGGACAGCCCCCCGCGGTTCACCAGGTCGATGATAAGCTTCATCTCGTGCATCACCTCAAAGTAGGCGCTTTCCGGCTGGTAGCCCGCTTCGACAAGTACCTCAAACCCGGCCTTCATCAGGGCGGAAACCCCGCCGCAGAGCACCGCCTGCTCCCCGAACAGGTCCGTCTCAGTTTCTTCCTCAAATGTCGTCTCCAGTACCCCGGCACGGGCTCCACCGATAGCCGCCGCATAGGCCAGGGCCAGCCGCTTGGCATCCCCGGTGGCGTCCTGGTGCACCGCAATAAGGCAGGGTACCCCGGCGCCGGCCTGGTACTGTTCCCGCACCGTGTGGCCCGGGCCCTTGGGGGCAATCATCACCACATTGATATCCGCCGGGGGTATAATCTGAGCGAAGTGGATGTTGAAGCCGTGGGCAAAGGCCAGGGTCTTGCCGGGTTTCAACACCGGCTTGATGGATTCCTGGTAGAGCTTGGCCTGTTTTTCATCATTGATAAGGATCATGATGAAATCCGCCGCCTCCGCCGCATCCTTGGCAACCTTCACTGAGAGCCCCGCTTCTGTTGCCCGCTTCCAGGAAGCAGACCCCTCGTAGAGCCCCACGATAACCTTCATCCCCGATTCCTTGGCGTTCAGGGCATGGGCGTGGCCCTGGGAACCGTAGCCGATGATGGCAATGGTTTTGCCCTTTAGAACCGATAAATCGCAATCCTTTTCATAAAACATAATAGCCATACTATCCTCCTCGTAGTTCGCCGCTTGAGAATCCGGTAATTATCCTACGGCGCTTTCCTAAAAAGGAAGGGCCGCGCAATTGCCGGTTAATTACTAATGCTTAGTATTAACGAGCTCCGCTCCAGGGCTACAAGGCCGGTGCGGGCAAGTTCAAGTACGCCGTAGGGGCGTAAAAGGAGCAGGAGGCCGTCGAGCTTTTTCGTATCGCCGGTGGCCTCAACGGTGATGGTTGTGGGACTCACGTCGACCACCCGGGAACGGAAGATACCGGCAACTTCCAGTACCGCGTGCCGGGTCTTTTCGTCAACCCCGACCTTTACCAGCATGATTTCCCGGCGCAGGCAGGATTCACGCTCCAATTCCCGCACCGCAATCACATCCACCAGTTTGCTGAGTTGTTTGATGATCTGTTCAAGTACCGCGTCGTCGCCGGTGACCGCAATGGTCATCCGGGAGATTGAGGCATCCTCGGTCGTCCCGACGGTGAGGCTGTCAATATTAAAGCCCCGCCGGCTGAAGAGGCCGGAAACCCGGCTCAGGGTCCCCGCCCGGTTTTCCACCAGGGCCGACACCACATGCTGCTTCATGACCACGTGCTCTTGCAAGTCAACCTCCTATACAAAGCGGGGTTAGTCTAGCAGGGATGGGGGGGATATGCAAGGGGTCACGGTCACCAAAATGGAGGCACCTCTGTGCTTACCTCATGCTGTCCTTGCTAAACGCTCATTTTTGACGTATTCTAAGGGAAGTGAGGAAAATATGTCTGAAACCGAATTGCTTTTGAAGGAAATTGAGGGGCTTCCGCCTGGTTACCTGGGAAAAATTCTTGATTTTGTGGGCCATCTCAAGCATAACACCCCCCGGCGCCCGGTTCCTGCCGAAAAAAAGCTCTCGGAACGTTTTGCCGGCGCGCTTCGGCTTTCCGATGGCGCATACAACGCCTTTCAAAATTCCCTGCAAGAAGGCCGGAACGAATGGGCCTAGGCTTCCTTTTAGATTCCGATGTCACCATTGGGTATTTGGCGGAACGAATCCCCGCTTCGGGAATGAAGGCGGTGGCCGCAATTATCGACGGCACACCGCACCTATCGGTTATTTCTCAAATGGAAGTTCTGCGGTTCAACGATACGCCGGAAAATGAAAAAATCCTGGTGGATTTTATTGATAGCTCAGTAATCCATCCCCTCAGTGAGATTGTCGTCCGGCATACCATCGCCCTTGCAAAAAAGAGTAAAATTAAACTCCCTGACGCGATAGTTGCGGCGACTGCCCTTATTGAAGGTTTTACCCTTGTTACCAGAAATGTTGACGATTTCAAAAAAGTTGAAGGCCTCAATTTGCTCAACCCTTGGAATATCGCAGCCCCGACTTCTCCTCCACCAGGGCCGACACCACATGCTGCTTCATGACCACTTGCTCTTGCAAGTCAACGGAGGGCCCCCCCACCAAAAAAAGCCGGAACGGGTGATGTTCCCGCTCCGGCTCCGGTATCACCTTTTGTTACTTCGCGGTTATCATTCCTCCCTAATCCTACTCCATCACCACCCAGCCATCGTCGGTGTTGCTATCCAGTTTTACCTCCGGTCCGGCGTTGTCATCGCGGTATTTCCCGCCGTCTTCACTCATCACAAACACCTGATTACCATAGCCGGCTCCGCCCGCCGCATTGTCGTGGATGGTTCCGCCTGTTTTGGTGAACGTGCCGCCGTCTTCGCCGACGATGACAGCCACCCCGCCGCCCATAGCTGCTGTATTGCCGCTAATCGTTCCGCCGCTCATGGTGAAAGTACCCTCTTCGACATACACCCCGCCGCCGGCGTCGGCTGTATTGCCGCTGATCGTTCCACCCTTCATGGTGAACGTGCCGTTCTCGACATTCACCCCGCCGCCGGCGCAGTCTTCACCTTCTTTGCTGTAGGTATTGCCGGTGATAGTCCCGTCGTACATAACAAACTCCGCCGAATCACCCACGTACACCAGCGGATACTCGTTGCCGACGTTCCCTTTAAGCACAGCATCCCGCAGTATAAGCTTGCTGCCTGATTCTTCAAGGTTGAATAAAATTGCCTTACCCGTTAGATGGAGGTACCGCCGCCCCGCAAGGAAACGACGGTGTTTGCCGCCGGGGTTATGTATATGTCCCCAATATCTACCGTACCGGTGATAGTGAGCACATAGTTGCCGGCGGTTTCTTCTATTGCGGCTTTGGCGGTCTCAAACTCCGCTTTGCTGCTGACGGTGAACTTGGTGGGTTCCTCGCCGTCAACGAAGTCCCCTGCGTTCATTTCCTCCTCAGTGGGACCGGTGTCCTCGGTGGTGCCGGTGGTGCCGGTGGGTACCGTAGTGCCGGTGGGGTCGCTGTTACTTGTTGTGCCATTGTCGCACCCGGTTAGGGCCAATGCCCCGCCCAGCAAGAGAGCCAGGGCGGCTGTCAGTAAAAATTGCCATTTCTTCATCTTGTATTCCCTCCTTAGAATGGAA
>BNUX01000083.1 GCA_025997675.1 Spirochaetia bacterium | reverse complement strand
GCGGAAAAGAAGTCCCCCCTGCTCTATTTTCCGGAGATTGCGGAAATCAGGGATGTGGCGGTCCGGGACGGCGGCACGGATTTTACCCTGGTTTTTAAAACCGGGGGATTTTTCCCCGGGCCCCTGAAGCTGACCGTGGGCATACCCGGCGCCGTACAGGCCCTGAACGCGGGGCTTGCGGTTGTCGCTTTGAAACACGCCTTCCCCGCACTGGACGCAGAGACCATTGACCGGGGGCTGCGAAACTTTACCCTCCCCGCCCGGTTTGAAAAACTGCGGCCCGAAGCGGTGGCGCCGGTGATCATCGACGGGGCGCATACGGAAAAAAGCGTGGAACTCTGCGCGAACACCTTTACGGCGCTGTACGGTGATGGGGGCATACTAATCTTCGGGTGCGCCGTTGGGAAGAACACGGAAGCCATGGCAGCGATACTGGTACCCCGATTCTCCAGGATTGTTATTACCACACCGGGGACCTTCAAGGTTAGCGACCCCAAGGGCATACACAAAGTGTTTGCGGCGGAACTGGAACGGCGGAAAACAAAGGGCGCCTCCGTGCCGGAACTGTTGTTTATACCGGAAACGGGAAAGGCTATTGATTACGTGCTGGAGGAACGGCGGACGGCTAGTTTGCCGGTGCTGGGGACAGGGTCCTTTTACCTGGCGGCGGAGATACGGGAGCGGTATCACTAACCGGTATACCCGATCATCTATGGAAATTGCTGTCTTCATAAAAGATAGTATAACCTACGGTATAACAAATGTCAAGAAATCGCCATTACGCTTTCAATGATAAATTTTCTTTTATTGCTATTTCCTTGATTTCTGCCAAATTTATCAGTACTATATAAGTATCATGAAAGAAAAAACACCCTTGAGATCAACCGGCGTTCCGTTTGTACCGACACGAAGTGTATCGGTACCGATGCGCTTTGAATCGGCACCGATGCGCTTTGAATCGGCACCGATGCGCTTTGAATCGGCGCCGATGCGCTTTGAATCGGTACCGACGCACTTTGAATCGGCGCCGACGCACTTTAAATCGGCACCGACGTACTTTGAATCGGTACCGACGCACTCTACATTGAACCAAATCCGCCCCGTAGGGGGCAGTAACTATCAAAATGGTACAGGAGTTGCACTATGGGACATGTACTTGATTGGCTCTCACCCATACGCGGGAAAATTATTGAAATGGCGCATATCTTCATCGCCTTTCTTGAACTCAATGGGCTCAGATTGGGGATACCCACTGCCGAAAATGATGTATTGGAGGCCGACACCCTCGCGGCGGAGACCGCACTTACGGCGGCTACGGGGAGCGCTCGGGGACCGACGAACACCGCGCTGTGTAATACGGCCTTCAAAAAGCTCAAGAAAAAGATGCGGTTCATCAAGGAACGTTACTTCACCGTGCCGCCCCTGACGAATGATGAACTTGTCTCTATGGGGCTCAAGCGTAAGGACGGCATTCCTACCAAAAAGGAGCCGCCCCAGGGGATGTTTACGGCGCGGGTACTCTCCTCCCTGAACGGCTTGGTGAAGTACATCATTGAGTCGGTGGAGGAGGACCCTCCGGATGCCTCCGACCTTATAGAGGGCTTCGATGTCTACCGGGGCATTATGCCCCAGGGCGGCGCTACCCTGGAGCAGGCGGCGGGTCCGAAGCATTATCTCCGGGATATGCCCGTTACCGGATCGGGACTGCAGCTGCTGGAAACGGTCAGCAAGAAACGGAACAGGATGGCCTTTGACGCGGAGGACCGGGGTATGACCGCCTGCATCAGTTTCCGCGCCAAAAACGGCAAGGAAAACCGGGGGCCATGGGGGCCGGTGGTATCGTTTATTATTCCGTAAAGCGGTTATCAATACTGGAATTCGCTGTCCCCGATAAACTCCCGCAGTATGCTCTGCCCCGGCACATACTGGGGCGGAATGGGGGCGAAGTTTTCCAGGAAGGCCAGGAGCCGCACCGTTTCTGCGTATTCCGGCATGGAGGGCTTTACCATGCGGAGTTGGGGTTCGGCGATATATTTCAGCACCGCCAGTTCGTAGTCCAGGGCGGAGTTGAAGGCCATGTCGGCGCTTTCCTGGAAGGGGAAGATGTGTTTCCGCTCCCCCGCCTGAACACTGGGCCACATACGAATGGTTCCCGCAGCGTCCTTGCCCCGGAACTGGTAGTCCCGGACAATCCTTCGCAGGAGGCGGTTGTCGCTGGTGGGGATGCGGTTATGGTCGTCCAGGTTAAGCTGGGTAAGGGCGGAAACATAGACCTTGAACTTTTTGTCAGCGGGGATCTGGGCGGTCAGGGCATCGTTCAGGCCGTGGATGCCCTCAATAACAAGGATGGATCGTCTCTCCATACGTATCCGTTTGCCGCCGCCCTTTTCCCGGGGCCGGCTGGTCTTAAAATCGAAACTGGGGAGTTCCACTTCCCCGCCGTCAAAAAGGGTGAGAAGCTGTTCGTTCAGTTGGGGTACGTCCAGGGCTTCCAGACATTCATAATCGGGCTGGCCCTTTTCATCCAGGGGAGTCTTGGCGGCGCCCACGTAATAGTCATCCAGGCTGATGGCAATAGGATCAAAGCCCAGGACCTTGAGCTGAATGGAAAGACGCTTGGCGGTGGTGGTCTTTCCGGAACTGGATGGCCCGGCGATTAACACAACCCTCACCGTATCCCGGCGCGCATAAACACTGTCGGCGATTGCCGCAAGCTTTTTTTCCTGGAAGGTTTCGGCGATGCGGATATAGTCCCGGATAGTCCGGGCGGCAACCAGGCGGTTGAGATGCCCCACCGCGTGGACCCCGATGATACGCCCCCAGCGCTTGTACTCATGGTACACCGCAAAAAGCCCGGGCTTGTTCTCAAAGGGATCGATCACCGGGAAGCGGCCCGAGGCGGGGAAGCGGAGGAGAAAACCCTCCTGGTAGGGCATGAGTTCAAACACCGACAGTATCCCCGTGCGGGCAGCCAGGGGTTCAATGTAGAGGTCGGTAAACCCTTTGCACTGGTTGACCCGTATCCGGGATTCGCTGCGGTGTTCCAGGAGCATACTGGTATCGCTTTGCTTGTTCTTCTCAAATTCCGCAAGGGCATCGGAGTAGGATAGGTATTTACAGTTGATGGGGATGTTCTCTTTGATGAGGTCCCGCATCTTCGCCGCCAGGGCCTCCATTTCCTCTGCCGTAGGTTTCTTTTCGTCCGCAAAGGTATAGTAGTAGCCGTTTCCCAGGGAATGGCCTATGCGGAGACTCCGGTCGGGGAAGAGTTCCCACCCCGCCAGGGCCAGGAGGAAGGCCAGGGACCGGCGGTAGATCATGGCGCCCTCGTGGCTGTCCAGGGTAACCGGATCCAGGAAGGCGTGGATTTCTATCCGGGTGGAAAGGGGCAGTATCTGGTTGTTAATTCTGGCCGCCACGATCTTATTACCGGGCTTGGCGGAGGATGCAGCGCCTGCGAGCAGGGACTCCGCCGTGGAGATCATCCCCTCTTGGAATCCGTCAGGAAATTTTACTTCTACTACACTCATAATAACTATAAATCTCCCAGGTATGCTTGTATCAAATCCAGCTTGAGCTGCCGGAGCCCTTCGGTGATGGAAACCTTGTAGACATGGGGGTTCAGAAGCCGTTTGTGGCTCGCGTCAAAGGTTTCCAGGTCCGCCTTGACATGCCGCCGTATCTCTTCAAGGGGCGGCAGGGGGGAGGTCAGCGCGCCCCCTTCCAGCCGGAGCTTGAGCAGGGGTTCCGCAGCGCCTTCCAGGGTATGATAGAAATGACGGTAGTCCGCCGCCGGATGCCAGAAGATATACCGGTTACCCTGCTTCGGGATATTCGCCGTATCTTCAAGGCCCAACACATCCGCCACCGACATACCCTGGGCATCCCTGAGCCGCCATACCTGTTTCAGCCCGGGGTTGGTGGTCTTTTCGGGGTTGTCCGAAAACTTAATGGTGGGAAGCAGCTTCCCGGAAGCATCCTCCCGGGCGGTCAGTTTATAGACCCCCGAAAAGGCCGCCTCATCCCCGCCGGTCACCATCCGGGTCCCCACCCCCCAGGAGTTTATGGGGGCCCCCGCATCGGTGAGTGTCTGGATAATGTGCTCGTCAAGGTCATTGGAAACCGAAATCTTCGCGTTGGGAAACCCCGCATCATCCAGCAGTTTTCGCACCTGGACCGAAAGGTAGTGCATGTCCCCGGAGTCCAGACGGACCCCGAAATTCTTCCCCTGGGCCGCAATCCGTTTGCCCACCTTAATGGCAGCGGGGGTTCCGCTCCGCAGGGTATCGTAGGTGTCGATGAGGAACACCGGGGAATCGGGGTAGAGGTCCGCGTAGGCCTGGAACGCCGCCTCCTCGTTGGGGAAGGCCATGATCCAGGAATGGGCCATGGTTCCCAGCACAGGTATACCGTATTCCTTCCCCGCCAGCACATTGGAGGTGCCGAAGGCCCCACCGATAAAGGCCGCCCGGGAAGCGGACATGGCCCCATCCGGCCCCTGGGCACGACGGAGGCCGAACTCCATCACCGACCCCTTGTCCGCCGCAAGCCACACCCGGGCGGCCTTGGTGGCGATGAGGCTCTGGAAGTTGACGATATTGAGGAGCATCCCCTCGATGATCTGACATTCGATGAGCCCGCCGGAAATGCGGATAAGCGGTTCCTGGGGGAAGACCACCGTGCCTTCGTCCATAGCCCAAAGGGAGCCGGAGAACCGGAAATCCTTCAAGTAGTCCAGGAAGGGCTTTTCAAAGAACTTGAGGCTCGTCAAATACGCGATATCCTCGGCGGAAAAGGAAAAACCCCGCAGGGTTTCCAGGAGCGGCCCCAGGCCGGCGAAGATGGAAAAGCCCCCGCCGAAGGGGTGGCGGCGGAAGAACATCTCGAAGATAGCCCGCTTGTCCATATTGTTTTTCCAATAGCCCTGGGCCATGGTAAGGGAATAAAAATCCATGAGCAGCGCCGAGTTTATCATCCTGGTACCTCCCCTGTCTTAGTATGATAGCATAGTATCCAGGGAAAAAAAAGACAAATCAACGCCGGTATTGTACCGCTTCCCGTATCGCGTCCCGCATTACCGCCGCCGCATGCCGGGCAGCCTCCGCAGCAACACGGTTATCCGCACCGGTCTCCCTGGCCTCCCCGCCTGACATCCAGGCCCTGAGGATGGACCGGGAAGCGTTCACCACACCGCCGTTGCCATTCCGCAGTAACCCTGCGGCGTCATCGGCGGCCCCGCCCTGTGCGCCGTAACCGGGGATGAGGAAGAACAGACCGGAATACTTCTCCCGGATGGCTGCGGCCTCCTCACGCTCGGTACATCCTACCACCGCGCCGAATGCCCCGTAGCCGTGACGGCCGGAATGGGCGGCGGCCAATTCCGAAAGGCGATCCCCCACGATGTCGTAGAGCCGGCCCCCGGATACGAGTTCCCGGTACTCAAAATCCCGCATCCCCGGATTGGAGGTCCGCATGAGTACAAAGGCGCCCTTCCCCGCGGTCTTCGCCCAGGAAAGCCAGGGCTCAATGGAGTCCATCCCCATGTAGGGGGAAAGGGTGACAAAGTCCGCCTCAAAGTCACCGTCAAAGTGGGCCTTGGCGTAGCGGGCGGCGGTGTCCGCTATGTCCCCGCGCTTGATATCCGCAATCACCAGGGCGCCCCGCTCCCGGATATAGGCCAAGGTCCCGGCATAGGCTTCAAGCCCCGCCAGCCCCAGTTCCTCATAGTAGGCGATCTGCACCTTGTAACAAGCGGCAACATCAAGGGTGGCATCAATGAGCGCCCGGTTATAGGCCAGCACCGCCGCCGCAGGCGTTACCCCCCGCCGGAGTTCCACCGGGGGGATATACTCCACAGCGGTATCCAGGCCCACACAAACATGGCCCTTTGCCTCCACCGCTTCGTACAATCTGTCCATATTGCAGGTCATCATTTCTCCGGGTGCGGGTGTGGCCGCCGTTTCCCCGTAAAGGAGCTGACCCGTACCCTGAACACGTTTACCGCCCGCAATTGCTCATCGCTAAAGGTAAATTCCTTATCCTCCCCGGTTTGATGTTTCATCAATACCTTGAGGCCGTAAACCTTTTCATCATCCTTTTCCAGGATTTCCCCAACCCCAAAGCCGATGATACTCTCGTAGGCAAAACTGTAATGGCAGGGCTCTGTACCCGTGATCAGGGAATGTTCCCCGTCCATCTCAAAGCAGACCTGCTTGTTCCGGAGGAGGATATCCACCTTTTTGCCCTCCTTCGCGCCGTGCAGGTAGAGGGTCAGGATGCCCTCCCGGTAGTCAAAGCCAAAATTCATGGGGACGATATAGGGCTGATTCTGCTCCGCCAAACCCAGGCGGAGTACCTTACAACGCCGGAGTATCCCCAGTTTTTCTTCAATGTCCGTTACTTCCCGATCTTTTCTTCTCATATATGGGCTCCTTGCTTCTATAGTAGACTATTTTCCCAAGCCTTCCCACCCCTTGTTTTTTTTATATCCCTTTACTAGTATATAACGATGATAATGATGAGAAGCCGGTGTTTTATAGGTCTGTTATGCGTGGCCGGGGTTTTTACGGCAGCCGCCCAGGAGATTATCACCGCCGAACGGTACCTGGAGATGGTCGGCGAGCGGTACGGCAGCATCCGGGACTATGAGGCGCGGCTCACTATCAAATCCGGCAATACCGAGATGTTCGGAACCGTGAGCCACCTCTCTCCGTCCTTTCTGCGGATCGATTTTACCAAGCCCCTGGAACAGGTTGTCGCCTTTAACGGGGAAATGCTGACGATATATCTGCCCGAATACCGGGCCACCCTGAACCAGTCCATTACCCCCGGCCGCAGAAGTGGCGGGGCAAACGCCGCATCGGGGGCCAACCTGGCAAGCGCCCAGGGCTTGGCATTACTCAGGCGTAATTACATCCCCTCCTTTGTGACCGGCCCCGAGCCAACGCCCCTGGAGGGCGGGTCCAATGAGAAGGTGGTAAACCTGCGGCTTTCCCGGCGGTCTATCTCCGAAGGGTTCCGGGAGATCATCCTGAGCGTCGACCCGACCACTCACCTGATACGGCGCATTTCCGGAAGGACCATCGCGGAGGTTCAGGTCCGGTTTGATTTTACCGACATAAAAATTAATCAGGACATTCCGGAGCAGCGGTTCATCTATGATTCCCCTGCTTCCGCAAATAATTATAATAACTTTTTATTTAGTGATACCGATTAGTTCCTGAGGAGGAATTCTGTGGAGTCCCTGGGGGATAAGTTAAAAACGGCCCGTGAAAGAAAGGGGTATACCTTTGATTATATAGGCCAGGAAACCAATATCGCCGCCCGTTATTTGGAAGCCCTGGAAACCGAAAACTTTGCGGCCTTCCCCGGGGAGCCCTATCTGCTGGGGTTTTTGCGAAACTACGGCGAATACTTAGATCTCGATGTGGACGAGCTGCTGTTCCTGTACCGGGGGCTGAAGCTCCAGGAACAGCCCGTCCCAATAGAAAAGCTGCTCAGATCCCCCCCAAGGGCGCCCAAGGTCCTGCTCATCAGCTTCCTGGTCCTCCTGGGACTGGCTCTGGTGGGCGGCGGGGTGTATTTCTTTATGCATATCCCCTGGAAAACGGATACCACGGTGACGACCAAGCGTTCTGCGGTGGTGTATACCCTGGAAGGCAGTTCCCTTGAACGGCGGCTGTACCGGGGTGACTCTGTCCTGATACCCCTGGAGGGAAATCAGTATAAGATTGACCTCTCGAACCTTGGAGAAGCGGTGACCCTGCAGGCGCCCATGGGGAACGTGATCCTGGATTTAGGCCAGGAGATAAGCGTGGATATCAACAGCGACGGATTGACGGATGTCCGGATAAGCGCCCAGGATTTTGTACGGAACGACCCCGGCATGGGGGTCATGCTCCGGTTTGATGTCAGTACCGATAGGGGGATGTCCGGCAATGACCCGGACGCCGAGGGTCTGTCGCCGGCGGATACGGTGATCCCTGCTCCGGAAAATGCCCCCGGTTCTGCCTCCCAGGTTATTTTTACCTCCTCCAACGCCTATCCCTTTACCATCCAGGCATCCTTCCAGGGCTACTGCATGTTCCGCTGGGAAATACTCCGGGAACGGGACCGTCAGGTCCGGGAGGAGCGGTACTTTACCAGGACCGAGGAGCTTAATATCCAGGCTCAGAACGGCGTCCGTATCTGGGTATCCAACGCTATGGCGGTGAAACTCCAGCTCACCGGGGGCAGCCGGACGGTTCCCCTGGAAATCGGCGGCACCGGTGAGGTTGTGGTGGCGAATATTGAATGGGTCCGGGATAATGACGGCCGCTACCGCCTGGTTCTGAACCGAATTGACTAGCTACTATCTCGACCCCTTCGGCTGTGTAAAAAACCAGGTGGACGCGGAAACCATGATGGCCGTCCTGAACAGAGCGAACTGGTTCCCTGCATCTGATCCCGCCGCTGCGGACCTTATCATCATCAATTCCTGCGGCTTTATCGAAAGCGCCAAACAGGAATCGATCAACGCCGTCCTGGCCTGCCGGAAACAGTATCCCGATAAGAAAATACTCCTCGCCGGGTGCCTGGCCCAGCGCTACGCCAAAGAGCTTGCGGAATCCCTTCCCGAAGCGGACGCATTTTTCGGCAATTCAAACCTCACGGCGATCGCCAAAACGGCAAACCGTATTATGGGCATTAGTATTACTGATGATGATGATGAAGTAGTGTTAGGCAATCGCCCCCTCCTCTCCCTGCCCGGACAGGCCTACGTCAAAATAGCCGAGGGTTGCAACAACCGCTGCTCCTTCTGCGCCATCCCGAACATCCGCGGCCCCCTGCGCTCCCGGCCCATCCCCCAGGTGTTGGAGGAATGCCGCCGGCTCCTTGACCGGGGCATACGGGAACTCTGCCTTATCGGCCAGGACCTGGGATCCTACGGCGGTGACCTGGGGGAGGGAACAAGTCTCCCGGAACTATTGGAAGCCCTCTCCACCCTTCAGGGCCATTTCTGGGTGCGGCTCCTCTACATACACCCGGATCATTTCCCTAGGTCTATCCTGGAAATCTGCCGCCGGGACACACGCTTCCTCCCCTACTTCGACCTGCCCTTCCAGCACGGTTCCGCCAAAATCCTCCGCGCCATGAACCGCCGTTTAGACGCCGCCGCCTACCTGTCCCTGATAGCGGAAATCCGCAGCGCCCTTCCCGATGCGGTGATCCGCTCCACCTTCCTTACGGGTTTCCCCGGTGAAACCGAAGAGGACTTCCGGGAACTCCTGGATTTCCAGGCCCGGGCGGAACTGGACTGGCTTGGGGTCTTTACCTATTCCCGGGAGGAGGACACCCCCGCTTACGGCATGAAGGGCCGGGTTGCCAAGAAAACTGCGGCGCAACGGAAGGCGTTGATTGAGGAACATCAAATGGCGATCACCGAAGGGCGGATGGAGCGCTTCATAGGCCGGACGCTGGAGGTCCTGGTGGAGGAGGGGGTGGATGAGGAAGAGGGGCTCTACCTGGGCCGGCTTTACTGCCAAGCCCCGGAGGTGGACGGGTCTGCGGTAATCCGCTCCGACCGGCCGCTGACACCGGGGACCTTCATACAGGGCCGGGTGTTTGGGCGGGCGGGGTTTGATTTGGAAGTGGCGCCGTATTCGTAAATCCCCTGTCAATTTCCCCCAACTATGCTATACTCCCGCTATGACCACCCCCCCCTATCTGGAAGCCCTCAACCCGGAACAGCGCCAGGCGGTGCTCCATACCGGAAAGCCCCTGCTGATCCTGGCCGGGGCCGGTTCGGGGAAGACCCGGGTTATCACTACAAAGATCGCCTGGCTCATCCGGGAGCAGGGGTTGGACCCGCGTTCCATCCTGGCGGTGACCTTCACCAATAAGGCGGCCCGGGAAATGGCCGACCGGGCGCGGCTCATCGACGACCGGGCGGGTTTCGCCATGCTGCGGACCTTCCACTCCTTTGGGGCATGGTTCCTCCGGCGCAACGGAAGCCTCGGAGGCTTGGGTTCCAACTTTGTTATCTATGATGATGATGACTCGGTGGCCCTGCTCGCCACCCTCCTGCCGGATCTTCCCAAGGCGGAGGTGAAGACCATCGCTCACGCCATCGCCCGGGCTAAGGACTACTTCCTCTCCCCGGATGATCCGGAACTGACCCTGATAGACCACCGGAAGGAATTTCGCCGTATCTACACCCTCTACGAAGAACGGCTGGCCCAGATAGGCAATGTGGATTTCGGAGACCTGATAAAAAAGCCCGTGGACATACTCCGGGCCAACCCCGAGGTGGCACAGCGGTTCCGGGACCGGTTCCGGGTCATCATGGTGGACGAATACCAGGACTCAAATGTCGCCCAGTTTGAACTGCTCAAAGAACTTTGCGGCCCCTCCACCTATATCTGCGTCGTGGGGGATGACGACCAGTCTATCTACCGCTTCCGGGGGGCGGAGGTGCGGAACATCCTGGAATTCCCCGACCGCTTTACCGGGGCCGACATCATCCGGCTGGAACGGAACTACCGGTCCTTTTCCCCTATCCTGGACCTGGCCTCCTCGGTGGTGGACCACAACGAAGGCCGCCTGGGGAAAACCCTCATCGCCCACCGGGGACCCGGCAAAACCCCGACCCTGGCCTTCCTCCCGGATCAGGATGCCGAGGCGGCCTTCTGCGCACAGCTTATCGAAAAATCCGGGGCGCTCTACTCCGACTGGGCGATACTCTACCGTACCAACGCCCAATCCCGGGGCTTTGAGACCGAATTCCTCCAACGTCGTATTCCCTACCGGATAGTGGGCTCCCTCAAGTTCTACGAGCGGGAGGAAATCAAGGACGCCCTGGCCCTCCTCTCCTTCCTGATAAACCCCCGTGACGAGATCGCCTTCCGCCGGGTAGTAAACAAACCGGCCCGGGGCGTTGGGCCTGTCACGGTGGACCGCATCGTGAATGAGGCTGCCATAGGCGGTGATGGAGACATTGCCAAAGCGGCCCGGCGGATCATGCCGGGCCTCACCGCCAAAGCCCGTTCCGGGGTGGAGGCCTTCTTCAAAGCCCTGGATGGGGGGCTGTCCCTGCTGACCCCCGACGACACCAATGCCGATAACGATGACCGTACTACGGTTGAGAAAAAGCACCCGCGCAAAAGCAGCAAACGGGGCGGCGGAAGTTCCTTAGCCGCCGGGGCAGGGCTTGCGCCCTGCGTGGTACGGCTCATTGAGGATTCGGGGATTGGGGAATACCATCTGACCCACGACGACATCACCGGGCAAGAGCGTATTGCCAATCTCCAGGAACTGGCCAACGCCGCGAGCATCTACCCCGCCACCCCCGCGGGGCTGCTGGAATTCCTGGAACATATTGAATTGGATCGTTCCATCGAACAGGATACCGGGGATGAAGGAGAACGGGGGGTAGTAACCCTAATCACGGTGCATAATACCAAGGGCCTGGAATTCCACCGGGTAATCATGACCGGCATTGAACAGGGGGTCTTCCCCCGGGACGACAAAAACGGGGATGACCTGGAGGAGGAGCGCCGTCTCTTCTATGTGGGCGCCACCAGGGCTATGGACGAACTCTACCTGACATCTTGCGCCATGCGCCTCATGTTCGGCCGCACCATGCCCATGGAGCCCTCACTTTTTCTTCGCGAGGCGGACAAAAAGGCGCTGCGGGTCCTGGGCAAGGCCCCCTACGGTTTTGCCGGGGGCCGGTTTCCGGGCAGCCTGCAAACGAAACCGCCCGCCGCCAGACCTATGTCTGCTTCTTCGGATGGCCGCTGGAAGGTAGGGGACCGGGTTTTCCATGATGATCAGGGCTACGGCGCGGTAACGGAAATACGGGAGAGTGATGAGGGGCCGGTAATCCGGGTCAGGTTTGAAACCGGAAAGGATATCCGTTTCCTCAGCCTGCACCAAAGCTCAAAGTACACAAAGATAGGTAATGATGGATACTAATTCCCTGTTACGCCTTGTCCCGCCCATACTCCGGGCCCGTGACTTCCGCCTCTACACCCGGAACGGCCGCCGCCTGGTGGACCTCTGGCAGTACGGCGGCGCCGCGATCCTGGGCCACACCCCGGCGGGACTGCTCCGGGCATTGAAGAACACCGCCGAACGGGGCCTTTTCGCCCCCCTCCCCCACCCCCAGGAACAGCGCTTCATCAAAGCTCTCGCAGTACTTCTACCTGGTATGACCTTTCGCCTCTACCGCAGCGATACTGCGCTCCGATGCGCCCTGCCGTCTACACCAATACTGTGGCGCCCCTTCCTGGATACCGTCCTGCCCCCGGACCGCCCTCTCATCCCGGTACTCCCCCTGCCCTGGCCCGACGCGCCCCGGGTCCTGGCCCTGCCGTCCACCCTCCCGGAAGCCGCCTTTCCCGCTTCGGAGCTGCTATCCCCGCTTACCCTGGCCGCCGCAACCCGCAGCGTCTACGACCTTATCGCCGCAACTCCTGCCCGCGGCCGTGTACACTATCCCCGCATAGAGGAGGCCCTTACAAAAAGTGTGTGGAAAAAGCAGGGGATATACCTTTACTGCGATGCAAAAGTGGACGATGAAATCTACACGGAAACATTCAAACAGTTTCTGGAACAGGGCTTCCTTATCCCCCCCGCACAGGACCAGCCGCTTATCCTACCGGGGGTACTGTCGGCGGGGGAGGAAGCGAAGCTGGCGGAATGTATTACCGGCTCGCCCGGTGAGCTTGAAGAAGCGTCTCCATTCTTCTAAACATTGCCTGGTTGACAGGCGTACCCATAAGCGAAGGGACAATCTGGCTTGACGTATCGTACCAGAGCTGTTTCTGGGCCGGGGTAAGCTCGTTGATCACCAGCCCGTACCGGTGCATGGTATCAATTACCTCATCCTCAAGTGCTTGAATGGAAGCATCAAAGCTCTGCTCCATTTCCCTGGCGCTCCGAATCAGTTCCGGCTTATACTTTTCCGGTATAGAGCGCCATGCGGCTCCGTTTACGACAATAGCCCCCAAAAAGGGCGCTACGTTAATACTCGCCATGTTCTTTGCCACTCCGAATAGTTGCAGCCCCCCCGCCAGGACCGGGCTCTGGTACACCGCGTCTATCATCCCGCCGTTAAGGTAGATCAGAACCTGGTTCATGTTCACCGGAACCAGTTGAAAACCCATAGCCTTTAAGGCATCCATCAGGGCCGGTTCATTCTCATCGGTCCCCAGTTTCTGCCGTTTCAGGTCATCGGGAACAAGGATTGGCGCCTTGGAAAAGAACTTGACCCACCCCACCTTTGACCAGGCGGCGGTTTTAAGCACCCTTGGTCTCAATACCATCACCCCGGGAATTATGACCCTGGGCGCCGATCTGTTTTTCCAGTTCCGGCTTCAAATCATTCAATATCAGATTCAGTTCCGTATCATCCCTGACAAGGAAGGGTGCG
>BNUX01000082.1 GCA_025997675.1 Spirochaetia bacterium | reverse complement strand
CAGATGAGGATAGCCGAGGCCAGGATGATGGTCCCCGCCTTTTTGACATACAGCCAGGTCTTTTCCCCTACATGCCAGAGGATACCCCGCAGGGTAGGAGAACGGTAAGGGGGAAGTTCCATAACAAATGGCGTGGGGTCGCCCTTCAACACCGTTTTCTTCAGCACAAAGGCGCAGCAAAGGCTGAGGATCACCCCGATGGCGTAGATGAGCATCACCATGCTGCCGGCGTGGTCGGGGAAAAAGGCGGCGGCCAGCAATACGTGAACCGGCAGTTTGGCCCCGCAGCTCATAAAGGGGGTGATGATGATGGTGATGATCCGGTCCCGGGGACTTTTCAGGGTGCGGGAGGCCATGATTGCCGGGACGGAACAGCCGAAGCCCAGCATCATGGGGAATATGGACTGGCCGTGGAGGCCGAAGCTGTGGAGCAGCTTGTCCGTGGCAAAGGCCGCCCGGGACATGTACCCCACATCCTCCAGGATGGAAAGCAGGAAAAACAGTATCACTATTAAGGGGACAAAGGAGAGAACCCCCCCGACGCCGCCGATGATGCCGTCCACCAGAAGGGATCGGAGCAGCGTATCGGGCATGGCATTCAGAAGGGCGCCGCTGAGAAAGCCGAAGAAGGTTTCGAGCCAGGCCATGGGGTATTCGCCCAGGAGAAAGGTGAGTTGAAAGACCCCCCAGAGGACCAGGACAAATACCGGCAGGGACAGGAAGCGGTTCATGATCACCCGGTCTATGGCCTCGGTGACGGAAAAATCGGGCTTCCGTACGATTTTTACCGATTCTTTGACGGCGCCCCGGATATACCCGTAACGCTGTTCGGAAATAACTATCTCCGCATCCTTGCCGAAGTGCTTCTCGATCCAGACCACCGCATCCTTGGCGGTGGCCTCTATTTTTACCGCTTGAGGATGTTCCTTCAGCCGTTCATAGGCATTAGCATCCTTCTCGACAAGTTTTGTCGCCAGCCAGCGGACGGGGTACTTTGCCGCAAAGGTGCTTTCTGCGGCGATGGCTTCCTGAATCGCCGCAAGCCGGGGCTCAATTTCATCGCCGTAGTTTAGCTGCCTGCCGGAAAGGGTTACCGTATCAATGCAGTCCAGCAGCGCCTCGGCGCCTAAGCCCTTGGGACCCACGGTCTTGACCAGGGGAATCCCCAGGGTAAGGGTGAGGTTTTTATCGTCAATAAAGATACCCCGGGATTCCGCCTCGTCACTCATGTTCAGGGCGCCGATGACGGGGATGCCCAGTTCCTGAAACTGGAGGCAGAGGTACAGGTTCCGCTCCAGGTTGGTGGAGTCCAGCACATCCACGATAACGTCGGGCTTTTCGTCCAGGATAAAGTCCCGGGCTACCACCTCGTCGATGGAGTAGGCGGTAAGGCTGTATACCCCCGGCAGGTCGATAAAGTGGTACTGCCTGTCACCCCGGACCCGGATACCTTCCCGTTTCTCCACTGTTACCCCGGGGTAGTTCCCCACCTTATGGTGTGCCCCGGTGATAGCGTTAAACAGGGTGGTCTTCCCCGAATTGGGATTCCCCGCCAGGGCAATCCGCAGGGTTGTTTTATTAGTTTCCGCCATGATTTACCTCAATATCAATCTCAATAAAGGGATCAAACTTTTTAACCTTCTCCCGGTGGAACAGCCGCCCGGCGTCCTTGGCCGCGGACCAGTCCCCCACCGGGAGGACCTCAATCCCCTTGGCCTCGGAGCGGCGAATCAGAATATCGTAACCCCGGATTCGGACCTGGATGGGGCCGTGGAAAAACCCGGAACGAACCACGGCGCCATCGGCGTCTTCGGTAAAACCCATATCGGCCAGCCGTTTGCCGACCTCCTTTCCCAGGGTGACCTTGACCACCCGGAAGGAAGCCCCATTGGGCACATCGGATAAAAACATATAAATCCCCTTTATTGTGTTAGGATAATATAACAGTAAAAAGATGTCAAGTACCAATCTATATTATGTCACTACCCTTATTTCAGTCCGCCCCGGGTAATCGCGTCGCTTACCGCCGCGGCTATGGTTTCGCAGATGGACGGGTGGGGGAACACGGTCCGCTCTATCTGTTCCGCCGTCGTGCCGTCGCCGATACACTGAACCGCCCAGGGGATTATTTCCGTGGCCCGGTTGCAGAAGAATTGCGCCCCGATAAGTGCCCGGCTTTCCGCATGGAACACCAGCTTGATAAACCCCCGTTCCTGGTTTTCCAGAAACGCCTTCCCGTTGGACCCGAACACGCCCTTTCCCGCCGCCACGGGGATTCCCTTTTCAGCCGCTTCCGCCGCCGTAATTCCCGCGCAGGCAATTTCCGGGGTGGTGTACACACAGGAGGGTATCACCTGCGCGTGGGAGGCCTTGTTTCCGCCGCCCTTTACCGCCGCCGCGATACAGGCCGCGGCGTATTCCCCCTCCGCCGTTGCCGCATGGGCAAGCTGGGCACCGCCTGAGATGTCACCCGCAACGTATACGCCGGGGATGGAACTCATCATGTTGTCATCGCTCTTAATAAAGCCCTTTGCCGTAAGTTCGGGTGTGCAGCCGGGGGCAAAGAGATTGGTATCGGGGGTTCTGCCCGACGCCATAAGCACCGCGTCCGCAGGTACGGTGACACTCTTGGCTTCGCCGCCGCCCTCGGTGGTCAGGGTCAGTGCAAGGGCGCCGTCCTTTGCTTCGATGCGTTCAGGGCGCGCCTTGGTATACATCACCACCCCCCGCTTTTTAAGCTGGAGCGCCAGGGTCTGCCCGATTTCGCGGTCCATCACCGATAGCAGCGAGGACCGGACAAGGAGGGTCACTTCGCTGCCAAAGCTGCTGTAGGCCGCAGCAAACTCCACGGCGATAACCCCGCCGCCGATAATGGTGAGCCGCTTGGGAAGCAAGCCCGTTCCTTCCAGGAAGTGGTCGCTGGTGTATACCCCCGGCAGGTCATGACCGAGAATGGGCAACAATGCCGGTGTTGTCCCCGAGGCTACCAGTATCGCCGCCGCCTCAAGGGCTGTTTCGCCGCTGTCTGTTTTCACCGAAACTTTTCCGGGGCCTTCCACCCGTGCCGCGCCATGCACTATGGTTACCCCCGCTTTCGTAAGGGCGGTGTTTTGGTTCTGCCGCAGGGTGCTAACCACGGTGTCCCGCCATTCAATCAGTTTAGGGAAATCAAACTGCAAATCCCCGGCATTGACCCCGTAGCGTTCCCCCTCGCGGGTTTCGCGGAGCAGGTCTGCGCCGTGCAGCAGGGTCTTGGTGGGGATGCAGCCCCGGTTAAGGCAGGTGCCGCCGGTATCCCGCTTTTCAACCACGCACACGGTTAAGCCCAAAGAACGGGCCTTAAAAGCCGCCCCGGTCCCGGCGGGACCGGAGCCGATGATGACTAAATCAAACTTTTCCATTTAGCGTCTCCTCAAAAATCAACATACCCCGCCGCAAGCAGCAGGGTATGTTGTTCTCATAATCACCAAATCATGACGGCTTATAATGAAGCACCGGTTGCCGCGCCGCCTTCACATCGTCGGGCCTGCCGATAACGGTACTCACCGGCGCCGCATGGAGGCTTTCCGGGTCCGCCTTTGCCTGGTCGTAGAGGGCCAGGAAGGCAGTAACCGCCGCATCCAGTGTTTCACGGGATTCGGTTTCCGTGGGCTCCACCATAAGCGCCTCATGCACAATCAGGGGGAAGTAAATGGTCGGCGGATGCATCCCCTTGTCTTGGAGTCCCTTGGCAAGGTCCAGTGCGGAAACACCGGAGCTTTCCTTGAAACTCTCCAGGGAGATGACAAACTCGTGCATGCAGGGCCCTTCATAGGGAATGTGGTACTTTGCCTTGAGCTTTTCCATCATATAGTTGGCGTTAAGCACTGCGTTCCGCGCTACCTCGGGTACATTCTCTTTCCCCAGGGTGAGCAGGTATGCCGCCGCTCTTACCACTATCAGGAAGTTGCCTCCAAAGGCCCGCACCCGCCCGATGCTCTGCGCAGGACCCTTCGCCGCGCCCCCGTCCAGGCCGCAGCCGGTAAGGGGCAGGAAGGGCGCCAGTAACTTTTTGCAGCCCACCGCTCCTGAACCGGGACCGCCGCCGCCGTGGGGGGTAGAAAAGGATTTGTGCAGGTTCAGGTGAACCGTGTCAAACCCCATATCCCCCGGCCGGACTATCCCCATAATGGCGTTTAAGTTTGCCCCGTCGTAGTAATTCAACCCGCCGGCCTTGTGGACGATATCGGTTATCTCCAGGATGTTGGGGTCGAAGATCCCCACCGTGTTAGGATTGGTGAGCATAAGCCCCGCCGTGTCCGGTCCCACCGCAGCCCTGAGGGCAGCCAGGTCCACACAGCCATCGGTTCCGGAAGCGATGTTTATCACCTCAAAGCCCGCCATGGTGGCGCTCGCCGGGTTGGTTCCGTGGGCGCTGTCGGGGACGATAATCTTGGTCCGCGCAGTATCCTTGCGGCTTTTGTGGTAGGCCTTTATCAGCAGCAGCCCGGTAAGTTCCCCGTGGGCCCCCGCCGCAGGCTGGAAGGTGATGTCGTCCATCCCGGTAATTTCCCGGAGGTATGCCGATGTAAGGTCAAGGATTTTCAGACAGCCCTGTACCGTATGCTCGGGCTGTAAAGGATGAATGTCCTTGAAGCCCGGCTGCCCGGCAATCTCTTCGTTTAGCTTGGGGTTGTACTTCATGGTGCAGCTGCCCAATGGATAGAACCCGTCGTTTACCCCAAAGGCCCGTTTAGCCAATGCACTGTAGTGCCGGGAAATCTCGTTTTCATCAAGCTCCGGAAGCCGCGCGGGTTTTTTCCGCGTCAGGGAGGCGGACAGCCCCGCCTCGGGTACATCACAGGGGGGTAGAATAGAACAGCCCCGGTTTTTTCTGCTTTTCTCGAATATCAGTTTCATTATTTTCCCCCCTTCAAGAGGCGGACCAGTTCATCGATCTCATCCTTGGTGTTGAGTTCGGTGACGCACCACAAAATCTGATTGTGGGAAAGAGGATAGCCTCCCAGGATGCCGTGACCTTCAAGGGCGGCCAATGTTTTCTCCGCATCCGGGCATTTGGTGACAAACTCATTGAAGAACTCCGCGCCGCCGTATACAAGCTCAAACCCCGGAATACCCGCAATCTGTTTCGCCGCATACGCCGCCTTTGAGTGGCATTGCCGGGAAACCTCGGCAAACCCCGCTTCCCCCATCACCGCGCAGTACACCGCCGCCGTAAGCGCGCAGTGAGCCTCGTTGGAACACACGTTGCTGGAGGCCTTCTCCCGCCGGATATGCTGCTCACGGGCCTGGAGGGTCAGCACGAAGGCCCGTTCCCCCTTGGCGTCCGTGGTCTCCCCGACGATTCTGCCGGGGAGCTTCCGCATTTGAGCGGTCTTGCAGGCCATGAAGCCCAGGTAGGGGCCGCCAAAGCCCATGGACAGGCCCAGGGGCTGCCCCTCCCCCACCGCGATATCCGCACCGTTTGCGCCGGGGCTTTCCATCAATCCCAGTGATATGGGGTTCACCCCCGCCACCAGGAGCGCCCCCGCTGCGTGCACTATTTCCGCGCACTTGGGGGTGTCCTCGATGATGCCGAAGAAGTTGGGGCTTTGCAGGTAAAAACAGGCGGCGGTTTTATCCGCCCCAAGCTTTGCGGAAAGGGCGGTCAGGTCTGTTTTGCCGTCCGCTCCGGCGGGAACCACCGTAACCGATACGCCGTAGCCGTCACAGTAGGTGCGGATGGTTTCGATAACCTGGGGATGGGCGGCGGCGGAAACGTACACCGACTGCTTCTGCCGCTCCCGGCACATGTTTACCGCCTCTGCGGCGGCGCTTGCCCCATCGTAAATAGAAGCGTTGCTCACATCCATGCCGGTAAGCTCGCAGATTAGGGTCTGGTATTCAAAGATTGACTGCAGAACCCCCTGGCTGATCTCCGCCTGGTAGGGCGTGTAGGCGGTGATAAAGGTCTCGTTCGACGTAATCCGCCGGACAGCCGCAGGGATGTAGTGGCGATACGCCCCGGCGCCCCGGAAAATGACCGGGAACACCTTGTTTTCACCCGCAATGGCGCTGAGCTTCCGGGTTACCGTAAGTTCCGCCATCCCTGCGGGAATGTTCAGTTCCTTCAACAACACATTCTTCGGAATCGGCGCAAACAGTTCTTCCACCGACTTGCGCCCGATGGCGGTAAGCATCTCCTGCTGTTCCGCCTTCGTGTTTGGTATGTATGTTCCCATGCATCACTCCTTCTTAGGGAGAGAGGCCTGGTACTCATCTGCGGAGATCAGTTCCCCCGCAGGGGCGTCGCCCTTGGCACGGATAAACCATGCCTCGTAGGGCGCTTTGTTGATAGATTCGGGGGCGTCCATAATGGCTTCGTTTATTTCCGTTACGGTCCCGGTCACGGGGCTGAAAACGTCGGATACCGCCTTGACCGATTCCATGTCCGCAAAGGAAGCGCCCGCCTTAATACTATCCCCCACCTGGGGCAGGTTGACAAACACTATGTCTCCCATTTCCTGCTGTGCATAATCGGTCAGCCCGATCTCGTAGACCCCGCCGCCAAGGTCCTTTGCCCACTCGTGGGATTTTGTGTACTTCAAATTAGCCGGAAAGTTCATGGTGTCCTCCTATAAAATTAATAAACCTTATTTCTTGCTCTTCGTATAAAACGGAAGGGCAACTACTACCGCCTCAACCTTTCTGCCCCGCACATCCACCAAGACCGTGGTTCCCACCTTGGTAGCCGCCGTGTCCAGGAGCGCCATGGCAATGGCTTCCTTCAGGTAGGGGCAGTGGGTCCCGGAGGTGGTCTGGCCAACCAGCTTCCCCCCGTGGAATACGTCAAAGTGCTCCCGTGCAATGCCCCGCCCGGTTATCTTGAGCCCAACCCGCTTCCGTGAGGGCGTCTCCTTCCCCACGAGGGCGCTCTTCCCGATAAAATCCGGTTTCCCCATCTTTACCGCGGAACCAAGCCCCGCCTCGAAGGGGGTGATGGTATCGCTCATCTCGTGGCCGTAGAGGGGCATGGCCGCCTCCAGCCGCAGGGTGTCCCGTGCCCCGAGCCCGCAGGGAATAAGCCCCGCGCCCTTGCCCGCCGCAAGCACCTTGTCCCAAAGCTCAACCGCCTTGTCCGCCGCGCAGAACAGCTCAAACCCGGTTTCCCCGGTGTAGCCCGTGCGGGACACAATGCAGTCAATCCCGGCCACCTTCCCCTTTTCAATCAGGGTGTAGTACCCTTCCGGGATGGTAGTCGAAAGGGAGGCGAGAATCCCGGGAGTCGCCGGTCCCTGGAGGGCAATCTCCGCCAGGGTGTCGGAAATATCCTCAAAGGTAACGCCGGTTTTTCCCAGGTGGGATTGTATCCAGGCGGCGTCCTTGTCGCGGTTTGCGGCGTTGACCACCAGCATATAGCGGTTTTCTTCCATTTTACACACCACCAGGTCGTCCACCTCGCCCCCCTCTTCATTACACATCAGGGTATAGCGGACCCGGCCTATGGCCATATCCGTGAAGTCGTTGGTTAGAATCTGGTGGAGATTTGCCAGGGCCTCAGGACCCTTGATGACAAACTCGCCCATGTGGGATACGTCAAAAAGGCCCGCCTTTTCGCGGACCGCGTTATGCTCGGTGATAACGCCGGATTCATACTGCACGGGGAGCAGATAGCCCGCAAAGGGAACTATCTTTCCGCCGTGAGATTCGTGCCATTGATACAGGGGTGTTTTCTTTTCCAAAGTGGCCTCCTCCAGGGATGAACGCAGCTCCGATCCTACCGATCAACCCCCTCTCTATGAGTCGGGGTTGTCCAAGGATTCGGAAAGCGCTCCGTCAATAACCTGAAAGATTCTCCCCCGGAGGGAATTGCCTCTTCGGTGCGAACTTACGGATAAGCCCGGCTTTTCGGAGGTTCGTCGGTATCCGGTACTTTTGCCTGAGAGTTCATCGCTATTGCCCCTTCGGCGACGGAAGCGCGGCGCCTCTGCCTGCCGCTTCCATTCTCTCCTGGATACTTCATACGAATATATAACCATATTAAGATTAGTGCCGCTTTGGGGTAAAGTCAAGGTTTTTTTATAGTAATTCGGTGCGTGAATTTCCGCTTGACTTTGTTAGGAATCCGTGCTTAAATGATAGGGTGGGGCGGTTTGTTGTATAAGCATCCGCCGGAATGTCTTTAAAAGGGGTTGGAACGAAGTGACGGCAATGCTCGTAAGTCTTTATGCTGTAACGAATTATACCCCCCCCCCCCCCTCAGCAAGTGTTTAGTACTTTCCAGTAAGTATCCCATACCTTCCTCGTTCTTTTCTTTCGGACCGGAGAGCCGGTACCCAACAGCCTGGGTTGCGGGTCGCAGTGGCCGCCGCACCGGTATACCCGTGACCTCCGTGGAGGCTGCGGTGACCCCGGTGGAGGCCACCGTGACCCCGGTGGAAGCTACCGTGACCCCGGTGGAGGCCACCGTGACCCCGGTGGAGGCTACCGTGACCCCGGTGGAGGCCACCGTGACCCCGGTGGAAGCTACCGTGACCCCGGTAGAGGCTACCGTGACCCCGGTAGAACCGTCTGCCGCACTAGGGATTAAGAAATCGGGCCATTGGCCCAAAGGAAGGAACAATATGTTTTTAGGAATTTTCGATATGCCGGTGTTTGACTACACCGCATCCTTACTCACCCGCGTCCTCATGATAAGCATGGCGTCGCCGGACACCCCGCCCAGCCCACATGGCTACCCCCGCTGGATGCCGAACTCCCGTACGGAGCAGCTGGCCCTGGGCCGCAAATGGTCCACCATACTGGCGATTAAAGGCTCGGCGTGGCTCATACCCACCGCGGAGACGGACAAACATGAGGCCCGGACGAATATCGCCGGCGCCGCCCTGGCCATAACCACGGACCCCAACGGCTGTACCCGTTCGCAAACCACCGCCTGCAAGGTTGCCTTTTTCAACATGCGCGAACAGATGATGTTTCTCAAAGACCGGTACCTCCTTGTTCCCCCCCTCACGGAGGCGGAAGCGGAGGAAATGGGCGTCACCAGGAACCACGCCCATGCGGCGGTGCCGAACCCCCGGGGTATCCTGCAAATCGTGGTATTGCACACCGGCCCGGGCCAGGTACGCCTCCTGGTAACCCACCTGCCGGGCAGCCCGGTGGACCGGGACGGGGTGGCCGACACCCGGGAAATCCACTGGGAACTGGTAGACCCCAATGGGACGGTGTTTTCGATAGACCCGGAGGAGTTTAACCACACCATCATTAACAAGAACAAATACATCACCATCAACCTGCCGCCGGGCAGTATCGGCAAGCTGTTCCGGGTGGCGGGCCGCTACCTGAACGCCCACGGCGGCCAGGGGCCGTGGAGCTCCATCGTGGAGGCGATAGTTTCGTGATTGAGGGGGTTGGGCAGGAATGAGGGCGAAGAGGCTCGGAAGTTTTTCGAGCGTCCTAACCTGCCGGCTCTTTTATATAGAAGGAAAAAGAAGATGAAAAAGTTTCGTACACCGTTGACGATCCTGACACTTTTGACCGTGGCAGTATTTTGGACGCTGGGCCTTGCAGGCTGCGAGAACGCCAACGGCCCCGACACCCCCAGCCCCAACGCCACTAACCCCGGCGGCACCGGCCCCGGTGGTACCGGCCCAGGCGCCACCGACCCCACCGATACCACCGCCCCGGCGGAGGTAGGCGCCCTAAATACAGCCGCCGGAAACGAACAGGTAGTGCTTACCTGGACCGACCCCACGGACAGCGACTTCTCAAAGGTGGTAATCACCTATACGAACGTCACAGCCCAATCGGTAAATGTTACCAAGGGAATCAAAACCAAGACGATTACCGGCCTGACCAATAACACGCCGTACACCTTTACCGTAAAGACCGTGGATACATCCGGTAACAGCAGCGCCGGCAAGACCGCAACGGCAACCCC
The DNA here is from genome assembly GCA_025997675.1 of Spirochaetia bacterium. GTDB lineage: Bacteria > Spirochaetota > Spirochaetia > Treponematales > Breznakiellaceae > Termitinema. The sequence continues at coordinate 3,899 of BNUX01000082.1, read as the reverse complement.
TTTAGCCGACCCTCCCATCACCTACACCCCCACGGCGGACGGCGTCTTGAATACCACCACAACGACTAAAATCGACTTTGTGTTCAGCGCAGCCGTTACGGGACTCGATGCCAGCCACATCACCATAGGCGGCGGGCTCGGCGCGGCAACCAAGGGGAGCCTAACCGGAGGCGGAACAACCTGGAGCCTAGCCCTTACCGCCGTTAGCACAGCGGGAGACACCACGGTGACCATCAGCAAGGACGGTATAGAAGGCGGGCCGAAAAGCATAACCCTGCATAAGGGCCCCATCGTCGACGCCTCTGCCACAAGTATCGCCGCCAAATTCGGCGTTGACGTAACGACGAACAGTGCGACGATAGTAACGCAACTCTTTAACGCGCTCCACGACTACCTTGCGACAAACCCGACGGTTTCCGGTTCGGGCACAACGCTCAAGCTGGGAGCCATAGCCCTGGGCGACTACATCGACCTGGCCACCCTCAACGTTGCGGGCTATCCCATTGACGACACTACAATCGGTTATGGCAAAATCACCGCAATCGACGCGGCAACAACGCCATCAACCCTGCCTTTTGTCGGCTATGAAGGACGGCTCCTGCGGCTTATCGTGGTGGGTATCAACACCTATAACGGTATCAACGGCAACGGAACCGACCCCCACCTGGTGTTCCAGTTCCAGAACGTCCCGGTAACACGCCGGATGCACCCCTACGATAACGTCGTGAACGGCTACGCGGCAATCGAAATGCGGGCCTACCTTATCGGCAATTACCTTACGGGGCTTAAAGCCGCAGGCGTGCCGGCGGATGTCCTCTGGGCGCCGTCCCGCATATTGTGGAAAGGCTGGAAGGATAGCTCCACGAAATGGACGACGGATGATACGATAACGGACGAACTCTTCCTGCCCACGGAATGGGAGATGTTCGGCGGCAATACAAATTCGAATGCGGCCTACGAAAAGGCTGATAATCAGGGGCGTTTCGAGTATTACGCAAGTCCCGGCAGGAGAAAAAAATACGGCAAATCCACCCCCTCTTATTCCGCGTCGTGGTGGATGGCATCGCCCAGTAATACCACGTTTGGCAGTTCCTGCAATTTGAGCCCCGACGGTACGTCCGGAAATAACATGGATCACGGTACGCAAGGCGTCGCCCCCGCATTCTGTGTCAAATAGCGTGTAAGCGGCGATTCGGCCGGCCGAATCGCGCTTCCTACGAGCAGGCCGCTTCCGGGAAACCGGGGGCGGCCTTTTTTGGTGAGCGCACAGGCGACGTCACTCCGGCATGTGGAGCGGGCATGAGTTATGGAAAAAGCAGCGGTGATTTACTCCTCAATATCACTTTTGTGGATTTCCAGTACCTTGGCGAGCTTGCCTGCCACCATGCGCATCTGGCTGTCGGACAGGCTCCCGATGCGTTCGCCGAGCATAGCCTTATCCACGGTAACGATTTTATCGGCCATCACATAACTGGTTTTTTGCAGCCCATTTCCGGCGGAGGGCTCTATTCTCACCCTGGTGGCGATAGCGTCCGATTCAAACGAGGTGAACAGGCACAAAACTACCGAGTCAAAACCGCTTGCGGAATCTGCCTGCACAATCACCACCGGGCGGGACTTGGAGGCGTAGTTCCGGTCCTGGAGCGTCCACAACTCACCACGCTTCATGCAACAGCCTTAGAGCGCAGTCATTGGCAAAATCCATTGCCTCCCGCTCGCTGGCGAAAGGTTCAACCCTTTCCGCCGCCGGTGCGCAATCGGGATGCTTCAACCGATACACAAAAGAATAGACCCTTTCCTGCTGAACCGGCGAGAGGGTTTCAATTTCTCTATGCAAAACGGCGAGTTCGATCATGTTCGGCCTCCTTCTGGCAGTATAGCACAAATCACCGCATAGGGTTAATAGCATGATTTTACAAGGAGTAGGGTGACGAAATCCCCCGCAGGCCGCTTCCGGGAAACCGGGGGCGGCCTTTTTTGGTGCGCCCCCGATTGGGTGGGAGATGCGGTTATTTTTTGAACAGATCGGAATGGGTTCCGGTGCGATGAAAGGTAACGGTTTTGGCCGCCGGGTCGATTTCATAAATCAACACCCAATCGCCCTGAACATGGCAGTCAAGGCTCCCTTCCCACTCGCCATGCAGGGGGTGGTTCCGGCAGCGGGGAGGCAACAGTTGTTCGGCAATGATGAGGTCCATGACATCCCTCAGCTTCGTCGTGTCCCAACGGCGTTTTTCCAGCATCTTCAGGTCATTCTTAAAGGATCCGGCAAAAGTATGTTTCAGCATACGCTACTTGTGCAAGGCTTCCCACATATCATCAAGGGAATTATACCATGTGGTCGGGATTTCCCCGCGCATCATGGCCCTGCCTTCCCGGATAGCCGCCGCAGTTTCGGCGTTGGGCGTGTGATCCAGGGGGCACTCTCCGTCCATGCCTATATCTTCCCAAGAATCCGCCTCCGCAGGAGAGGGTATGTCTACAATTTGTTCTATGGTCATGGGGTAAGTGTAGCATGAAAGAGAAGGTAAAACAAGGGGACCGCCCGGGAACCAGGGACAGGGCCTCTCACCCTCCGCTATAATGCGGATAAAGTCGCCCAATCAGTTAATGATTACGTTTCACTCATTGTGGTGGAGCGTTTGAGCGTACGTGCATAACGGAGGAAAAGGGAAGCGTCCAGGGGCGCTGGTTGCCCGGAGCCCTTTTTTGTGCTAGAGTGGGGTAATGGAAGTCGTTGTCGAGTTCACCAAGTCTGCGTTTAGACATGGTATTAGCACGCTTAAGACTAAAGTGCATGCTTCTGCAATAAACGCGTTCCCCGAAAAATATGTGGTGATTGGTTTTGATCGCGCCGGGAATCCCCTCGAAGTAATGTATAACCCGATAGACGCTAACACTATTAATGTATTTCATGCGATGAAAGTCCGTAAGAGTTTCATCGTGCAGCTTAACCTATAGGAGAAGAATATGGCGAGAATGACCGAACAGGAAGCATGGGAACTTGACGATCTGGTAACCCGTACCGAGATTGAACTTGGCCCCAATGGCACCGATTTTTTAAGCCAACGTGAAGCCCGCCTCATGGGGCTGGACACGCTATCTGTCAACTACCTTTGGACAAAAGCCGAAGCAGACCACAAGACACCCGCCCAAATTATCGGCGAACTGGTACGGGAGAAGATCGCGGCTACGGTGTAAACGCAAAGCCTGTCATCGTTAATTATTAAAACACTTTCCATAACCGTAAACTATTCCGATATATATAAGATACCTATGGATTTGACAAGCGTACCTGTAGCGCGGCATGCGTCTTTCTCACCGTTCCGCATTGTCCTCACCCTGCTGTTCCTTGCCCTTCCGGTCCTTGCGGAGGCCCAGATGGCGGAGGGGGAGCCGGCGCCGCTATTTTCCGACACCTCTAACCCTGATTTCTATAATCCGCTGCCCTTGACAACCAGGAGACAGACCCAGATTTCCGGCTGGTCCGGCCTTGCCCCATCACCGCCGGCGGATATGGGGTATGTTATCCATTTTGACACCGATTCAGACCTGTTCCTGCCAACGGAATACTACCGGTTGGACACCCTGGCCGCCATGCTCAATCGCTTTCCACCGGATAGGCTGTTTCTGGTAGAGGGGCACAGCATGTTCACCGGCAACCCGGCTTTGGAGATGGACCTATCCTTCCGGCGCGCCCAGCGCCTGGTGGAAGCCCTGCAAAGCCGGGGCATAGACGAAAACCGCATGGTTTTCCGTGCTTGGGGCAGCACCCGGCCCCTGACCAGCAACGCCACCGACGAAGGCCGCCGCCTGAACCGCCGTGCGGAGATCACCATCCTGAAGGAGGGCGATGCCCTGCCTTGAAGCGGCGGAGGGCTCCTGCATTTACTTTTATC
>BNUX01000081.1 GCA_025997675.1 Spirochaetia bacterium | reverse complement strand
TCTCAAAATCTCCACATCAGGATAAAAAATTTTATGAGTCTTGTTAAAATCATTGACTTTGGGAAAGCTGCCGCCGGAGCGCCCACATAGCCGGTTACCAGAATCTGATGGTCCTTGGCAATGACGCAGCCGGAACGGCCCCGGTCGCAGGTTGCCCGTTTTGCAATGGCGTCACAGACCTCCATAAAGTATTCATCCCAGCTGGGCCTTTGATATTCCGGCATGGCGTCTCCTTGTGCTTAGTATAGCAGGAGAAGGGGGTGTGTTCAATTCTCCGCGCAGCACAATTTCCTCGGAATTAACACCAGTTTTCCACGACAAGATCCGGTACTAATGAAAAGTGTTTTTCGTTATTGGTAACAAGGACGGCGCCGGAGGCTTTTGCCGTGGCGGCGATTAACATATCCATGTTTCCGACAGGGGTTCCTCTGCTGTTTAGAAAGACTCTTAATAGGGCGTATTCATCGGCGGCAGCTTTCCCAAAGTCAATGATTTTAACAAGACTCATAAAATTTTTTATCCTGATGTGGAGATTTTGAGATTTTCTGTTTAACGCGCCAAACTTAATCTCCGCATAGGTTACTGAGCTAATACAAATAGTATCCTTTTCGTGTTTTTGAAAATTCCTGGCCGCATTTTTATTGTTTTCATTTATGAGATAGCTGGAGATATCCGTATCCAGCATATAGAGGCCCATCAAAAACCTTCCCGTTCCTGCGGGGGCGCCATATCCCTTTTAATCGTAAAGTCAGGGCAGGGATCGGTATTGAAAAATTCAGCCCAGGTTATGGTTGGCTTTGGGACAATTATTAACCGATCCTCCTCACTGGTAATATAAACTTCATCAGTATTTACCCGGAATTCCTTAGGAAGACGTATAGCCTGGGAACGGCCATTGGTGAAAACTTTTGCGACAGTCACGTTTATCCTCCATTGCGATGGTACTATCAAGAGTATATACCATTGACGGTAAAAAGTCAAGGAAACGGGAAAAAATTAGTCACGCTATTGCTCACCCAGCATCTCCGCATAATACCGCTCCTCAATACACTCCCTCCCCACCTTAAGCCTCTCCAGCAACCCAAGCAATTCCCCCCGCGCTGCCGCTACGGTTTCGGTCCCCGCCTCCTCCGCCAGTATTTCCAGTTCCAGGAACCAGCCCAGGTTACGGGTACTGCCCGATACTTCGGCGAGTTCCGCGTAGATATTCCCGCATGTCCAGGCCCAACCCCGCTTGTGCTTCCGTACCCCCGGTTCAAGCCCCAGCCGTTTTAGCAGTTCCCCGAAGATATCGCCATCGGAAACCGTGAATTCCCGTTCGTCGTTTATTTCAATTCCCTCACGGACTTCCTTAGCCTTATACGTTACCAGGACCTTTTCTTCCGCCCCGCCGTCGGGGCGCCGGAGGCTTTCCCGGCGGAGGCGCACCCCCGACTTGGGAACGCAGTCCAAAGCGGCCCAGTAGCAGTCGTCCTTTTCAAAGGAAAGGGGCACGCAACCGGTAAGAAGGGAGATTGCGGCCTTCAGGGCCTCCGGGTCTCCCACATGGGCCTTCAGTTCTATTTCCATTGCCATAGGATACTCCTTATGGTTATTAACGGAAAAATCCGGTTATATTTTACCAAAATAGTGAGGTTTTCAGGAAAACCAGCTTGGAATTTACCGTTGAAAACGGTATATATTTATATGGAGACAGTTATAAAAAACGATGAATCTGCCGATATTGGACAAATGAAACTTCGTTCCCGTTTTTTATGGCTGATATTAGTGGTCGATGCATTAGCATTTGCGGCTCCGGCGGCTGCGGATGAAAAGGTTCATGTTATCCAAAAGGGGGATACCATCTATTCATTAGCCCGAACCTTTGGAGTGAGTTCTCAGGATATTTTGGATCTCAATGGCATTAAGGATGCAGGGCGTATTCAGGCCGGACAGAAGATACGTATCCCCGGCCCTTTGACACCCATTTCCGCTTCCTCCAAGCGGCAAACCCTGGTGGATCACGAGGTGAAGTCCGGGGAAACCCTCTACGGGATAGCCAGGCAATACGGGATTTCTGTTCAAGCCCTCTGCTCGGCCAATAACCGTTCTGAAAATTATAAAGTGAAAATAGGGGAGCGTTTGAAGATACCCCGGATCGGCCCGGCCATAGCGGTACTTCCCCCTGCTCTGAAAGAGGAAATCGAAAACAGCCCCCCCCCTGATGCGCAGAATCCGGCGTTGATGGTTTCTGCCCCGGAAACTATTTCTGCCTATGACGTTCGTGCCACCGTGAGTCGGGCCCTTGACCAATCCGTGCCCTGGCCGATCCTGGCCCGGGAAATGGCTTATATGACCGGGAAGTTAAACGGGGTGGTCCTTATGGGGGAACGGAATGAGCCGGTAAAGAGCCTGACCCAGGGGGTGGTAATATCCACCGGGCCTTATCGGGGCTTTGGGAAGGTGGCGATAATTCAGGTTACCGGAGGGTATTTGTATGTGTACGGCGGTTGTGAAAGCCTGTCCGTACGGGAGGGCGACCGGGTCAACTCGGGAACGGAATTGGGACGATTGGGCATGGATGCGCTGTCGGAGAAACCCCAGCTATTCTTTCTGGTATACCGGAACAGTGTGTCAATGGATCCCGCCCTTGCCCCCCGTACATAGGTCCGGCGAATAGTGAAGATCAAAAAAAAGGTGATATGATGACAAAAACAGTACAAAAAAGAGAGAAAAAAATGACGAATCCCGGATTACAAAAGACCGTAAAAAAGTCAAAGCCCACGAAAGAAACGGACCCTCTTGCGCTTTACTTCGGGCAGATTTCCAAATTCCCCCTCTTAAAGGTGCAGGAAGAACAGACCATAGGCGCCGCGATCGTGAATACCCGCGCAAGGATCCGAGAATTGGAAGCGGAGTCCGAAGAACGATCCGGCCTGGAAGAATCCCTCCGGCTCTATAAAAACCGCCTGATCAATGCCAACCTGCGGCTGGTGGTTTCTATTGCCAAAAACTACCAGCACCGGGGGCTTTCCCTGCTGGACCTGATCGACGAGGGCAATATCGGGCTTATTGAGGCGGTGGAACGGTTCGACTATACCCGGGGCTGCCGCTTCTCCACCTACGGTACCTGGTGGATTAGGCAGGCTATCACCAAAAGTATCGCCGATAAGGGCCGGGTTATCCGTATCCCCATACATATGCTGAATACCATAAAAAAATGCTATTTTGTAGCCAAGCAGTTGACCCAGGATTTTGGCAGGGACCCCAGCAACGCGGAGCTTTCGGAATACCTTGGCCTTCCCCTCCACAAGGTCAAGGAGATTGTCAAGCTTACCCAGGAAACCACCAGCCTTGACACCATCGTGGACAACGGCAACCTTACCCGGCTGGCGGAGCTCATCAAGGACGATACCATGCAGGAGCCCTTCGAGCGGGTCTTCTCCGTGACCCTCCAGGAAACCATGGAGCGCATCCTCTCCAACCTGTCGGAACGGGAAATGAAAATCATCCAGCTCCGTTTCGGGCTTGCCGGGGAGGGGCCCCTGACCCTGGAAGAAACCGGTAAGATCCTGGGTATTACCCGTGAGCGGGTCCGGCAAATCCAGGAAAAGGCTACATTCAAACTGCGGAACCTCAAACAGCTCCAGGAATTAAAGGAAAACCCCTAAGTCCGCTGTACTCCCCGGAACAGATCCTCCCTGCTCACTTCAACCCAGAGGGGCCTCCCGTGGGGGCAGCGAGGAACCTGCAAAACCAGAGCGGCCTCGATCAATTTCTGTGCGGCGGTATCGTCCAGGTAGTCCCCGTCTTTTATCGCGCCGTGGCAGGCGAGGGTGGCGGCCCAGTGTTCCGCCAGGTTTTGTTTTGCGGCCTTCAGGTTGAGGATCTCCTTCACGGTCTCCCCGTCCCCTAATTGCCAGCCTGAGGGCAGGGCTTCAATGATCCAGGCGCCATCACGGTCACCCCTAATATCGATCCCCAGTTTTTTCAGTTCCTCCCGGTGGGAGGCGAGGAATACATCATCGTCCTCACTTTCGGTGGAGAAGGGTATGGGGATCAGCAGTTCCTGTGTGGGGATAGGTTTGCTGAGGAACTTTTCGTAGAGGATACGCTCGTGGGCGGCGTGCTGATCGATGATGAAAAGCTTTTCCCCCAGTTCCGCTAAAAGGAAAAGCTTAAATATCCGCCCCGCAAACCGCAGTCTTACTGCACTGCCGTCATAGGCCGCTCCGGGTTCCGCCGCCTCATACGGACCTATGTCCGCCGGACCTATGTCCGCATAATCACCCGGTCTGCGGTCGTCCGGCGGCTGTTCCAGCAGCGCCTCCATAGCCATTGCCGCAGTAATACTATTAGACACCTTAGTGTCCGATGACGAAGCCGGGTAGGGCAGGGCGCCCTGTCCTCCGGTGGGGCTTCCCTGGGATGCCAGATTCCGGTGGTGCATATAATTCCGCAGCGCAGAAGTTATGCAGTGATGGATCATCCCGCCGTCCTTGAACCGGACCTCCCGTTTTGCCGGATGGATGTTAAAATCCGCCAGGGAGGGATCGATATCAATATACACCGCCCCCACCGGGTGACTTCCATTGGGAAACCAGCCCTGGGTCCCGTATTCCAGGGCCTGGTGCATTGAGTAATCCTGTATCCTCCTGCCGTTGGCAAAGATATACTGCTGCCGCCGGTCATTGCGGAATAACTCGGGCCCCCCCATCACGATAGCAACGCTAAAGCCCTCACCCTGGGCGTTTATCTCGTGGAGGAATCGGACTGATATGTCCAGGGCGTCGGCGAACCGTTCCTTCCGGCTTGAAACGGAGCGGAGAAAAAGCTTGAGCTGGGCGTCCTGGGTAAAGCGGAAGTTTAGCGTATAAAAGGCCAAAGCCTTTTCGATAAATATCTGCCGGCAGAGGGCTGCCTCGCTTCCCTCCCGTTTGAGGAACCGTTTACGGGCGGGGATGGTATCGAAAAGCCCCAGGGCGCGGACGCTGGTCCCCTTGGCCCGGCGGAACTGCTCTATACGGTATTCTTCGGCCCCATGTCCAATACCCGCCGGCCCCACCGTAAGCCGCCACGCCTCTCTGCCGTCGGTACTGGTGAGGATTTCCAGCCGGGAAACCGCCGCCGCCGCCGCCAGAGCCTCCCCCCGGAAGCCCAATGTTTCCGAACTGAGGAGGTCATCCAATGAGCGGATCTTGCTGGTGGCGTGGGTCTGCCAGCAGAGGGCCAGGTCCTCCCGGCCCATGCCGCTCCCGTCGTCCAGCACTTCGGTGCGGCGGATGCCCCCGCCGTCGATAATCAGCTCAATGGTGGTTCCCCCGGCGTCGATGGCGTTGTCAAGAAATTCCCGGACCAGGGCGGCGGGCCGGTCCACCACCTCGCCGGCGGCTATTTTCCGGGCCTCCTCCGGGGGCAGTACGCGGACTCTGGTCCCGGTGTCCATGTTACACCTCGTCGTCAAAGAGGCCCAGTTCAGGCCGGGACTTACTATCAGGGGACTTTGGGTCACCTTCCTCGGGGCCGTTCATCAGCACTTCGATACGGCTTTCCACTTTTTCCAGGTCCTTCTCCAGGGAGCGGGCCAGTTTGATCCCCTCCTCAAAAGCCTTTAGGGCATCGTCCAGGGGAATATCCGGCTTGCGGATTTTTTCGCCCAGTTCTTCCAGCCGTTCCAGCCGTTCCTCAAAGTTTTTCATCATTCCTCCACTACTGCGGTGATAATCCCCGAAAGGGGGCGTATGATAAGCCGCTCGCCGCTCTTGGTTTCCCCGGCAGCCCGCAGCACCTTCCCGGTCGCTTCGCGGAGCACCACCGAAAAGCCCCGTTCCAGAATGGCCTGGGGATTGGCCGCCTCCAGGTTTACCCGTGCCAGGCAGGCGCGGCGGCGCATCGTTTCAATCCTCTCGGAAAGGTTGGCAAGCAGGGCTTCTTTGGCGTCGTCAAAGCGCACCAGCCGGGGCTGGAGTATCCCCCGAAAGCGGTATTCCAGATCCTCAATACTAAAGGGTTTGATAAGGAGCCGCGCCCTATCGAGCCGCGTGTCCATGGTTTCCCGCAAAGAAACCCCTGCCCGCCGCACGCTTTCCAGCACCTCCGCCCGGCTTGCGCTGACCAGTTCCGCCGCCGCCGATGGGGTAGGGGCACGGAGGTCCGCCGCAAAGTCCGAAAGCGCCCAGTCAATCTCATGTCCCACGGCGCTCACCACGGGGATCGCCGAGGCGGCAATGGCCCGGACCACCACCTCCTCCGAAAAGGGCAGCAGGTCCTCCAGGGAACCCCCGCCCCGGCCTACGATAAGCACATCCGCCAGCTTCCACCGGTTGGCCTGCTCGATTCTCCGGGCGATAATCCCCGCCGCCTCCGCACCCTGAACCGGCGCGGGCAGGATACGCACCCCGATACCCCCGGCCCGCCGCTTCAGTATATTGAGGATATCCCGGAGCGCCGCCCCGGTGGGGGAACTTACCACCCCAACCACTTCGGGAAACCGGGGGATGGGCTTCTTCCGGGCCTCATCAAAGAGCCCCTCCGCCGCCAGCGCCCGTTTCCGCTTCTCCAAGAGGGCAAGGATATCCCCGGCCCCGGCCTCTTCCATCTCCTCGCAGATAATCTGGTAGCTGCCCCGTTGGGCGTAGACCGAAATATGTCCCCGGACCCGCAGGAGCATCCCGTCCCGGGGTTGAAACCCAAGCCCCCGCAGCTGGTTCTTGAACATCACCGCCGATATGGCCGCCCCCGCATCCTTGAGGGTAAAGTAGAGGTGCCCCGTGCTGGATGGCCGGCAGTTGGAAAGCTCCCCCTCCACAATCAGGGGGCCGAAGGAGTTTTCCAGGGTCTGACGTATCCGGTCGGTGAGCTCCGATACCGTTAATTTACGGGTGGCGTCCATGAGGGGAGTATAGCAGAGAATGGGGGAAAAGAATATGGCTAAAGTATGACCTTGCTATAATGCATTGGGTGTGGTACACTCTCCGTATGACTGAAGTAAAAATCCCTGTTGCGGAAAACATCCTGGTTTCGCTCAATATGGACGCTGGGGAACTTGTTTCTGCCATGCGGAGGGAATTTGCTCTTAAATCGTTTCGGGACGGCAAATTGACCCTTGCCCAAGGCGCCGCTTTCTGCGGACTGAACGTCTACGATTTCATTTCCACCGCTTCCCAAGCCGGTATCCCCATAATCGACTACTCCATTGAGGATGTTGAACAGGAACTGGCCCAGTTTGTATTACCGTGCTCATAATTAGTGATACTTCACCGATAATCGGTCTGGCAATATGCAAAAAGCTCAATTTGTTGCAAACTCTTTTTGATACCGTATATATTCCGCCGGCCGTGTACGATGAATTGAATGTTCCCGGGAAACCGGAATTTGATCGTATTTCTGAATGGGTTAAGGGCAGGATTGTTCCCGCAGTCAATGTACCGCTCATCAATGCTTTGCGCCTTACTCTTGATCCGGGGGAATCGGAAGCCATCGCACTCTACTGGGAGAAACAGGCTGACTATCTCCTTATTGATGAAAAAAGGGGAAGAGCGGTAGCCCGTTCCGGTGGCGTGAAGATTGTCGGTACTGCGGGGATATTGCTCCTGGCAAAGGACCGGGGTTTGATCTCCGGGATTAAATCTTCCCTGGATATTCTGATACGAAATGATTTCCGCATTTCCGATCTGCTCTACCGTCAACTGCTAAAGAAAGCTGGAGAGGATGGGTAAGGGTAAGAGCCGGAGATAAAGAGTTCTCCCGGGGGAACGCTGGCCCCGCCCCCTCTCCCTACCTTTACCGGGGGGCGAGCCGGGGTTTGAGTTCGAGGTAGGCCATGTTTGCCAGGGCGAGCGCATACGTGCGGAGGCCGCCGCGCCGGTATGCCGGTGACCACCGTGGAGGCTGCGGTCGCCACCTAGACTGAGTGTGGATCGCCACCTAGGCTGAGTGTGGATCGCCACCTAGGCTGAGTGTGGATCGCCACCTAGGCTGAGTGTGGATCGCATTCTAGGCTGAGTGTGGATCGCCACCTAGGCTGAGTGTGGATCGCCACCTAGCTGAGTGTGGATCGCCACCTAGGTTGATGTAGATCACCACCTAGGTTGATGTAGATCGCCACCTAGGCTGAGTGTGGATCGCATTCCAGTCTAGGAGCGGTATTTATCGAAAGCCGGTCTATCAATCATATTTTGCTTACAAACCGGCGCCGGGATTCCGATACTGATAAAGTATGAATGCCTTGGCCGTACTATACGGAGGCAGCCTGACCAGGGCAGCCTTCGAACCTCTTTTTCCCGGCAAAAATGCCCTCACCCTCGCCCTGGAACAGGCCCGGCGTTTCCCCGGCGTAACTAAGCTGGTTCTTCTGGCGGACCTCTGTCCGGCCTTACCGGCCGATGTAAGCCTGGTTTCCCGCCCGGCCTGGACGAAAAAGACCCTCCTCCAAACCCTGTCGGAACTGTCCGGAGGCTTTGATTGCACCTACTACGCCTGGGCGGACTGCCCCCTCCTGGACCCGGTTCTGGCGGGAACGCTTCTGGAACGGCACCTCTGCTACCATGCGGAATACTCCTACGCCGATGGCTGGCCCTACGGCCTTGCGCCGGAACTGCTGGCGCCGGGGGTGGCGGGGATCCTGGCGAATATCCTGGGGGAGGACGATGCGGGGCCGGTGGAGCGGGACGCCCTTTTTTCGGTAATCCAGAAGGATATCAACGCCTTTGATATAGAAACGGAGATTTCTTCCATAGACTTGCGGGTTCACCGCCTGAGCCTCTCTGCAGATTCCCGGAGGAACCTCCTCCTCCTCACCCGGCTCATGGATGCGGGCCTTTCCTCTGCCGCAGACTCTGAGCGTATTATAAGCGCCCACCCCGAACTGCTGCGTACCCTCCCGGCGTTTTATTCCATCCAGGTTTCAGGCCCCTGTCCCCAAGCGTGCTCTCTCTGCCCTTACCCGAAATTCAGTACACCGGGGTTCATGGAACCAGTTCGTTTCGCCGCACTCCTCGACAAGATTAGCGCCTTCTCCGGCGATGCGGTGCTGGACCTGTCCCTCTGGGGGGAATTTTCCCTCCATCCGCAAAAAAGGGAACTCATCACCGCGATCCTAGAGCGGCCTGCGCTTTCCGCCGTTATTGAAACATCGGGACTGGGCTGGAAAAAGGCGGAGTTGGAAGCCCTGGCGGAGGCGGCCTCCAAAGCTGCGCCAAGGGAAAACAGGATGGCCCCCCTGTCCTGGATAGTGTCCCTGGATGCGGCGGATGCGAACCGGTACCGGGAAATCCGGGGGCCGGGTTTTGCGGAAGCCGTGGAATGTGCGAAAACCCTGACGGCCCTCTTTCCCAAGGACAGCTATGTCCAGGCGGTCAGGGTTAAGGGGGCGGAGGATGATATCGAGCACTTTTACCGGTCCTGGAAGAAGGAAGGGGCGGAGGTTATCATCCAAAAGTACGATGATTTTTGCGGCGCAATGCCAAAATTACAGGCATCGGACCTTTCCCCGGTACAGCGCCGTCCCTGCTGGCACCTTATGCGGGATATGGCGATACTCATGGACGGCCGGGTTCCCCTTTGCCGGGAAACCGAAGGGGAGATACTGGGCAATGCTTTTACGGAAAGTCTGGAAACAATCTGGTCCCGTGGGGAAGCCTTTTACCGGGAACAGGCTGCTTTACACTACAGGGGGCCCTGTGCGGGGTGTGATGAATACTATACCTATAATTTTTAACGAGACCTTACCCTCCTATACCGCAGTGGGTGGAACCGCTGCCGCTTCCACCGGGGTTACGGCGATACTCCTCAACCGCGGGGGACGGTATCCCCGCCGTACCCTCTTTACGGAACTGGAAAAGGCGGGGTTTGACCGGGTGATTTCCCTTGAAGGCCCCCAGGACCGCTACGATCTGGAGGATCTCTCCGCACGGTTCCCCTTTGTCCGGTTTATCCTTCTTCAAAAAGCGATAAGCCCCGGGGAACAGATCAACCTGGGGGTAACGGAAACCGCAAGTCCCCTCTTTTTTGTGCTCTGGAACGATCTCCGTATCCTCCACGGCGGAGACGCCGCCAAAATTGCGCTCTGGCTCGGTCCGGAGTGGCGGCTGTGTACCACCCCGGTTATTCAGAATTCCCGGCTGGAAACCCTGCCAACCCTTACAAGCCCGGCTCTCTATCGTTCAAACCTTAAGACCCTCCGTTTTTCGCCGGAGGTGGAAGCCCAGATGACCCTCTATCCCTTTGACGGGGTTGGCATCTATGACCGGGACCGGTTTGTCCGGTTAGGGGGATTTGACGGGGCTATTCAAAATCCCTATTGGCAGCTCATGGACTTCGGGTTCCGCGCCCATTTATGGGGGGAGGAGATCCGGTGCACCCAGCTGGTACGGCTATCCTATGACGGAGAAGCGGTCCCGGAGGATACCACCGCAGACTCAGGCTACCGCCGGTTTTATCTCCGAAACCTGGCCCCGGTTTTTCGTAACCACGGAGCCCACATCCCTTTGCGGCTTTTCCCGGGCTATCTTTTTAAGACCGGCGGCGGCCCTGCGTCGGCGTGGGGGGAGTTCAGCGAAAACCGGCAGTGGGTAGAAGCTAACCGCAGCCGTTTCCGGAGGGATGCGCACAACCTTACCGGCCTTTGGGAACAGGACCCGGGACCTGCCCGGTAATGACCGCCCTTATCCTGCAAAGCCGTCTTGATTCCTCAAGGCTTCCCGGTAAAGCCCTGCTTCCCCTGGGTGAGCGGCCCATGATCCGGGTGGTCATGGAAGCCCTGCAACGGGTACCGGCGGATTGCCGCATCCTGGCCTGCCCGGAGGACAGCCTTGCCGCCTTTACCCCCCTGTCCGCTTCCGCCGGGTTTGAAATAATAGCCGGCCCCAAAGCCGATGTGCTCCACCGCTACTGCATAGCAATCCGCCGGTATGGCCCGGACTGGGTCATCCGGGCCACCGGCGATAACCCCTTTGTGTTTACCGATGCCGCCGCCGCCCTGTTACGGGAAGCCCAAACCCTTGGCGCCGACTATGCAGGCTATAGCGGACTACCCTACGGCGCGGGGGTTGAAGTTATCAGGGCCCGGGCGCTGTTACAGGCGGATGAAGAGGCGGCAACGGAAGCGGAACGGGAGCACGTCTGCCCTTTCCTCTACAATCACCCGGAACGTTTTCTCCTCCACCGTCCTCTGGCGCCCCTGTCCTGGCAGGGGAACGAAATCAGGCTTACCGTAGATACCCCGGAGGACTATGAACGTTCTGAGCGTTTATACGATGCCCTGCTTTCCTGCCCCCCGGCAAAACGGAACAAGGGCGAAACGGTCATTGCTGTTTACCGGAAAACCTTTGAAAGGAAACCGTAATGCTTTTGATAGTCCCCACTGTTGAAAAGAACCGCGGCGGCGGCCACCTTTCCCGGGGAACCGCCCTGGTCCGATCCCTCCGTGCGGCCGGACGGGAGGCATTTCTCTTTCTGCCGGAATTCTCCGGGGGATTCAATCCCCGTCTCTTGGAGATCGCCGGTTTGAACGATGAATCCTGGATACTCCAGGGAAAAACCCAGGACCCCCGGTATGCTCCGGAGGCCGACAAACACTGGGACTATATTATCCTGGACAAATGGAGGACAGATTTGTGGGAAGCCGCTTCCTGGGCGGCCCTGGCGCCCCTGGTTGGCATCGACGAAGGCGGAGACCACCGGGACAAATTCGACTTCCTCATTGATCTCCTGCCGGCTCTCCCCAAACGGGCCTTCAATCCCCCCAATATCGCGGCCCCGTCCCTGATACCCCTGCCGCATAATCGCCGGCCTTCCTTCCATAAAGCAGAGGGCCCCCTCCGGGTACTCATCAGTTTCGGCGCGGAGGATGCGGCGGGTCTCACGTTTCAGGCCGCCATGTCCTTAAGAGGACTGGTTCATTCCGGCGAGCTTGAAATCACCCTTATTGCCCCCGGACTCCCGGCGGACAAGGCCCCCGCGCTCAGGGCGTTTTCAAGCGTTCTTAAAGGGATACCGGATCTTCGGGAACATCTGGCGGAATATGACCTTCTCATAACCCATTTCGGCCTAAGCGCCTTTGAAGCCCTCCATGCCCGCCTTCCGGTATGTTTGGTTTCCCCCGGCCCCTACCACGAAGCGCTGGCCCGTTCCGCCGGTTTCTTTTCCGCCGGTACCGGTCCCGCCGCCGCCGGCCGTATCGGGCAATTCTTCTTTCCCAAATTCCTCTCCACCCTGGCAGCGGGTTCTGAAAAGATTGCCGCCCGTTACGGCCTGGACACGGTCCCCGGCCGGAACCTGGGGGAACTTCTGGCAGCCTTCACCCCCCTTTCTTCCCGTGTGTGCCCCGCCTGCGGCGCCCCTTTTTTTGTCCGGGATAAAAGCCGGAAAACGCCAATCCGCTTCCCTGACCGTACCTACCGGCACTGTACCCACTGCGGCATGATCTACATGCTTCGTACTTCTCCCCCGGCAATAGAATATGAAACCGATTACTTCTTCGGTTTTTACAAAAGCCAATACGGGAAAACCTATCTGGAAGATTTCCCTAACCTGATAGAAGCCGGAAAGAAGCGGCTCAGGTATATAAAACGGCTCCTGCATGATGAACCGGGGCGGCTCCTCGACATCGGCTGTGCCTACGGCCCCTTTCTGAGCGCCGCCCGTGACGGGGGCTTTTCGGTTCAGGGCATTGATCCTGCGGCGGATGCGGTCCGCTATGTGCGGGAAGAACTGGGTATCCCCGCCAACGAGAGCTTTTTCCCGGACCCTTCACTGGAACACCCGGAAAACGCGGGGAGCTTCAAGGTTATCACCCTGTGGTATGTGATCGAACATTTTGAGGATCTCCGCTGGGTATTGGTGGAAATCAACCGGCTCCTCGCCCTTGGGGGGGCGCTGGCCTTTTCCACCCCCACGTCCACAGGCATCTCGGGGAAAAAGTCTTTGCGGGCATTTCTTGAAAAAAGCCCCCCGGATCACCGGACCGTTTGGCGCCCGAAAATATGCCGGCGCATCCTTGCCCGGTATGGATTCAGGCTGAAAAAAATACGGGTCACCGGTCATCACCCCGAACGGTTTCCCCTGGCCGGCCACATCAGGCGGGGCGGCTTACGGTGGCATCTTCTTCTATATACAAGCCGCCTCTTTGGCCTGGGTGATACCTTTGAATGTTACGCAGTTAAAGTGAGGTCCTTATGGTAAGGGAATTCTCCGGTGAGCGGCTCCTAATCCTCGGCGCGGGGGTGATGCAGGGGCCCGCCATATCAATAGCCCGGGACATGGGCCTCTATACGGTGGTGGTAGACGGAGACCCCAATGCGAGCGAAGCCGGCAAAGCGGACCGCTTTGAGTGTATCGATCTCAAGGACAAGGAAGGGATCGCTGCGCTGGGCCGTTCCCTCAAATCCGATAAGCCTGCTCTTAGCGGGGTAATGACCGCGGGAACCGACTTTTCCGCCACCGTAGCCTGGGTCGCGGAGCAGCTGGGGCTGCCGGGCATCCCCTACCAGGCTGCCCTCAACGCCTCCGACAAGGACCGGATGCGCCGCTGCTTTGCCCTAGCCCAAGTTCCCTCACCGCAATTCACCACCTTCACCGCCGGGGCTTCCCCGAAGGAACTGCCCTTTGAGTATCCCGCTGTGGTAAAGCCCGTGGACAACATGGGGGGCCGGGGCTGCCGCCGGGTAAACTCCCCGGAGGAACTGGCCGCCGCCCTTCCGGAAGCCCTCGGGTTTTCCCGGTCCGGCAAGGCCATTGTGGAGGAGTTCATGGAGGGCCCGGAGTTTTCCGTGGACGCCATTGTTCATAAGGATGAAATCACCGTTTGCGGTTTTGCGGATCGCCACATCTTCTTCCCCCCCTACTTTATTGAGATGGGTCATACCATGCCGAGCGCCCTGGATAGCATCGCCGTCCAGGCGCTCCTGGAAACCTTCTTTGCCGGGGGAGAAGTAC
>BNUX01000080.1 GCA_025997675.1 Spirochaetia bacterium | reverse complement strand
GGCCGGACAAGAAGCCTAACCGGGACAACTGGTGGAAAAACCGCCGGGTTGAATTTATCCTGATTAAGTAGGAGAAGCGCAATCGAAAGGAGGCTGCTCATTATTTGGGCAGCCTCTTCTCATACCGAAGAAACTAATAATTCAAATCAGTTTCTTCAACATTATTAATAGTATATATTGTAAAACCCGTATCTGTTGTTCGACAAAGAGCAACCGACAATCTTTTCTGTGCTCGATAATAAACCCACTGGAAAGAATCTGTCCAAACACCTTTGCCTTCAGAAAAAGATGTTGTATATGTCCACTTACCAGTATTTAGTGCGCTAATAAAATAGTCGTAATACTCATCACCTAAATCTGACCCAGGACGACCAAAATATGTTTCTGTATTGGTTGTAGGAGCTGGTACCGGTATCTTGTTGCCTGTAGGAACTGGTACCGGTATCTTGTTGCCTGTACTAATCGTCGCGACAGAAAAGACATAGTGTTGATTCCTATTGTTTCTAGCACCAGTACCATTGTAATCGGGCAAATCAGTGTATGATACAAGAACGTTATTCTTTTTTAGTTGGTAGCCTGAAATCATATATTCAATGTTCGATTTCCATGACGGTGTATTATCCCAATCACTACCCAAATGTAGGTTATAACCTGCCATTGAATATACAGAGGATGGCGTATTATTGGTGGTTCTTGCATTACCAATATAAAAATGTTTTCCACTGTAATTGCCTGTGGTAGCAGTTCCAATAAATACCGTATTTAAAATTACTGGCACAGTGTCGCCACTGCCGCCACCGGTAACGGTAACAGCGATAGTGCCGCTTTTGGTGGTGTCCACGGTGGAGGTCGCCTTTACCGTCAGGCTGGTAAGCGCCTCGTCCGCAGCCACAGTGAATAATCCGGTCGCGTCAATGGTGGTTTCCGCTTTTTTGCCGGTTTCCGTGATAGACCAGGTAACGGTCTGCGAGGGGCTGCCGGTCCCGGCTACGACGGCGGCAAACGACTGGGTTGCGCCCTTGGCAACGCTTGCGCTTGGGGGGCTTACGGTTACCCTGTCAACGGTAATTGTGGAGGTTGTACCGCCTCCTCCGTCGGTTCCGATATCACAACCAACAAGCGTCATCCCCAATGCCAGCACCATGCTGAACATTGCCGCCAAAACAAGCCTCTTTTTCATTCTCAAACTCCTTTTGTATGAATTTTCATACACATTGGAATCTTCTCCCCTTAAACTACCCACCCACAAAGGCAGGTTTTAACTGATTTCCTAAATCTACTCCCAAAATTTCGATATTACCGATATTTCACACTAATATCTGTTTGAAATCCTGTCAAGCTATTAGTTAAAATTTTCGATATAAGGTTGATTTGATGGAAGAATGGGAATTGCGAAGGATATTGAGCGGTAATATCAAGCGTTTCAGACAGCAAAATAATATGTCCCAAATGACTCTGGCGGGGAAACTGGATATATCCACCAATTTTTTAAGCGATATTGAACGATCCAAGGCGTGGCTTTCGCCGTGTACACTGGTAAGGCTTGCCTCGGCACTTAATATTGAACCCTATGAGCTTTTCAGAGCAGATTCCTTTCTGTCCAATACGGAAAAAGACATTTTGCAGCAGTATGCGGATGACAATCTCAAGGCCGTTTTAAGCGTATTTAACCGAATGAGGGAAAATAATCAATGATGCAGGACACCAGGCGCCAAATGAGGCGGTATCTAAGGCGGAAAAGGAAAAAAAACGCGCCGCTTTCAACCGGCTTATAGGACTTACGGCGGATAACCCGGTCTCCCTCGAAGAAGCGCGGGAAGAACGGTTGTCCCGGCAATGACGGTCTATATTGATACGAATATCGTAATTAACGTTCTCGAACAGTGTCAGCCCCATGTAAGGAATTTGCCAAAAGCCTCAATGTAACGGATTTTATAGTTCCAAACTGCTCCGGGATGAGTCCGGCAAGCCCCTCCCCTCAGGGCGAGCGCATACTTGCTTACCCACCAACATCGATGTCAACGCCTCCGACATCGATGTCAACGCCTCCGACATCGATGTCAACGCCTCCGACATCGATATCAACGCCTTTGACTTCGATGTCAACGCCTTTGACTTCGATGTCAACGCCTTTGACTTCGATGTCAACGCCTTTGACTTCGATGTCAAAGGGTTCGGTTGGCACTACTAGGGCTTTCGGTGGATATTACTGAGCGAATGAATTCAAAGAATGATGTGGGCCGCCATTAGATAGATGATTTCCGCCGTTTCCACCGCTGCACCCAGGGCATCCCCGGTATACCCCCCCAGGGATTTTTTATACAGCCGGGCATAAAACAGCGCGGTGAGAGGGCCTATCACCAGGGATAGTCCCGGAATCAGGAGCGCCGGAGAAGCCGCCGCTCCAAAAAAGCCCGTCTCAAAACGCAAAGGGATAATCAGGGCGGCAAGCTTTAAGAGGCCCCAGGCAAGGGGCAGCCAGAGCAGGAAGCCGGTGATAAGGCCCAGGATACAGCGGACCGGCAAAGAGTCCCTGGTCAGCGCCCCGAGGCCGCCTGAGTTTGCGGGACCCGTCATGCAGGGGATCAGGGACGCGGCGAATCTACCGCATAGGGGATAGGCCAGTATTGCCGCAGGATAGCGGAAAACAAGGGGGGCAAGGGCGCAGAGGAGCGCGGTTTTAAGGGCAAGGTCGGCGAACCCTGCGAAGAATCCATACACACCGATCCGGGAATCCTTCAATATGGCCTGCCGTTTCTCTTTGTCCGCCGAGCCCAGAAAGGCATCGGCGGTATCCATGAGGCCGTCCAGATGAAAAAGATTAAAACAGCAATACTGCGCAATAAGAACGATGATACCGGTTAAGAGGGGATTATCCCACAGCAGGGAACATCCCCCGGCTCCCAGCAATCCTACCAGGGCCGGACACACCCCCGTGATGGGAAGATAGTAATCCATCCGGGAAGGATCAAAGGTAAATTTGACCTTAACCGGTATGCGTGAAACAATGCTGAGGGTTGAAAGAAAGCGGTCGAACATTAATACTTTTCTTCCGCCTTTTCGGTATCCGAAACATGGCCTTGGGAGAAGGACGCCATTTCCCGGGCCGCCCGGACACCCAACCCAATGATATGTCCGCCGATAACCGCGCCGGTACCTTCCCCCAGGCGCATATCAAGATCCACGATGGGTTCCAGCCCCATCTTTTCCAAGAGCGGCTTGTGCCCGGCAACCTTGGAAAGATGCCCCGCGAAAAGCCAGTCCCGAACCTTGGGGGTTATCAGATACGCCATATAGGCGGCGGAACTTACCGGGAACCCGTCAAGCACGCAGGCAATGCCCCTGCCCTCAAGCCCCAGGATGAGGCCGGCCATCATGGCAAAGTCTGCGGAGCCAAGTTTTTGAAGAATGGCCTTCCCGTCCTTAGGCGGCGGATTCCGGTTTTTCACCGCCCCCTGTACGATAAACCGCTTATGCTCCAGCATTGCTTTATCAATGCCGGTTCCCCGGTCTACCACATCATTAATACTAAACCCCGCCGCCACCAGCATTGCTGCCGCAGTACTGGTGTTGCCGATACCCAGGTCCCCGATGGCGATCATATCCAGCCCCCGGTCCGCCGCATCCTGCGCCAGCTCTTTACCGCGGGCCAATGCCTTTTCAGTTTCCTCCATTGTAAGGGCATCCTCCTTAAAACTATTCCTGCTGCCTTGGCAGATCCGCGCCCGTATAAAGGAACACACCGGTTTCAGTTCTACATCCGGGGGAAAGTCTTCCCCGATCACCCCGGCATCTACCAGACTGACTTCCCAGCCGCATCCCTTCGCCAGTGCGTTTATCCCCGCGCCGCCCGCAAGGATGTTGAACACCATCTGCCGGGAAACCTCCTGGGGATACAGTGACACCCCTTCTGCGGCGATACCGTGATCCCCCGCAAATACGTAGATACCCTTTTTCTCAAGCTTGGGCGGAACCTTGTTCTGTATTGCCGCCATCTTAACGCAATAGGTTTCCAGTTTCCCCAAGCTGCCCCGTGGTTTGGTAAGATCATCCAAATGAGCTTCCATCGCCGTTTTTATGTTTTCCATGTTTACTCTCCTCATTGAGTGTATATATACCGGCGGCCGCTTCTTCCCAAGAAAAAACTTCCATGTTAATGATTCCGGCAAAATCCTTAAGCAGGGGGAACAGTTCCCCGAACCATTGTTCCGTTGCCCGCACCGGCCGGTGATCCGGCAGCCGTCCGTCAAGGGCGGCCTTTTCCCGGTCAAGGCCGTGGAGGTGTATCTCCCCGATACGCTCCCGGTGCTTTGCAAAAAAATCCGCCGGACTTTTTCCGTCCAGGAGCAGATGCCCCGTGTCCATACAGAGTCCCACATCCCCGGCAAGGTGGGGCAGCAACGCCTCAAGCCTGCCGGGGTTTGTGTTCTCCACGAGGAAGCGGCGGGATGACCCAGGGCATTTTTTTGCCCAGCTATTAACCAATGTTCCCAAGGCCGGGGCGTTTTCCGGCGGTCCGGGGTGAACAATAAAGTTACGCACCAGAGGATTAAGCCGGTGCACCAGTTCCTCGTGTTCCGGCAAAAGGGGATCCGGCAGATGGGCGGTAAAGACAAAGCGATCCGCGAATTGCCCTATGCCATCCCATTCGGCGTCAAGCTGATCCCGGATTTCGCCGTTATAGATAAAAAACAGTAATTCTACCCCCTGTACATCCGGCTTATCTGCAAGGAAGCGCAGATTTTCCAGGTAGGTTCCGGGGATAACCCAGGAGGGAACCACCAGGCGCACTATTTAACCCTCAGAGGAATACCGGAAACCATGAACTCTACCCTATCCGCAGCCGCAGCGATTCTGCGGTTTGCCTCGGCTATTAGCAGGTTATATCGCCGGGTGGTTTCATCGAAGGGAACATTTCCCAGCCCGGTCTCATTGGTCACCAGGATACAATCCTTCATGTTGCTAATCGAAGAATCCAGGAGCCGGGGGAAATCGTCCTCCCGTTTATAGTACATGATGTTGTTAACCCACAGGGCCAGACAGTCTACCAATGCCCGCTGTCCCGCTGCGGCAATTGCCCGGTCCAGTTCCAGGGGCTCCTCAATGGTAGTAAACCCAAGCCCAAGGCGTTCTTCCTGATGCCGCTTTATGCGAAGCTTCATTTCATCGTCCAGGGCTTCCGCGGTGGCGATAAAAGAAACCGGCAGTTCCGGGGAGACCCGCCATTCCCCCAGGGCTATATCCAGGGCGCGGCGGGATTTTCCCGACTTAATGCCTCCTGAGATCAGTATGATTTCAGACATGAGTATTCCTCCAGTTTTCCAGGGATTCCAGCATGAACGCGCGGATGTCCATGTCATACACCGTTTTTAAGGTTTCGCCTGACAGAACCGTTTCAGGGTTACCTTGGGCGACCAGCTTCCCTTCAGACATAATCGCGGCGGTGTCCGCAAAACTGCGGGCCAGATTAAGGTCGTGTAGCACCCCGATAACCGTTTTATTGTTTTCCTTTGCCCAGCTTATCAGATAGTGCAGTAATTCTACCTGATGTTTCAGGTCCAGGTGGTTGGTCGGCTCATCCAGCAGAATGATGTCGGGGTTCTGCGCCAGGGTCCGGGCCAGAAACACCCGTTGGAGTTGGCCGCCGGATAATTCGTTTATCATCCGGTCCCTTACATCGGCAAGTCCCAGCCGCTTGATGGCGGTTTCTATAATTTCAGTATCCGTATCGGAAAGATTCCGCATGAACCCCTGGGAGTAGGCGTACCGGCCCAGGGAGACCGTATCGTATACGCTGTAGGGGAAATAAATTTCGGAAGTCTGGCTCATCAATGCTATTTTCTTTGCAAGGTTTTTTCTGCTGAAGGAAGCTGTCTCCCGGCCATCCAGGGTAACGGTTCCCCGGTAACTGAGAATATTGGCAATGGATTTTAGCAGGGTGGTTTTACCGCATCCGTTGGGTCCCACAATAAAGAAGACCTCCCCCTTATCCACCGTAAAACTGATGTCCCTAATAACATCCGTGCCATTGTATCCGCTGTATAAACTTTTTATTTCCAACATATCATTTCTTCCTAAAGTATACCCACGCAAAAAAAGGCGCCCCGATAATTGCGGTGACCGCCCCCACCGGAAGTTCCTGGGGAGACACAACGGTTCTTGCCAAGAGGTCGGTCACCACCAGGAGGGACCCGCCGATAATAAACGCCATGGGGATTACCTGTTTATGCTTTGCCCCTACCATCTTCCGCGCCAAATGGGGGGCAATAAGATCGACGAAGCCGATAACGCCGCTTAAAGCAACCGCCCCGCCGGTTAGTATCGTTGAAAATAACAGTAACCGTATCCGTAAGCCCCGGGTATTTACCCCGATTGACTTTGCCTGCTCATCACCAAAGGTGAGAATATCCATTTCCTTCGTATACCCGATGGTCCCAAGGATACCGATAATGAGGAAGGGGAGCATTAACCCCACATGGTTCCAGCCCTTGAGGGCAAAACTGCCCATCTGCCAATACAGCAGATTTTTAAGCTGCTCCCGGAAGAACGCGACCATGGCGGTAAGAATGGCGTTTACAAAGAGGGAAAAAACCATCCCGAAGAGGATGATAGTATTATTGGAGAGGGTCTTATCTATTTTGGACGCACAGAAGATGACAAAAAACACGGTGGTCAATCCGGAAAGAAACCCCGCTATGGGCAGGGTAAACGCACCGATTAAGGGCAGGGCGAGTCCTCCGAGCATCACCAATCCTGCGCCCAGGGAGGCCCCGGAGGAAACACCCACGATAAACGGGGAGGCCAGGGGATTTTTCAACACCGACTGAAACACCGTCCCGCTGACCGCCAGGGCTCCGCCGACTATGAAGGCAAGAATCGCCCTGGGCAGGCGCAGGCTCCAGACGATGGATACAATTTTAAGATCAGCCCCTTCTTTAAAAGGGCGCCCGCTCAGTTTATGAAAAACCACGCTCACCGTATCAAGGAGACTGATAGAAGAACTGCCAAGGCTCGCCCCGGTGCAGAGTATTACCAGGGCGAAGAGAATTGCCGCAGCAAACTTACCGGTAATTTTCATACGCCTCAGGATACACCGCCCGTGCCATTTGTTCCAGTGCGAGTACGATATGCGGTGAAGGGCGGGATACCGAATCAACATCAATGGTATACAGGTCCCCGTTTTTTACCGCCGTAATATGCTCAAACCCCGGCCTGTTCCGAATCTCCGCAATAATATCACCGTCAAAAATCCCCATGATAAGTATGACATCCGGGTTACGGTCTATGATCGCCTCCACCCCCGGGGTAAACCAGTCCATCTCTTCGGCAAATATATTGTAGGCCCCGATGGTATTTACCATTTCTGTGATATAGTTGTCCCGCCCGATGGACACCATATAGGGCGGCCAGGCCATCTCAAAATAAACCGAGCGCTTTGTGGTGATGGATGCGCCGATTGCCGCAATGCCATCCACCGTCTCCTTCATCTCCCTGACCAGCGCCTCCGCACTATCCTCCACGCCGAAAAGACCCCCAATAAAGCGGATGTCCGCATAGATGCCGTCGATAGTTTTACTGATTGGGAGGTACACCACCGGAATCCCTACCTCCTTCATCAGCGCGAAGGGGTCCTCCCCGGAAACCGTTTGATTATGCCCGGCGGCAATGATGAGGTCCGGATCAAGGGCTACAATAAGCTCCCCATCGGGGTATGAAAAATCTATCAGGGTTATATCTGCGCTTACGCCCGGTATATCGCCGGAAATAGTATCCACGGCAACAAGTCTGTCCCCCAATCCAAGGCCCAGCAGTATTTCTGTGTTTGAGGGGGCGGTGGAAATAATCCGGTTACGTTCATTCCTCAAGGCAATGGTATTCCCGGCCCGGTCGGTTATCGTTACCGTTTCACTTTTTTGAGTACAGGCGGATAGTAATAGTGTTATTACTATACAAATAGCGAAGGTTTTATTCATTTCTTCTCCTTCATTTTTGGCTCTATATTGAACCGCAGGCCCAGGGTTATGGTGATGCCGGGCATGGGGTAGTCGTCAAAGGATTCGTAGGAAGTGTTGAGGAGGTTCCGCACCACCGCAAATGCGGTCAGGTTTTTTCCGATTTGCTGATTGACATTTACGTTCAGCAGGAAATAGGGGGCCAGTTCGGTGATGTTTGCGGTATTGGCGAAACGCAGGCCCTCGTAATGACCGGACAACAAAATTGAACCGGTCTTCCAGGATAAATCCAGCGAAATGCCAAGGGTGTGCATGGGCATATAGGGGATACGCTTTTCATCGGCCCAGGTATACCCATAGCTTAAGAGGTAGCTTAACAAATACTGATAAGAAAGGGAAATGCCGAAGGTGCTAAAGGGACCGGAAGAAAGGGGTATTTCATCCCGTATTTTTGAGTCCACGCCGAAGTAGAAGGCTTCCCCCACATTTTCAGGCCGCCAAATTCCGCCGGGGCCGGAACTCCAATGAATGGAATCCGAAGTCCACTGGATAAAAAAGGTACTCTCAATGGTGAACCAATTTTTATAGTGCAGGGAGGCGCCCAAGTCCCCCCCCCCAGCCGTCCTCAGGCTTCAGATCCGGGTTGCCCTGGGTTTGGCCGTCACCCGCCCAATAGAGGTCTTCGAAGTCGGGATATTTGAAACTACGGTAATAATTATTTTTAATGGTCAGCAATTCAAGCGGCGTCCAGAGAAAGCCGAGTTTCGGTACCGGTGTCACCGGCTGCTCCGAGGGGCCTGAGAAAGCCGCCTTTACTGAAGGGATAATCAAAAATGTTTTGTGGGCCTTATATTCCGCCGTAAGGTAGAGACCGCCGTCATGACGGCTGCGGTCGCCGATATCCGTGGAATCCAGATAGTTGAAGCGATAGTCCCACCCACTTCTAAGGGTAAGCCGTGCCAGGGGATACCAGGTCCAGCGGTTTATCGCGGTGATAAGATGCTGATTGTGGAGAGAACTATTTCCCGCAGGCGGCTCATATTCCAGGGATTGCCAGGTATGGCTCAGGCTGGCTTCGGCGGCAAGATCGTCCCGCCCTGCACGGGGCATGTCAAGCATGATGTTTTGCCGGGTAGAAAAATCGGTTTGCGTTCCAAACAGACTTGTGTGCAACCCGGATGTGGGGAAATTTTTATCGCCATAATAAACATCCCCGGAAATAATCAGCTTTGAATAATCATCCGGTAAATTTCTGATATATGAGCCGGAGACCCCGGTATCCCAGACTTCGTTGTTTTCTTTGCGGCTTATTTTTCCCTCATAATTGGTATAGAGAAAATGATTTGCGGCGCGGTTGGCGAAGATGCCGGCCGACCAGGAATATTTTTCCGCGCCAAATCCCGTGAAAAACGAGTAGTTTTGCGCGTCAAGAAGATCTTCCCAACGGGAACTTCTGGTACTTCCATCCTTCTCGTATTTCCCGGGCATTGCTGAAGTGTTGGAGACACTCCCCCCAAGCCGCAAACCTGTTTTCTGTTTTTTTATGGTGATGATATTGACGACACCGCCCAGAGCGCCTGAAACATTGTATTTGGTATCCGAACCGCCGGGGGTGACCTCGATACGTTCCACGGCGTTAAGGTCGAGTTGGCTTACATCAAAATCATTACCCATAGGGGAATTGACGGGAACCCCGTCTATGAGAAACGCGATCCGCGCCGAATCAAAACCCCGCAGGTTAATACCCACCCGGTTCCCATATCCGCCGTACCGGGTAACTCCCAAGTTAAGGGTCTCCTGGAGAAGGGTCGCTAAATCCGAAGCGTTACGCCGTTCAATCTCTTCCTTAGTAACCACCTTCATCTGCTGGGTGGTTTCCGCACTGCCGGTTACGGTGAGCCCCTCCCCCTCCATAAGGGGGAGGGTGTCATCCTCCGCTTCCTCTGCGTTGAGCGCAAAAGGAAACCAAAGGATAAAACCGATCATACCTAAAGCCGCGAAATTATGCGTAACTTTTCGGGTAAACAGGGCCATCTAACTACTGCTTAGTATATGCGCCGGTCAGATCAAAGTAGCCGTTTCCGACCGTATACTCAGTTTCCGCTGCGGCGCCGGTACTCACGCCGTTGTTCTGACCACCCGCTTTGTAGGGACCCGCTTCTTGAACAGTGGTGAGGGTCAACTCTTTCCAGAAAATACGAATATAGTTCCCTACCGTTGGGCCATATCCACCGGCATTGGTGATTCGCAGGGTCAAATAACCCGTCACATTTGTCAACGCATTTGCACCGCCTACTATCGCACCCGCATAATCCATACTCTCCGCGTCATAGGAGGGTGTAGCGCCAAAGGAGTACACAAACGTTTTCGCTGATTTATCAATGACAATCCGATCACCGGCGGTTGATGTCCATGTACCCGAGAACTCGCCGATGTCACTCCCCGTATCACCGCACCCCAGCAAAGACAGCGCCCCCACAAGAAGGCCCAGCACGAGAACCAGGGAAACCCGGACACGGGTTTTCCCAACCGAAGAATTGTGTGTAAACATGGCTTTACTCCTTTCCGAAAGAAAGAAGCCTCTGTACGGAAAAAATACCGGATTTAGAATACGGCTTTTTTCCAGGCTCTTACCTCGAAGCCCGAAAATTGGTCGTATATCAAAGTTTCCTGGCTAATGGGTCGGTTGTTAATAACCGCGTTTTCCATCGGTCTTCCCAACGAACCTACCGGTTCGCAGTGACCGTTTGCGATGGATTTTCCCAATCACAGTTACGGGTTAGCGGGGGAATGGCGGCGTTGCCGCTTCACCCCTCTTCCTTTGAAATATACAATTTGGAGTGTGGGGGATAATTCCGAAACTGTCAAGGGTCGGCCCCCAATAGGGCTTGGCCTTTCCCCCGGCTTTATCGGTAGGCACGGACGGCGCCGGTATCGGCTTCAATGGTATCGCCTTTTTGGCGGAGTATACCGATTCCCAGTTCTTTGGCTCTTTGCAGTACCTGGCCGTCGAAGGACATACTGCCGATGCCTAAGTAGATGGGGTAATCCCGGTATTCGGGAAAAAGCGTACGGAAGTCCGGCAATTTCCTGGTAACCAGTTTTTCTAAATGTTCCGTCTTCGCCTTGCTCTTCACTTCAACGATTCCTACACAGGTGGCGTTGTGGAGGACAATGTCGAATTCACCTTCGAGAGTTCCGACTTTCTTATGACAATTGCGCAATATGGCATCGTAGTGCTGCCCGGCAAAGGTCATTTTTGATGCCAATGAGGTAAAAAAAAGTTCTTCCGCCAAATCGCCGTCACTTTTGGTCATTCCGCCAAGATGCTGGGTAACCTCTTTGATTCGCCGGTCTGTCTCTTGCCCTAATTCCTGTAATATCCGGTCGGTCTCCTTTATTTGCAGGCTTGTCTCCTTCTGGCTCTGGGCGTTCTCTTTCAGAATCTGCTCTGTTTCCTGAAACATTGCCCGGATCTGCTCATAGGTCATCGGGGCTTCGGGCTGTACTTGCGTTGTGGTCATGGCGTTCTCCTCCCTACACTATACCACAATTCTCCCCCGTCAACCACACGCAAGGGGTGGCCTGTCTACACCCGTAGATGGCCTGTTCTCACCACAGGAAGCCACGTCCCGACCACAGGAAGCCACTTCCTGACCACAGGAAGCCACTTCCTGACCACAGGAAGCCACGTCCTGACCACGGGAAGCCACTTCCTGACCACAGGAAGTCACTTCCTGACCACGGGAAGCCACTTCCTGACCACGGGAAGCCACTTCCTGACCACAGGAAGCCACTTCCTGACCACGGGAGGTCACGTCCTGACCACGGGACGATTTTTCTCCACTAATCTGATAAGGGGTAAATTACGAAAGGAGGGTTCCAAGGACCTTCACGTAAGGTACGGGTACCCCGGACTTCGTGTCGGGATAGGGGGCCGGTCCACCGGGCCTCTTTATGGGTCCCGGCATCACCGCCTGCGCGAAGGGGCGGTGTGGACCAATCAGACCAAGGTCTGGGGGCCACCGGCGCCCGTTCGTTTTTTAATCAGGGTGAGGAACCGCCCCCCGCAATGGAGGACGGCCTTGTTTACATCCGGCTATGAATACCGCCGGAGGGCACTAAACATTACGGCAGGACAGAAATACCAGCTTTCGTAATTTTGAAACCAAGACTATCAGCACCGGTTATGGTAGTACCGCTACCATGACCTGTAAGCGTATTACTCCCTACAGTAGGCGTATTACCACCAGCTTGGGTCGTCCAACCACTAGCAGTGACAGGAACAGTCGCAAAACCGGTAGCCGTTTTGATATGCGCCGTGGCATCATCCAACTTCAGTACCCCTAAATGTTGAACGGTGATGACCCCGCCACTAGCGGCATTGCTCAGGTCAATAGTTGTAAACGTGAGATCAAGACCGGTAGTGGTTGCGGTTGCCGGAACAGCAATTTTTGGAGATGTACCGGTAAGGGCAAGTGTTGTAGGACTAGCAGCGACTAAAGAGACAATACCGCTATTAGCGTGACCAGTTTTGAAATCCAGATCAACGCTGCCGGTATTCGTAAATGTACCTGTTCCGCTTAATTTAGTACCAGCTCCTGCACCAAAGTCGACAGCACCGCTTCCGGACGTTTTAATAGTACCGCCAGGAGCAAGGGTAATGTTTTTCACCGCAGGGGTATTAAATCCCAATAATGCTACAGCGGTAGACCCGGTAAAGGTAGGGCTCACAGCGGCGCCAGGGGCTACTATTGTAGCCTTGCTAAAGGCAAGAGTATTGGCCGGAGTTGTCGCCGTATCCCGCACAAGAAGTTCACCGGTGCCCGTTACAGCAATGGTAGAAGCACTACCTGCGGTCAATGTAAGAACACTGCTTCCCTGCACAATAAGCTTGCCGGTTACGGTCAGTGTTTTGGTAGTTGCCACAGAGCTGGCTCCGGTAAGGATAACCCCTCCGGTGTTGCTGATGATTGCGCCGTGAGTACCGGTAAAGGTAGGTGTTGTCACCACGCCGGTACCTGCAATTGTAAGACCGCTAGCATTACCGCTTGTCAGACTGGTAGCAATGGAGGTTGTGCCGTTAAAGGTGTAGAAACCGGCTCCTCCCGTATTGGTCAGCGTACTCGCGAATTGAGCAGTGCCGCCTATGGCTAATGTATCAATATCGAGGGCCGGCGTTACGATGGCATTGCCTGACACAAAGAGGCTGGTTGGGGTCGTTGTATTAGTCACGGTGAGCCCGCCTAAGACGAAAACATCTTTGCCGTTAACATCCGCTGGCGCGACGTCCCCGTTTACCGTGGGGCCTGTCTTGATATTGATGGGGCCGACGAGGGCCACCGCGTTACCACTCATAGCGGACAGCGGAATGACGCCGGAAACGGGAACCCCAGCCACTACGCTGATCGCGCCTGAACCGATGTATTTCGCAGGAATGGCTGTTGTCTGTACCACGGTAGTACCGGACCCAATGTCGCCGTTACCGCTCAGACCTCCCTGTACAATCAGACCAAAAGCGCCGCTAATTGCAGGACTGCCGACCAGAGTTACGGTCTTATTTGCGGGAATGATGACGACGCCGCCGCTAACGGTCGCTCCGGCAAAAACAACCGGTGCGGAGGAATTAAGAGCAGCCTGCACGCCTTCCGCATTCTGAGTCCCGCTCAGATAGACGGGACCCGGATTACCCGGCGTACCCGGCGTACCCGTACCATCCTTACCTGCGGGGCCTGTGATGACTTCGGCTTCTGTGGCGCTTTCGCACCCAACGAAAGATACTGCCGCCAAAAAGAGTACGGCAAGACCTACTATGAGACCATGATTAATTCGCTTCATGGTTTCTCCTTTATTTAGTGATTCCCGCCGCTGTTACGCGGTCAGGAATCACGCTTTGAAATTACCTACCTATACAGGCGGGTATAAACTTCCTCAGCCAAGGGCTGTTTTTCGGAAGTGTATAAAAAAGCCGTTACCCGGCCTTTTTTCTTTGATAAAGCCGCCG
>BNUX01000079.1 GCA_025997675.1 Spirochaetia bacterium | reverse complement strand
CACGAAGACCCCCTGGTTATCCAGGGCGCGGCGGACCTTGCCATCAGCGCGGACTTTATCTCCCGGGGCTACCTTATCCCCTGGGCCGCCAAGCAGCTCGGCGCCGATACCTTCGTCCATATCTCCTTCCCCCGGCATATGTCCTACGAGTCCCTGGGTCTCCGCCGGCAGATTATGGAAGAGGCCTGCAAGGACCTGGGTATCAAGTTCGTCTTTGTGACCGCCCCGGACCCGACCTCCGACGTGGGGGTTGCGGGGGCTCAGCAGTACATCCTGGAGCAGACCCCCCAATGGGTGAATACCTACGGCAAAAACACGGTCTTCTTCTGCACCAACGACGCCCACACGGAACCCCTGCTCCGGCAGCTCCTGATCCACGGCGGTATGTTCGTGGAAGCGGACCTCCCCTCCCCTTTGATGGGCTATCCCGGCGCACTGGGCATCGACCTTTCTGCGGAAGCGGGCAATTTTCCCGCCATTCTCAAGAAGGTGGAAGACGCGATCGTAGCCAAGGGCGGCGCCGGTAAGTTCGGTACCTGGGCCTTCTCCTACGGTTTTACCGCCAGCGCGGGCCTGGGGGAATTCGCCAAGCGGATCCTGGACGGTACGGCGAAGAAGGACAACCTTACCGACCTCTATGCAGCCCTGGGTGAGTTTACCCCCGGCGCCAAATGGAACGGCGGCTATTACGTGGACGCCAATACCGGCATCCGCGCCCGGAACCAGGTCCTGATTTACATGGATACCTACATGATGGGCAAGGACTACCTCCCCACCACCGCGCAGAAGGTTCCCGAGAAGTACTACAATATTAAGTTCCTGGGCGGCAACTAAGCATATGGAGGAGAATATGAAAAGAGTAATGATGATTTTACTTGCCTTACTGGCAAGCGGCGCCCTGGCCTTTGCCGGGGGCGGACAGCAGAAGTCCGGCGGTTCTTCCGTCCAGGCTTACCACATCGGCATTGTGACCGGCACGGTTTCCCAGGCTGAGGATAACCTCCGGGGCGCGGAAGAACTGATCAAGCGTTACGGCAGGGTTGCCGACGGCGGCATTATCCAGCACGTCACCTACCCGGATAACTTCATGGATCAGCAGGAAGTAACCATCTCCCAGGTGGTAACCCTGGCGGATGACCCCCTGATG
This sequence comes from Spirochaetia bacterium, assembly GCA_025997675.1. Classification (GTDB taxonomy): domain Bacteria; phylum Spirochaetota; class Spirochaetia; order Treponematales; family Breznakiellaceae; genus Termitinema. The sequence goes on along the minus strand of BNUX01000079.1, from coordinate 13,035 downwards.
AAGGCCATTGTGATGAACGAAGGTGTCCCGGGTACCGCCGAAGCCTTTAGGCGGGTGCGGGAACGCCGGCCGGACATCATGCTCTTTTCCGGGGAATCCCACGAAGACCCCCTGGTAATCCAGGGCGCGGCGGACCTCGCCATCAGCGCGGACTTTATCTCCCGGGGTTACGCTATCCCCTGGGCGGCCAAGCAGCTCGGCGCGGATACCTTCGTCCATATCTCCTTCCCCCGGCACATGTCCTATGAATCCTTAGGCCTCCGCCGGCAGATTTTCGAAGAAGCCTGCAAGGACCTGGGGATCAAGTTTGTCTTCGTCACCGCCCCGGACCCCACTTCCGATGTGGGAACCGCAGGAGCCCAGCAGTACATCATGGAACAGACACCCCAATGGGTGAGCACCTACGGCAAAAACGCGGTCTTCTTCTGTACCAACAACGCCCACACGGAACCCCTGCTCCGGCAGCTCCTCCAGTACGGCGGACTCTTTGTGGAAGCGGACCTGCCCTCACCCCTGATGGGCTATCCCGGCGCGCTGGGCATCGACCTTTCCGCAGAAGCGGGCAATTTCCCGGCGATCCTCAAGAAGGTGGAAGAAGCGGTGGTGGCAAAAGGCGGGGCCGGCAGGTTCGGCACCTGGGCCTTCTCCTACGGCTTTACCGCCAGCGCGGGCCTGGGGGAATTTGCCAAGCGGATTCTGGACGGCAAGGCCAGACTGGACAATGTCTCCGACCTCTATGCGGCCCTGGGTGAGTTTACCCCCGGCGCCAAATGGAGCGGCGGCTATTACGTGGACGCCAATACCGGGATACGCGCCCGGAACCAGGTCCTGATATACATGGACACCTACATGCTCGGTTCGGGGTATCTCCCCACCACCGCGCAGAAGGTTCCCGAGAAGTACTACAATATTAAGTTCCAGGGTGGTAAGTAAGTACCCATAGGATTGCACATGGATGATAATAAACCCCTTCTGCGTTTAGAGGGGGTTTCAAAAGATTTTTACGGCACCCAGGTCCTGTCCAACGTGACCTTCTCCCTTAACAAGGGGGAAATCCTTGGACTGGTGGGTGAAAACGGCGCGGGCAAAACGACCCTGATGCAGATCCTCTTCGGGATGCCCGTGATTGCCGACACCGGGGGTTACGGGGGAAAGATTTACTTCCGGGATACCCCGGTGTCCTTTAAAAGCCCCTTCGATGCCATTGACTCGGGGATCGGCATGGTCCACCAGGAGTTTTCCCTCATCCCCGGGTTTACGGCCTACGAGAACATCCTCCTTAACCGGGAGCCGGTACGGAAAAATGTGGCGGTGGAGGTCTTCGGCGACCGGCTTGCCACCCTCAAACGGGATGTGATGATAAGCCGCGCCGAAGGGGCCATCGAAAAGCTGGGGGTCAAAATTGCGGCGGACACCGTGGCGGCGGAAATGTGCGTGGCCCACAAACAGTTCACCGAAATTGCCCGGGAAATAGACCGGGAGCATACGACCGGAAGTCGTCTGGAACTCCTGGTCCTGGATGAACCCACGGCGGTCCTCACCGAAAGCGAGGCGGCCATCCTCCTGGCCGCTTTGCAACGCCTGGCCACCGGGGGTATCGCCATCATCTTCATCTCCCACCGCCTCCACGAGGTCACCGAAATTGCCGACCGGGTGGTGGTGCTCCGGGATGGGCAGATCATCAGGGATACCCCCAATCAGAATGTCACCGTCCTGGACATCGCTTCCTGGATGGTGGGCCGGGAAGTAAGCGCCGCCCATCACGCTGCGCGGGAACAGACCCTGGAAACAACGCCTCCCCCGGAGGCATTGCGGGTGGAGAACCTCTGGGTGGATATGCCCGGAGAAACCGTGCGGGATGTTTCCTTTACGGTGAGCAAGGGGGAGATCTTCGGTATCGGCGGCCTAGCGGGTCAGGGCAAGTTGGGGATACCCAACGGCATCATGGGGCTCTTTGCCGCCGGGGGCCGGGTACTTCTGGAGGGTGCGCCGGTGACCCTGGGGGACCCCAAGCGGGCCCTGGATTCCGGCATAGCCTTTGTCTCCGAAGACCGCCGGGGGGTGGGGCTCCTCCTGGATGAAAGCCTGGACTGGAACATCGCCTTTGGGGCTATGCAAACCAAAGGGGCCTACCTCAAGTCCTTTTTTGGCGGCCTCTTCCGGCTCCGGGACGAGAAGGCTATGGCCGCCCTGGCGGATGAGTATATCACGAAGCTTGAAATCAAATGCACCGGAGGTAAGCAGCCTGCCAAGGAACTTTCCGGGGGCAACCAACAAAAGGTCTGTCTGTCCAAGGCCTTTGCCCTGAATCCCCGGCTGCTCTTTGTTTCCGAGCCCACCCGGGGTATCGATGTGGGGGCCAAGAAAATAGTCCTGGACACCCTGCGGGTTTACAACCGGGAGCAGAACACCACCATCGTCATGGTGAGCAGCGAGTTGGAGGAACTCCGGTCCATTTGCGACCGTATCGCCATTGTGAATGAGGGGCGGATCGTGGGGATCCTCCCGGCGGACCGGCCGGCAAGGGATTTCGGCATCCTCATGTCAGGAGAGAAGCTATGAGCGACGACAGTGTTAATGCCCGTATAAAAGAGTTTATCACCGACTTCGGCTGGCCTCGGCTGATCATCTTTTTCTTCGTGGTGGCCCTCTTTATCACCGCCCCCTTCGTGGGGGTCCGGGTGGATAATTCCCTCAAGGATGTGCTGGCCCGGTTCGGCCAGAACGGGGTCATGGTTCTGGCTATGGTCCCCATGATGCAGGCCGGGGCGGGGCTCAACTTCGGGCTCCCGGTGGGGATCATCGCCGGGCTCCTGGGGTCCACCCTTGCCATGCAGGCCCACCTTACCGGGCTCCTGGGCTTCTTCGCCGCCATCCTTTTCAGCCTCCCCTTTGCCCTTCTTTTCGGCTGGCTCTACGGGATGCTCCTCAACAAGGTTAAGGGCGAGGAGATGACCATCGCCATGTATGTGGGCTTTTCGGTGGTCACCTTCATGGCCATCATGTGGCTCATCCTGCCCTTCACCAACCCCACCATGGTGTGGGGCTATACCGGGCAGGGCCTGCGGACCACCATCACCCTGGACGGCTACTGGTCACGGGTACTGAACGATTTCCTGGTTATCAGGATAGGCCCGGTCTTTGAGTTCCCCACGGGGGCCGTCCTCTTCTTTGCCCTGATGGCCTTTATCATGTGGCTCTTCATGCGCAGCCGCACCGGCACCGCCCTGACCGCCGTGGGGTCCAACCCCGACTTTGCCCGTGCCGGCGGGGTTTCGGCGGCCCGGATGCGGATTATCAGCGTCATTGTATCCACCATCTACGGGGCCATCGGTATCCTGATGTATCAGCAGAGCTTCGGCTTTATCCAGCTCTACCAGGCGCCCCTCTTCATGGCCTTCCCCGCCGTGGCGGCAGTACTCCTGGGGGGCGCTTCGGTGAACAAGGCCACCATACTCCATGTGATAGTGGGCACCTTCCTCTTCCAGAGTATCCTGGCCATGACCCCCAGTGTGATCAACAGCGTCCTCAAAACCGATATGTCCGAGGTTATCCGCATCCTCATCTCCAACGGGATGATCATCTATGCCCTTACCCGGAAAACGAAGGTGACCAAATGAAACAGTCCTTTAATCTGCGGACCTTCCTGGCGGATAATACGGTGGTCATCATCTTTATGGCCATCACCCTGGCGGCGACCCCCATATCGGGACTGTCACTTTCTTCTATAGTACAGGAGATCCTCACCCGGATAGGCCGGAACTGCTTCCTGGTATTCAGTCTGATCCTGCCCATCATGGCGGGGATGGGGATCAACTTCGGTATGGTCCTGGGGGCTATGGCGGGGCAAATCGGCCTGATCTTCGCCGTGGACTGGAACATCGTGGGAGTGCCGGGGCTCATCTTCGCCAGCCTTATCGCCGTGCCCATCGCCGCCGGCCTGGGCTGGATTGCGGGGCAGATCCTCAACCGCGCCAGGGGCCGGGAAATGGTGACGGGCTACATCCTGGGCTTCTTCATGGACGGCTTCTATCAGTTTGTGGTGCTCTATTTGATGGGTCCCATCATCCCGGTCCATTCCCTGAACATCACCCTCAGCCGGGGTTACGGCATCCGCAACACCCTGACCCTGGATAGCGTGCGCCAGTCCCTGGACCGGCTCATCCCCCTGCACATCGGAACCCTGAACATCCCGGTGGCGAACTACCTGGTCATCGGCGTCCTCTGCCTCTTTATCGTCTGGTTCCGTAAGACCAAGCTGGGCCAGGATATGCGGGCGGTGGGGCAGGACCAGCAAGTGGCCCACGCTGCGGGCATCCCCGTGGACCGGACCCGGATCATCGCCATCGTCATCTCCACGGTCCTGGCAAGCCTGGGGCAGCTCATCTTCCTCCAGAACATGGGCAACGTGGCCACCTACAACGCCCACAAACAGACCGGCTTCTTCGCCGCCGCCGCCATCCTTGTCGGGGGCGCCTCGGTGAGTAAGGCAACTATCCCCAACGTCTTTATCGGGACGGTGCTGCTCCACCTGATGTATATCGTAGTGCCCCGTGCCGGTACCAACCTCTTCGGGAACGCCATGATCGGTGAGTACTTCCGGGACGCCTTCAGCTACGGGGTCATCGCCCTGGCACTGGTACTCCACGCGTGGCGCAAACGGGCCAACGCCGAATCCGCCCGGTCAAGCCTGAGGGGGACCGTATGAACCATCGCAAACTCGTCATCCGTTTAGCGCTGGTCCTGGCGTGGTTCCTCCTGGGAACCCTGCTCTTTATCTTTAACCGAGGTCATACCCTCATCGTGGACAACCGCGACCTCCAGAACCAGGACATTCGCGCCCCGGACCTAATCACCGTATCGATAGACGGCGGCAAGTCCCTGGAGTTCTTCCGGGGAGACCGGGACCGCTACAACCTGGGGGGCGTCAATCACCGCATCCGCATTGAGTTTAGCGACGGGACAGCCCCCTTTGAAGGGACCTTCAAGCTCCCCCTCAAGGACGATATGTACCTCCTCTCTATCCCCCGGATGATCCACGGGATGGAGCCCTTTGTAGAGGTCTTTCACACGGTCCGGGAAACACGGGCGCCGGAAGAGGAACTGCCCAGCGCGGATGAGCCGTTTTTTATTGAGTAAATACCTTTACCCAAAGCCCCTAATATGATATAAACAATCATGAATGTAACCAAAGATCGGGTGGTTAGTATCAACTACACCCTTACCAATGACCAGGATCAGGTACTCGACAGCACCGGCGACGGACCCGGAACGGAGCTCTTTCTGTACCTACACGGTCACCAAAACATCGTCCCCGGCCTGGAACGCGCCCTGGAGGGCAAGAAAGCGGGGGATAGCTTCAAGATTAGCGTGAGCGCCGCCGATGCCTACGGGGAGCGGAACGAAAAACTTATCACCACCGTCCCCCTGGACCGTTTCAGCGGGGCGGACAAGGTCGAAGAGGGGATGCAGTTCCACGCGGAAACGACGGAGGGTGAACTCCAAATGGTCACCGTAACCAAGGTTGATGGGAAAAACGTCACCATTGACGCCAATCACCCTATGGCAGGGCTAAACCTTAACTTTGCGGTGTCTGTAGTGGATGTCCGGGAAGCGACGGAGGAAGAACTACAGCACGGCCATGTCCACTCCCCTATCCACGACGGCTGTGACGAAGGGGACTGCGCAACCTGCCACGACTGCGGCTAGCTGCGAAGCTGCTCAGGTACTGGCCCTTCGGGAGCGTTCCAGCCCTTCGGCGGCCTCCCGGTAGTTGGGGTTGAGCCGCAGAGCCCGCTGGTAGGCCTCCATAGCCGGCTTAAATTCCCGCACCTCTTCCCGCACCGAACCCAGCCGGAACCACCAGAGGGCGGATCCCGGCTCCAGGCGCACCGCCGTGGTGTAGGCGATGTCGGCCCGGTGGAATTTCCGCTGGAACCGGAAGATCTCACCGATGAAGAAATAGGCCACGGAGCTACGCTCCCCCTGGGGCACGGAATTGACATACCGCTGCATAGAGCGCAGGGAATCCTCGTAGCGGTTAAGGTAAAAGTAGGCTTCACCCATAGTTTCGATGATCCGGTAGTCCACGCCGATGGTGTCAAGCCCCCGTTGGCCCCAGGTAATCACCTCGGTGTACTTCTTCTGGCGCTGGAGAGCCCAGGTCAGGACCGTATAGGAGTCCTTATTCGACGCATTCTGGGCAATCTCGTCCCGGCAAATCCTGACCGCCTCGTCGTAGTACTGGTTTGCCTCGGCCATGCGGTCCCGGCCCTCCAGGTCCCGGCCTATACGATAGCTCCGCAGGGCATCGGGGCGGTTGGCATTTTGGGAGAAAACCGGCGCCGCGCTCAGGAGAAGAATCACGATAAAAAGGGGCTTTAACCCCGGGGACCTTAGTCTCAAAGTTCTATATAACCGCATCGTATCAACATTCCTTGCCGGGGACCTACCGGTCCCTTTTCTTACTATATACATCACTATCGGCGGGAAAATCAATCCGGACAAGGGTTATTAACGGAACCCTTGTCGGGGTGGTCATGATTTCGTAAATCACCCCCTTGTATCCGATAGGATTCAACTTGTATCCGACCGGATTCAACTTATATCCGATAGGATTCAACTTATATCCGATAGGATTTAACGAGTAGGTAATATGAAAAATTTTCCTTGACATCGAAAGAGAACACCCCCATACTGGTCTGGTACGCGGGAATCAATTACATGGTATCATGGAATTTAATGCTTTTACACTGAGGAGGTACGTATGTCTGGATGTAGCGGACATGGAGGCGAAGAGAAGGTTACCTTTCCCAAGGAACTCGTCTCTTTTATCGATGAATGGAAGGTCAAACAAGGGAGTTTGATCATGATCCTGCACAAGACCCAGGAGACCTTTGGGTTTGTGCCGCGGTCTGCTGCGGAGCAAATCTCGCAGATGACCGGGATTCACCTGGCGAAGATCTATGGGGTGATATCGTTTTATCACTTCTTTAAGACCACCAAGCCCGGCAAGAACAAGGTTTCGGTATGCTTGGGTACGGCTTGCTACCTGAAGGGGGGCGGGGACCATATCGAATCGGCCCGGGAGTTCCTCAAGATAGCGCCGGATGAGGTGACGTCGGATGGGCTCTTTAGCGTGGAAGAAGTCCGCTGCGTCGGTTGCTGCGGTTTGGCCCCGGTTATGACGGTCGGGCCCGACACCTACGGTAAGTTAACCAAGCAGCAGCTTCCCGAAATCTTCGAAAAATACAGAGCAAGAGGCTAAGGGGGAGATATGTCGAAACTTACCACAGACGCGTTAAACAAACTGCGGACGGAGGCCCACGCCGAGTTCCGCAACAAAAAGGGCTATACCCATTACATACTGACCTGCGGCGGTACCGCCTGTCAGTCAAACAAGGGTGTAGAGATTTATGAGGGCCTGATTGCCGAAGCCAAGAAACAGGGCGTGGGCGATAAGGTTCAGGTCATCAAGACCGGTTGCTTTGGGTTCTGCGAAAAGGGCCCCATCGTCAAGGTACTCCCGGAAAACTCCTTCTATGTGGACGTGAAGCCGGAAGACGCGGCGGAAATCATTACCACCAATGTGAAGAAGGGCAAGGAAGTCGAACGGCTGTTCTACAAGAACCCCGATGGCTCCCCTGCGCCCAAGGCTACCGGCAGCGGTCATGCCGAGCTTCCCCCCATTGGCTTTTATCAAAAGCAGGTCCGGGTTGTGCTCCGGAACTGCGGGGTGATTAATCCCGAGGTAATAGAAGAATACATCGCCAATGACGGCTATATTGCCCTTCAGAAGTCCCTGTTCCAATGGTCTCAGGACGATATCATCAACGAACTGAAGACTTCCGGTCTGCGGGGCCGCGGCGGCGCGGGTTTCCCCACCTGGATGAAGTGGGACGCCACCAAGAAAGTGGCCAATGACGTCAAGTACGTGGTCTGTAACGCCGACGAGGGCGACCCCGGCGCGTACATGGACCGGTCCACCATTGAAGGTGACCCCCACTCGGTAATCGAAGCGATGATCATCTGCGGCAAGGCTATCGGCTCCCACCAGGGCTTCGTCTACATCCGCGCGGAATATCCCCTGGCGGTCCACCGCCTGGAAATCGCCCTGGCCCAGGCCAAAGAACACGGCCTCCTGGGCAAGGACATCCTCGGTTCGGGCTTCGACTTTGACATCGAAATCCGGCTCGGCGCGGGGGCCTTTGTCTGCGGTGAGGAAACGGCGCTCCTGCGCTCCCTCGAAGGCGGACGGGGTATGCCTACTCCCAAGCCTCCCTTCCCGGCGGTTGCGGGTCTGTGGGCCAAACCCACCTGTATCAACAATGTCGAAACCTTTGCGAACATCCCGGCCATCCTGGTTAAGGGCGGCGCATGGTTTGCCGCCATGGGTACGGCGGATTCCAAGGGCACCAAGGTATTCGCCCTTACCGGAAAGGTTGAGAATTCCGGCCTTATCGAAGTTCCCATGGGTACCACCCTGCGGGAAATCATCTTCGGCATCGGCGGCGGCATCAGGGGCGGTAAGAAATTCAAGGGTGTCCAGACCGGCGGACCTTCCGGCGGTATTTTGACCGAAAAAGACCTTGATACCCCGATTGACTATGCGGGTCTTGCCAAGATGGGCTCCATGATGGGCTCCGGCGGTATGATCGTCATGGACGAGGATGACTGCGTGGTTGACGTGGCACGGTTCTACATGGACTTCTGCGTTGACGAATCCTGCGGCAAGTGTTCACCCTGCCGTATCGGCACCACGGAAATCCTGAAGATCCTTGAAAAGATCACCCACGGTAATGGTGACGAGGAAGACCTGGTCAAGCTGACAACCATCGGCACGGCCATGCAAAAGGCTTCCCTCTGCGCGCTGGGTAACACGGCGTCCAACCCGACCCTTTCGACGGTGCGGAACTTCCGTGACGAGTACATGGAACACATCCACGACCACAAATGCCGGGCGGGTAAGTGTAAGAGCCTGCTTTCATTCACCATCCTGGAAGACAAGTGTAAGGGATGCGGCGTGTGCGCGAAGAACTGCGCGGCGGATTGTATCACGGGTGAGAAGAAAAAGCCCTATACAATTGATCAGTCGAAGTGCGTAAAGTGCGCCGAATGCTTCAAGAACTGTAAGTTCGATGCAGTGGTTAGGGCCTAAGGGACAGGAGGAAAAAATGATTAACTGCAAAATAAATGGAATACCCGTCCAGGTTGAAGATGGCACGTCCATCCTTAAAGCGGCGGAGAAGGTAAACATCAAAATACCGACACTGTGTTACAACCCCGACCTTCCGCCGTGGGCAAGCTGCGGTCTGTGTATCGTCAGGCTGGAAGGCTCCCCGAAAACGGTGCGGGCCTGTACAACCCCGGTAAACGAGGGTCTGTCGGTAATCACCCATGACGCGGAACTCATCGCGGTACGGAAGACCGTACTTGAACTCATCCTTGCCAACCACCCCAATGATTGTCTGCAATGCCCCCGGAACGGGAGCTGCGAACTGCAAACATTGGCGGCGGAATTCGGTATCCGGGAAGTGCCCTTCGCCAAAGTGCTGAACGGCCTGCCGGTGGACGATTCAAACCCCTCCATCATCCTGAACCCGGAAAAATGTATCCGCTGCGGACGCTGCGTAAAGGTCTGTCAGGAGATGCAGAACGTGTGGGCTCTGGAATTCCTGGGCCGCGGTATCAAAGGCCGCATCGCCTCGGCGGCGGGAACCCCCCTGGGTGAAAGCCCCTGTATCAAGTGCGGCCAATGCGCGGCCCACTGCCCGGTAGGCGCCATCTACGAGCGTGACGACACCGTAAAGGTGTGGCGCGCCCTGCAGGACCCGGAACTGCACAGCGTGGTACAGATTGCCCCGGCGACCCGTGTTGCCCTAGCTGAAGAGTTCGGGTTTCCCCCGGGCACCATCGCCACAAAGAAGATGTACGCAGCCCTGCGCCGGCTCGGCTTCAAAACCGTGTTTGACACGAACTTCTCGGCGGACCTTACCATCCTGGAAGAGGGCACCGAGCTGGTTCACCGCCTGACCAAGGGCGGGGACATTCCCCTGATCACCAGTTGCTGCCCGGCGTGGGTAGACTACATGGAAAAGTATTACACCGATATGATTCCGAACTTCTCCACCGCCAAATCCCCGCAGCAGATGATGGGCGCCATGATCAAGGCCTACTGGGCCGGAAAAGCCGGCGTCAATCCCGACAAGGTTTACTCGGTTTCCGTCATGCCCTGCACCGCGAAGAAGTGGGAAGTTAGCCGCAACGATGACATGAAGAGCGCCAAACACGGCTTGGATGTTGACATTGCGATAACCACCCGTGAACTTGCCCGGATGATTAAGCAGGCGGGTATTGACATCTTCAATCTGCCCGATGAAGAAGCGGACAGCCCCCTCGGACCCTACACCGGCGCAGGAACCATCTTCGGCGCCACCGGCGGCGTCATGGAAGCGGCGGTACGGAGCGCGTATTTCCTGGTTACCAAGAAAGAACTGGGGAATGTAAACTTCACACCGGTTCGCGGTCTTGGCGACGTAAAGGAAGCCGAAGTTGACCTGGACGGCACGAAGATCAAGGTTGCGGTGGCCCATCAAATGGGGAACATCGCGGCGGTGCTGGACAGGATCCGTGCGGCGAAAGCGGCGGGTCAGCCCAGCCCCTGGCAGTTTGTCGAAGTCATGGCCTGCAGAGGCGGGTGTGTCGGCGGCGGCGGCCAGCCCTACGGTTGTACCGACGAAATCCGCAACAAGCGTGCGGCGGGTCTGTACAAGGATGATGAGCAATCGGCGATTCGTTGTTCACACCAGAATCCCCTGATCACCCAGGTGTACAAGGAATTCCTCGGCGAACCGAATGGACACAAGGCCCATGAATTGCTGCATACCCATTATCAGCCCAGGGAAGTCTATATAAAATAACGGTTGGTAAAATCTGCCATCTGGACCTCAAGGGTGAAAGCCCTTGAGGTCGTTTTTTTTACCCGGCTCTGTTACGATAGTGGGATGAAAGCGAAAACATGGAAGCAATTCAGCGCCGCTAGGGAACACTACCGGGAAGTGGTGGACCAATTACGCCTACAACTCCCCAAGCTGGGTAGTTTCCAGCAAAAACTGGTGGACACCCGCTCCGGTCCCGCCTACACCGTGGAAACCCCCATTGTCTATAACGAAGCCCTGGATGACGTGGAGCCCAAGGACGATATCAAGCTGATCCTGGTGGCGGACAACCCCGGCCGCCGGGAGCAGGCAGCGGAAAACCGCCGGTACCTGGTGGGCCCCTCGGGGAAAATCACCGAGCGCTTTTTCCGGGAGGAACCCTCCCTGGGTATCGACTTCCGCAAAAACGTACTTATCCTGAACAAGACACCGGTCCACACACCCCGGACTGTGGAACTCCGGGAACTGTGCCGTCTTGGGGGAGCTGCATTGGAGACGGTTATTGCCCAATCACAACTGACTATGGTTGGGATTTTGGAGGAATTCTACCACGCACTGGCTCCGATACCGGTGTGGGTTATCGGCTACTCGGAAATGAAAAAGCGGGGCATCTTTGAGGTGTATACCGATGCGCTACGAAAGGCGCCAAGCGCTCTTTTTGACCAGCTATTCTTTTACCGGCACTTTTCCATGAACCAGTTTACGATAGATTTACACAAACAGGCCAAACAGGGGGAGACTACAGGGCAGACCCTGGAGCGGATTGGGAGAGCGTACCGGGAACGGGTGCTGGGGGGATAGGTTCCTTACTTTAGCCCTTCCACTTCCTCCAGCGTGGGCGGCTCCGCTCCTTGCCGTGAGCAAACCAGGGAGGCGGCGCGGTTGGCGAAAAACAGGGCGTCATACAGTTCCGCTTCGGTGAGGGCGGCCAGAGCGGAATGGGACATCTTGCCCTGAAGTTCCAGCCAGGAGAGGAATGCGCCGTGGAAGGTGTCTCCGGCGCCGATGGTGTCCACAACCGGCAGGTCCACCACCGGGGCGCTTACCCGAAGGACCTTGCCGTCATCTTTGTGCAGTAACGCTAATGCGCCCTTGGGGCCCAGGGTGGTAAGGGCTAAACGGGGGCCCATGCCCAGGACCTTTTCCAGGGAGTTCTCCAGCCCCAGGCCGGGGTAGATAAAATCAAAATCCGCTTCGGAAATTTTGGCAATGGTGGCGGAGGCAACCCATCCTTCAAAGCGGCGGACATAGGCGCTCTTATCACGGATCATAAAGGGGCGCACATTGGGGTCCAGGGAAATGATCGGGCGGTCAGCTGTGTTTTTACCGCCCTCCCATACAATCAGTGATTCTATGGTGGAGGCCGATGGTTCCATGGTCAGGGAGATGGAACCGAAAAGGATGCACCGGATCTCGGGGGGAAGTTTTTGGGGGAGATCCTCCGGGGAAAAGGAACGGTCTGCGGCGCCTTCGGTGTAGAAGATGTACTGGGGCTCCTTTCCCTTTTCAAGCTTAACAAAGGCCAGGGTTGAGTTCTGATCCGTGCGGGGGATCAAGTCGATACCCACATTGTTTTTGACGAGCCGGTCAACCAGGATTTCTCCGAAGAAGTCCGTGGAGAGCCTGCTCAGGAAACGTACCGGGACACCAAGCCGGCCGATGGCTATGGCAGTATTGTAGGGGCTGCCCCCGGGACAGGGGAGAAAGCCGCTTCCCCTGCCGGAAATTGGTACAGGAACCATATCAATAAGCGCTTCACCACAGGATAAAATCATATCTCCCTCCTCTTACCTACTTTGAACTACCTGGTCGCCTGAGGTAGTATACACCGTGGCTCCCGGCGGCACCGATTTGGTGATCCACACATTGCCGCCAATGGTACTGCCCCGGCCTATTACGGTTTCGCCGCCCAGAATGGTTGCGCCGGAATAGATGGTCACCCTGTCTTCGATTGTCGGGTGCCGTTTCTTATTAGACTCACCCTTTTTGACCGAAAGGGCGCCCAGGGTTACCCCCTGGTAGAGCTTAACGTTTTTGCCGATCACCGTGGTTTCGCCAATCACCACCCCCGTACCATGATCAATAAAAAAGGATTCGC
>BNUX01000078.1 GCA_025997675.1 Spirochaetia bacterium | reverse complement strand
GGGTCCGCACCAGGGTATCGTGGGTAACGTATGCCCGGCTGTTCCCTATGTGGGCGTAATGATATACCGTGGCGCCGCAGCCGTTCTGCATCGTTAAAGATTGCCTTTGAATAGAAATCCGCAATTTCCCGGTCTTTCTTGCCGGATACCGAAGCAGATTCAAGGAACGAAGCAAAGACTATCCCTTTGAACACACCATCGCTGAAAAAGGGGTGCTGTTATATGACAAGTACGCTGTCAACTAAGCAATGGTTGAGGACCGGTAGGTCCCACGTAGCGTTCACTGATTTAGCCACGGCGAAGGTTGCCTACGCCAATACGTACCGTGGTTACCCATTCCCCCACAAAGATAATCTCCGGCTCCAGCTCAAACCCCGTAGCATCCCGCACCTTTTCCGCCACCTGTTCCGTCAGATCCCGTATATCCGCGGCGTGGGCGTTTCCGGTATTGATAATAATATTCCCGTGCCAGGGCGCCACCTGGGCGCCCCCGACCGCATAGCCCCGCAAGCCCAGTTCGTCGATGATCTGCCCCGTGGGCTTCCCAAAGTCCCGGCTGTTTTTGAACACCGATCCCGCCGAAGGGTACCGGTAATGCCCCTTCTCCTCCCGGTCCCGCCTATGGGCCGCCATTTCCCGCCGTATGTCAGAAACCTCCCGTTTTTCCAGGCCAAACTCTGCGGCCAGGATCAAGGGACCACGGTTCCCCGCGTCCCACTTTTGGAAGGGACTGTGCTTATAGGAAAACTCCCCCGGCGCGGAGGGAACCCACACCCGGTGGAATGATCCGTCCGATGGGCTATAGTCCAGGATCTCCGTCTGTATCAGCACATCGGACACCTGCCGCTCGTAACACCGGGCGTTCATCCACACCGCCCCCCCAATGGCGCCGGGCATCCCCGCCAGAAACTCCAGTCCCCCCCAGCCCCGTTCCGCCGCCGCCTCCACCGCGTCATCCACCGCCGTACCTGAGCGGACCAGCAGCCGGCACGGGCCGCCCCGGGCAGCCTCGGCGCCCGTCCAGCCCGAGGTATCCAGGGTGATCCCCCGTATGCCCGCATCGGCTGCCACAAGGTTCGCCCCGCCGCCAAGGATAAACAGGGGTATGCCCACAGCCCGAAGGCGGCGGAGGAGCGCCGCCGCAAAGACGGGAAAACAGTCGCCCACCGGATGCACCCAGAGATCCGCGGGGCCCCCGACCTTAAAGGTGGTATGGGCCGTCATGGGTTCATTGCGGCGGATATCCCCGGAAAAGCCCGTTTCAGCGGCTATCGTTTCGATCAGGGCGCGCAGATCGATTGTATCCTTCATACCAGCAGGGTATTGGAAAGGCGGGGAATTGGCAAGGTTTTGCCCCGCAGGCGAACCCTTGCCTTTTTCCCTTTTTTCCCCTACACTGAATCTATGGCGCTTACCCTTTATAACACCCTTGGACGCAAACTACAGGTTTTTGAGCCAATCAGGAGCGGCGAGGTCGGCTTTTACGGCTGCGGCCCCACGGTATATAATTACGCCCACATCGGGAACCTCCGGGCCTACGTTACCCACGATACCCTGGTGCGGACCCTGCGGGAACGGGGCTATACCGTAACTCATGTGATGAACATCACCGATGTGGGCCACCTTTCCGGGGATAACGACGACGGGGACGACAAAATGGTCAAGTCTGCGGAGGAACGGGGCAAGAGCGTCCTGGAAATTGCGGATTTCTATACCAAGGCATTCTTTAACGATACGGAACGGCTGAATATCCTGCGCCCCACCGTGGTTTGTAAGGCCACGGAGCATGTGGGGGAGATGATCGCCCTCATCAAACGGATAGAGGCCAACGGCTTTACCTATCAGTCGGGGGGGAACCTCTATTTTGATATCACCAAGTTAAGCGCCTACGGGGAGCTGGCCCTGTTAAACCCGGATGAACGCAAGGCGGGGGCCAGAATCGAAATAGATGCCAACAAGCGGAACCCCTACGACTTTGTCCTGTGGTTTACCAGGAGCAAGTTTGAAAACCAGGCCCTGGTGTGGGACAGCCCCTGGGGTCGGGGCTATCCGGGCTGGCACATTGAGTGTTCCGCCATGAGCATCAAGTACCTGGGGGAGCAGTTTGACATCCACGCCGGGGGCATAGACCACATCACCATCCACCACACCAACGAGATAGCCCAGAGCGAGGCCGCCACCCTAAAGCATCCCTGGGTCAAGTACTGGGTCCACAATGAGTTTCTTATCCAGGATAAGGGGAAGATGTCCAAATCCGCCGGGGGCTTCCTCACCCTGCAAACCCTCCTTGATGCGGGGTATGACGCCCTGGATTACCGGTACTTCCTCCTGGGCGCCCATTACCGCAGCCAGGTCCAGTTCTCCTACGAAGCCCTGGACGGCGCCCGGAATGCCCGGAAATCCCTGACGGACCGCATACGGGTCCTGGCGGAGAAGGCCGGGGGGCTTCCCGAAGGCGGCGCCGAAATCGGGGGAAAGGCTGCGGCCTACCTTGAGGCGTTTAACAAGGCCCTGGACGAGGACCTCAACACCCCACGGGCCTTGGCGGAACTCTGGGGCTTACTCAGGGATTCTGCGGTACCGGGTGCGGATGCCCTGAGGGCGGCCTTTGCTATGGATGCCGTCCTGGCCCTTACTATTGCGGTGGAGGCACGAAGAGGGGCGGATAAGGGAAACCCGGAGGAGATAGCGGAAATTGAGGCGCTCCTTGCGGAACGGGGGGAGGCGAAAAAGGTAAAGGATTTTGCGGCGGCGGATCGTATACGGAACACCTTGAAGGAACGGGGTATTCTGCTGGAAGATGGTCCTAAGGGCGTCACCTGGCGCCGGCTATGATTTACGACAGCAATCTGTAACAACCGAGGGGATACATTGTTTTCTGAGCTAGAGGAGTTCCGCCGGCTTTACGAAGCCGTATTCCCGGTTTTGTTTCGGGTAGTGTACCGTATCGCCGGCAGTCAGGAAGCGGCGGAGGATCTGTGTCAGGAGGCTTTTTTCCGCCTCCACGAAAAGAAGATGGTCTTCCCCAGCCATGAGGAGGCTAAGTACTGGCTCATCAGGGTGGCAACCAATGCGTCCCTGAATTACGTGAAACGGAAGGACAGGGAACGGCGGGCCTACCAAAGGGCCTTTCGGGAGGATACACGGAAAACGGAAACCGGCGAAGGCGAATTGCTTGCAAAGGAATCCCGGGAGGAAGTTCAGGAGGCCCTAAAGAAATTGCCCAGGAATTTACGGATGGTTTTAATCTTACGCGAGTATGGTGAGCTTAATTATAAAAAGATTGGTCAGGTCCTTGGCATCAGCGAAGGCAATGTCAAGGTCCGGGTATTCAGAGCCCGGGAGCGCTTAGCCGGGCTTTTAAAGGATGGTTCATGATGTGTCCTGATCCTCAAATGCTTTCCCTTTACTATGACGGGGAACTCCCCTCTCCCTGGAAGGAAAAACTGGAAGCCCATATAGTGGACTGTTCCCCCTGCCGCCGCCGCCTGGAACAGTTCCGGCTCCTGTCCGGAATCATGGGGGATGTGACGGCTGTTTCCGGGGACAAGGAGCGGGTCTGGCGGGGGCTCAACAGCCCGGCGGGTATAACCCCGTTGAGGGTCTGGAGACGCGCCGTCCCGGTGCCCCTGCCCCTGGTTATCGCCGCCGCCGCCCTGATCCTTGTCTTTAGTGTTTTCTTTATCAGAACCCCTAAGGCCGCCTCCCCTGCGGACTCGGCCCTGGCAGCCCTGACGTATTCAGCCCTGGAGACCATGGCGCCCGTTTCAGACTTGAGCGGGGTTTTACAATACCTGGGGGATGACGATTCCCCGGATATCGTGATTATCCGTCTGCCGGAAAGCAGGCGTTTTATGAGTTCCGGGGAGCCGGCCATTATCAGGGCGGCGGATTACCGCAGGGGCAGCAGAACCCGATGAAGTGGTCCCTTCTTGGCGTCCGTATATGCGGCTTGCTCTTCCTGACCGCCGGGGCCGTAGTTTCCGCCCAGGAGATACCCGGAGTTCCGCAGGACAGCATAATGCCCGGCCTGCGTGAGCGGGCGGTGGTGCTGAACATCGTTGCCCGCATCGTGGAACAGGGGGATGAAGAAATCTGGAACTCCAACAATTCAAAGGTAACTATCCTGGGGCGGCCGGTGAGCCTCAAGCTGATCGGAGAAAATGTGGTGGTCTATGTCCAGTTCACCCCCTATCAGCGGGAAAACGGGCGGAGCCTCCTGGTTGCCCAAGGCCAGATCTGGATAAACGTGCCCAATGAAGGGGTCCGGTACCAGACAACCCTCCAGTCCATTCCCCTGGAATTCGGCGAGCAGATATACTTCTTCCCCCTGGGAA
Source organism: Spirochaetia bacterium (assembly GCA_025997675.1). GTDB lineage: Bacteria > Spirochaetota > Spirochaetia > Treponematales > Breznakiellaceae > Termitinema. The sequence goes on along the minus strand of BNUX01000078.1, from coordinate 9,850 downwards.
AGGTTGGGTCCGTCGATGAAGCCCGGATAGAAATCCAACTGAAATTGCTCCCCTATACGGCAGAGGGCGTATTGCCGGAATGAGGCGGTTTTTTCTTGCGGCGTCCCTTTTCTGTGTTCTCTTCCTTCTTTTTTCATGCGAAGACCGGCAGCCCCGAATACATGCCATCGATCCCCGGATAGGGATCATGGGGGAAATCCTCACCATTTCCGGTGAACATTTTGGGAATACCCGGGAAGAATCCTACGTAACCATCGCAGGTGTCACCCCCATCACCTCATCCTACCTCGAATGGACCGACACCCGGATCCAGGTACGGATCCCCGAATTCGGCGATTCCGGCCTGGTTGCGGTGTACCGGAACAATAAAAAAAGCAACGCCGCCCTGTTTTCCAACCGGGAAACCATGCCCCAGGCCATCCGGGGGGAGTATACCGGCATAGGTCCCCGTATCCTTTCGGTAGAGCCCCCGGCCGGGCACATAGGCTCCGTGGTAACCATCACCGGAAGCGGCTTCGGCGCATCCCGTGAAGGGAGCGGAGTGTTTTTTGCCGGGCTAAACGGCCCCGGAGAGGTGGAGGTTTCGGAAACCGAATTCGGCTACGAGCTTTGGAGCGAGCGGGAGATCCGGGTGCGCCTTCCCGACGGGGCTATCGGGGGGAACCTCACGGTCCGTACCAGCCGGGGAAGCGCCCGGCCGGTGTTTTTCGACATCACCGGGAAGCCGGGAACCAAGACCTATAAGGATAAACGGAGCTACGCCATCTCCTACTCCGTGGATATACGGGTAGCGGAAGCGGAAAGCCCGAACCGCCTCTACCTGTGGCTGCCTCGGCCGGTGAACTCCGCTTCCCAGCGGAATACCCGGACCCTGTCCCGTACCCTGGAGCCCTTTATCGAAAATTACCGGGGAACCACCCTCTTCCAGATGCAGAATCTACCAAGCGGCGCCGCCACGGGGGTCACCCTGTCCTATCTGGTGGAAGTGTATGCGGTGGAAACCACTATCAACGCCAATTCTATCGTAATCGGGGGCAGGGCCGGCTCTGCTCCGGTTACTGCGGCCTATACGGCGCCCAGTGCCCAGATCCCCTCGGATGACCCCTCAATAAAGGAACGCAGTGCCGCCATTGTGGGGAGGGAGCAGAACCCCCTAACCAAAGCCCGGCGCATCTACAATTATCTCCTGACCGAGGGGGGCGATCCCCAAGCGGACCCCTATACGGCGGCCCTGCTTTTCTGCGCCCTGGCCCGTTCTGCGGGTATCCCCGCCATACCCGTTTCCGGGGTTCTGCTGGACCGGAACCGCGCCTTCAGCCGCCATTACTGGGCAGAATTCTGGATAGATAGCTTTGGCTGGATACCGGTAGACCCCGCCCTGGGAGCAGCATCTGCGGATAATGCGGCCTACTATTTCGGCAACCTGGACAACCAGCGGATAATCTTCTCCCGGGGTTTTACCACCCTCTCCCCGATGGACCCAAGAGGCCGGGTAGCCCTACGGGAACGGGACTACGCCCTGCAAAACCTCTGGGAAGAAGCCGTGGGGGGCTTAACCTCCTATTCCTCCCTCTGGAGTGACGTTATACTGAACGGTGTCTACTACTATTAGGAGCATGATGATATGATAACGGTCATTTCCCTGGGAGGTTCCATTGTGGCCCCCGACGCAGTGGATGAAACTTTTTTAAAGAACTTTGTTTCCCTGATACGGGAATTCCTTTCGGCAGACGCGGACCGGCGCTTCATCTTTGTGGTGGGCGGCGGCGGCCCCGCACGGGTTTACCAGAAGGCATACCGGGAAATCAGCGGTGCAGCGGGCAGTGATACCGAGGCGGATTGGATCGGGGTGATGGCTACCAGGCTCAACGCCCAGCTGGTACGGGCGCTTATGGCGGAGTGGTGTTCCCAGGATGTGGTGACCGACCCCACACAGGCAGCGCCCATGACCGGGAAGGTTCTGGTGGCGGCGGGCTGGAAGCCGGGCTTTTCCTCGGACAACGACGCGGTGCTTCTGGCGGAACGGTTCCATGCGGATACGGTGATCAACCTCTCCAACATTGAACGGGTCTACACCGCCGACCCCAAAACGGACCCCACCGCAAAGCCCCTTGACGCCATCTCCTGGCCGGATTTCCGCGCCCTGGTGGGTGATGAATGGACCCCCGGCAAAAACGTACCCTTTGACCCCGTGGCAAGCCGCCGCGCTGCGGAGCTTGGCTTGAAGGTTATCTGCGCGGCGGGGCGGGACCTGGCAAACCTGAAAAAGATTCTCCGAGGGGAGGCGTTTCTGGGGACTACCATTGGGTAAGAGTTTGCGGTATAGTGGGGTAAGGGAGAACGAATCATGACAGCAGTAGAGAAAGAAGAATCGTCGTATACCTATGCCGATGTCCGGGAGTGGGCCGACGATGTGCGGGCAGAGATCATCGACGGGGAGTTCTACCAGATGGCCGACCCGTCTACCCGGCATGAGATTATCAAGCGAGAGATCTACTTCCCAATTCTGAGCTTCCTCCGGGGGAAACCCTGTCAAGCCTTCGACGCCCCCTTCGGTGTCAGGCCATACCCAAAAGAGGATAATAGCGATACAACCCATGTGGAACCGGACATCATCGTTATCTGCGACGAGTCCAAGATAAGCGATCGGGGTTGCTACGGGGCACCGGACCTTGTCATCGAGATCTTATCTCCTTCAACCGCCCGCACGGATTTGCTGGTCAAGTTTAATCTCTACCAGCGGATAGGGGTGCGGGAATACTGGATCGTTGACGGCGAGCGCCGCCTGGTCCACGTCCACCTCCTGGTCAACGGCGTCTATACCACCGCCACCTACGACGAAACCGGTACGATTGCCATCCACGTCCTCCCCGGCTGCGTCATCGACCTGAGTGAAGTTTTCCCCAAACCTTGATCATCCCCCCGGTTTCCCGGTATAATAACGGTTATTACAACATTTCCCTTTCCCAAGGAGTATACAATGGAATTATCGGCCCTGCAAAAAGTCCGTTACACCTACAAACCAAAACTTCCCCGTATTTTATCCGGGGCGGTTACCGATATAGCAGTTCAACTGGGCAAGCCCACCGAATCCATAGCGGATCAGGCCGCGCTGAAAGCCCTTTTTAAGGAAACCTACGGTAAACCCCTTGCCACCTTTGCGCCGGGGAAAAATGCGGCAATAGGCCGCAAACTTTCCGTAGCCGTGATCCTCTCAGGCGGTCAGGCGCCGGGGGGTCACAATGTGATAGCCGGCCTCTACGACGGTCTTAAGAAGGGTAACCCTGATTCAAAGCTCATCGGTTTAAAGGGGGGGCCCAGCGGCCTCATCGACAACAAAAGTGTGGAAATTACCGCCGCCATGATGGACGCCTACCGCAATACCGGCGGCTTTGACATGATAGGCTCCGGCCGGACCAAAATAGAAACCCCGGAACAGTTTGCCGCCTCCCTGGAAAACGCTACTAAGCTGGGCCTTGACGCAGTGGTGATCATCGGCGGGGACGACTCCAATACTAACGCTGCGCTCCTGGCGGAGTACTTCCTCTCCAAGGGTTCAAAGATACAGGTTATCGGCTGCCCCAAAACCATAGACGGGGATCTGAAAAATGAGCACATCGAAATCTCCTTCGGCTTCGACACGGCGGTAAAGACCTACAGCGAACTTATCGGCAACATCGAACGGGACGCCAACAGCGCTAAGAAATACTGGCACTTTATCAAGCTCATGGGCCGTTCCGCCAGCCACATCACCCTGGAGTGCGCCCTCCAAACCCAGCCCAACATCTGCTTCATCTCCGAAGAGGTGGAGGCCAGGAAACTTTCCCTGGGTCAGGTGGTGGATCAGATCTGCGACGCCGTGGTGAAGCGGGCGGACAACAAGGAAAACTTCGGGGTGGTGCTTATCCCTGAAGGGCTGGTGGAGTTTATCCCGGAGATGAAGAAGCTTATCGAGGAACTGAACGATGTTATGGCGGATAAGGAAACGGAATTTGCCGAACTGGAAAACTTCCACGCCCAGACCGACTGGCTGGTCACCCAGCTTTCAGACCCCTCAGCCTACCTGTTCACCAGCCTCCCTGCGGAGATCGCCAAGGAACTCCTGATGGACCGTGACCCCCACGGTAATGTCCAGGTATCCCGTATCGAAACAGAAAAACTGCTCATGGGCATGACGGCAGGCAAATTGAAGGACCTTAAAAAAGCGGGAACCTACAAGGGCAGCTTCAGCGCCCTGGGCCACTTCTTCGGCTACGAAGGCCGCTGCGCCTTCCCCTCCAACTTCGACGCCGACTACTGTTACAGCCTGGGGTTCAGCGCATTCGTACTTATCGCCTCGGGCCTTACGGGCTACCTGTCCAGCGTAAAGAACCTGACCGCCCCGGCGGACCGGTGGGTAGCAGGCGGGGTCCCCCTGACCATGATGATGAACATGGAACACCGCCACGGTTCCGACAAACCGGTTATCAAAAAAGCCCTGGTGGAGCTGGAGGGCAAGCCCTTCAAGACCTTTGCTGCGGAACGGGAAACCTGGGCGGTTACGACCAGCTTTGTCTACCCCGGCGCGATTCAGTACTACGGTCCGGCGGAGATTTGCGATCAGCCGACTATTACCTTGAAGCTGGAGAAAAGTTAAGATCTATGACAAACCTTCTCATCAAAGAAATTTTAGCCCTGCCGCCAACTTCCCAGGACGTGACGGTTCGGGGCTGGGTACGGACAAAACGGGAAACAAAAAACCTGGTCTTTATCGAAGTAAACGACGGGTCCGGCTTTAACGGCATCCAGTGTACCTTTGACCGCGGCAACACCCTGGTGGACGCCCTCTTAGCGGCCCTGGCGGCGGTGTCCACCGGGTCTTCCGTGGAAATACGGGGCGCCCTGGTCCCCTCCCCCGCATCGGGGCAGAAAGTGGAAGTGGCCGCCTCGGCGCTGCGGATCATTGGGGATGCGCCGGCGGAAACTACCGGGGACATACCTGCCTACCCGCTCCAGAAGAAGCGGCACTCCCTGGAATTCCTCCGGGAAATAGCCCACCTCCGCCCCCGGACCAATACCTTCGGCGCAGTGGCCCGGGTGCGGAGCCGCCTGGGCTTTGCGGTACACCAGTTCTTCCAGGAACGGGGCTTCCAGTATCTCACTACCCCCCTTATCACCGCCAACGACGCTGAGGGCGCGGGGGCCATGTTCCAGGTCACCACCCTGGACCTTGCAGCCCTGGCCGCATCCGGCAAGGCGCCGGACTATTCCCGGGACTTCTTCGGTAAGCGGGCCTTCCTCACCGTTTCGGGGCAGCTTGAGGCGGAAACCTACGCCCTGGCCCTTACCCGGGTCTATACCTTTGGCCCCACTTTCCGGGCGGAAAACTCGAACACCACCCGGCACCTGGCGGAGTTCTGGATGATAGAGCCCGAAGCCGCCTTTGCCCACCTGGAAGACAACATGGCCTTAGCGGAGGACTTCCTCAAGTACCTCTTCAACGTTGCCCTAAGAGACTGCGCGGCGGACCTCGCGTTCTTCGACGCCCATGTGGAGAAGGGTATCATCGACACCCTCAAATCGGTGATCGATTCAAAGTTCGTCCACATGACCTATACCGATGCGGTGGCGGAACTGGAAAAAGCCGCGGTGGGCTTTGAGTTCAAGCCCTACTGGGGCTGCGACCTCCAGAGCGAACACGAACGGTTCCTTACCGAAAAGCTTATCAAAGGCCCGGTGATCCTTACGGACTACCCAAAGGAAATCAAGGCCTTCTATATGAAGATGAACGATGATGATAAAACGGTGCGGGCCATGGACGTGCTGGTCCCCCGGTTGGGGGAGATCATCGGCGGGTCGGAACGGGAGGATAATCTGGCGCGGCTGGAACGGCGGCTGCGGGAACTGGGGCTGGATGCATCAAGCTACGGCTGGTACCTGGACCTCCGCCGCTACGGTACGGCCCCCCACTCGGGTTTCGGTATGGGCTTTGAGCGGCTCGTCCAATACGTCACCGGCATGGCCAATATTCGGGACGTGATCCCCTACCCCCGGGCCGTGGGCCAGGCGGAATTCTAGGCAAGATGATGAAACAATTCCCCGCAGTAGTACTACTGTTATACCTCGCCATCCCCACCCTCTTCGCTCAGGAACCTGCGGCGCCTTCCGATGATGCGCCGGACATCAGCTCCCAAGCGGCGGTGCTCATGGACGCCGCCACCGGGACCGTGCTGTACGCGAAAAACGGCACTACCCCCATCCCCCCTGCCTCTCTGACAAAACTTATGACCATCCATCTGGTTATGCAGGAGATTGACGCGGGCCGGGCCTCCCTGGACGAAATCGTGGAGCTTCCCCCGGAAAGCTGGGCTATTAATCAGCCCCCCCCGGTCAAGCCTGATGCATTTAGCGGAAGGGCAGATTGTCAGCCTCCGGGAACTGCTTTTAGGCTTGGCCATACCATCAGGCAACGATGCCGCCGTAGCGGTAGCCCTGCGGTTCAGCCCCAGGGTGCAGGATTTTGTGGACCGCATGAACGCCGAAGCCCGACAGCTGGGCTTGCAGGAAACCCGGTTTACGGAGCCCACGGGGATCGACGAAAATAATATGACCACCGCCTTGGAGTTCGCCGCTTTCTGCCGGGAATATATCACCCGCCACCCGGACAATCTCCGGGAGTTTCATTCGGTCATGGAATTGATCTATCCCCGCCCGGATAATGTTGCGCCGGAACTCCGGAGGGATGTACGTTTCTGGCGGCAACGCAACCATAATTCCCTGCTCACCAGTTTTGAAGGGGTGGACGGCCTGAAAACCGGGTATATCGACGAGGCGGGCTACAATATCGCCCTTACCGCCCTCCGGCAGGAAACCCGGCTTATCGCGGTGATCCTGGGCGCCCCCGCTTCCTGGGGGGGTGACCGTATCCGGGACGTCGATGGGAGCAATCTCCTTAGTTGGGGTTTCAAGCACTTTAAGACCCTGCGCCCGCCGGAACCGGAGATACCCCCGGCCAGGCTGTGGAAGGGCGCCCTCAAGTGGGTGCAAGCCGTTCCCGCCGATCCGCTGCCCTTCACCACCTTCGTTGATCGGGGTGAAAACTTCAAATGGGAAGCGGCGCTGGAGGAGCCCCTCATCGCCCCCCTTCCCGCAGGCAGCGTGGTGGGTGTCCTCATTTTAAGCGACGATAGGGGGGAACTCCGCCGCATCCCCCTGATCACCGCCGGGGAAGCGGCGCAGGGGAATATATTCAAGCGGGGCTGGGATGCCCTGGGCTTATTTTTCCGAAAGGTCTTTGCAAAGCCAAATGGAAAGTGACCGTATCGGGATTATCCTGGCCTTGTTGGCCCTGCTCCTCTGTTCGGCCTTTTTTTCCGCTGCGGAGACCGCTTTTTCCTCCCTGAACCGCATAAAACTGAAAAACCTGGCCAACAGCGGGAATAAACGGGCAGCCCTTGCCCTGAAATTAGCGGAAAATTACGATAAACTCCTCTCCACGGTCCTGATCGGGAACAATATTGTCAATATTACCGCCTCCGCCCTGGGCACGGTCCTCTTTGTGGGTATCTTCGGCAACGCCGGGGTGTCTATAGCCACCCTGGTCATCACCGTCCTGGTGCTCCTCTTCGGCGAAATCTCCCCCAAAACCATGGCCAAGGAGGCCCCCGAGGGTTTCGCCATGTTCTCCGCCCCTATTTTGCGGTTTTTTGTTTGGCTATTTCTGCCCCTGAACCGGCTCTTCACCCTGTGGAAGGGCTTTATCGTCAAACTCTTCCGGGTTACGGGGGACCGCTCGGTCACCGAGGAGGAACTCCTGACCTTTGTGGAGGAGGTCCGGGTGGAGGGCGGCATCAATGCCCGGGAAGAGAACATGATCCGCCGCACCATCGAGTTTGACGACCTTACCGCTGCGGAAATCGTTACCCCCCGGGTGGATATGGCGGCCGTCGATATTACCGAAACCCCGGAACGTATTGAGCGGAAATTTTATGAGACCGGCTTTTCCCGCCTGCCGGTCTTTCGGGAGACCATCGACCATATTGCCGGGGTCCTTTTGCAAAAAGACTTCCATTATGGGGTACTCAAACAGGGAAAAGCCCTGGAAGAAGTGCTGAAACCCGTGGTTTTCGTCACCAAGTCCATCAAAATCTCCCGGCTCCTGAACAAACTCCAGGAAAAAAAGTCCCACATGGCGGTTTTGGTGGACGAATACGGCGGTACCGTGGGTATTGTCACTATCGAGGACATTTTGGAGGAATTGGTGGGGGAAATTTGGGATGAACACGACCATGTGGTGGAGGCAATCACCCCATTAGAGCCCGGCGCCTACCGCGTTTTGGGAAACACTGCCCTGAAAGACGTGCTGGACCTCTACGGCATCGAAAACGATGACAAAACAAATGCCACCACCGTGGGCAGCTGGGCCATCGAGACCCGGGGAGGGGTCCCCCGGGAAGGGGATGTTTTCAGCTTCAGGAACCTCAATATCCGGGTTACCAAGGCGCTGCGGCATAGGGTGCTGGAATTGGTGGTTTCGGATTAATAAATCCGCAGGTGAACTAAGGCGCCGCTGCTTATATTGTTATTTAGCGGACTTTTCACGCCCCCCGCACAAAAAAGCCGGAACGGGCTTTGTTCCCGTTCCGGCTAGGCTATCCTTCCTCCCTATGACTCCCAGTTACCGCCGGTGCCATCGCTATCCAGGCCTACCCCCGTTCCGGCGTCGGTGTCGCGGTATAGGTCGGTGGTGGCGGTGTTAACAAACACCGCATGACCATTGGTATCGCCGTCGGTGGCGGTATTGTCGGGGGCCACGCCGGTGCCGCCGCCGTTGATGGTTCCGCCGGTCTTGGTGAAAACACCGCCGTATTCGTCGTCGACAAACACCCCGCCGCCTTTCTCGCCGCTATTGCCGCTGATGGTCCCGCCCTTCATGTCGAACGTGCCGTTATAGTCGACATACACCCCGCCACCGCCTATGCCAGCGGTATTTCCGCTGATCGTTCCATCCTTCATGGTGAAAGTGCCCTCGTAGACATACACCCCGCCGCCGCCGCCGGATGTATTGCCGGTGATAGTCCCGCCGTGCATAACAAACTCCGCCGTGCTCTCGCCCACGCCCACCAGCGAGGTATCGTTGCCGTCGTGCCCTTGAAGCACCGCATCCCGCAGTATAAGCGTGCTGTTTGCCTCAGAAAGCTCGAATAAACCGCTCAAAGTACCCGCTGACCGATGGAGGGTACCGCCGCCCCGCAGGGAAACGACGGCGCTCGCCTTCGGGGTTATGGATACGTCCGCAACATCTACCGTACCGGTGATATTGAGCACATAGTTGCCGCCGGTTCCTTCTATGGCGGTTTTGGCGTCCCCAAACTGGGTTGAGTTGCTGATAGTGAGCGTCTCGATAACCGCGTCTGCACCGAAATCGGCTGCGTTCATTATTTCCGCCTCAGTGGGCTCGGTGTCCTCGGTGTCCTCGGTGTCCTCGGTGTCCTCGGTGGTGGTGACGGTGGGTACCGTAGGGGTGGTAGGGCCGGTGGTGTCGTCGCCACTACCACCGCCAATATCGCACCCGGTTAGGGCCAATGCCCCGCCCAGCAAGAGAGCCAGGGCGGCTGTCAGTAAAAAACTATATTTCTTCATCTTGTATTCCCTCCTTAGAATGGAATATAAAAGAGAAGCCCCGTCGTATACTCGTATCGAACAACGTCCGATAGCCTGGGTGGGCATGAGTTATACGGCGGGGCTCCATTGAACCCGTTATAAGAGAATTATATCCTAGTAACCTAAGCGGATTAGGGGGGGGGGGGGGGGGGGGAATACAGAGTCTTTTGTCTTCAACTGGGTCGTTGTGCCTCCCTCGTTCTTCTAA